>NZ_MWLL01000269.1 GCF_002198675.1 Kineosporia sp. R_H_3 | reverse complement strand
TCCGGCACGTCGACGCCGGCGCCGACCCGGGGCAGCGGGACGCGCAGGCCCGGCGGCGGCGGGGCCGACAGGTACACGGCCGCGTTGCCCGTCGTCACGAGGCGCCGGACGTGGTCGAGCACGTCCGTCTCGCCGATCTCGGACGGCGGGACGACGTCGAGCGGGGCGAGCCCGAGGCTGTCGTAGCCGTAGCGCAGGGCGAGCAGGACGGCGTCCGCGGGCCCCGTCGTGCGGCTCGCCTCGGCCGCGATGACACCGGTCTCGAGACCGAGCCGGGCGATCGGCAGCCGGGTCAGCCCGTCGCAGACCCGGGCGAGGAAGTCGACGACCTGCCCGACGGGCCCGGTCGCGGTGAACTCGGTCTCGGTGAGGCGGTGCTGCCCGGTGAAGTCGAGGTGGGTGCGACCGACGACCGACAGCGCGAGGTGCTCGACCGCGTGCCCGACCCCGGCGGTCCGGAAGGTCTCGTCGACGACGCCCATGCCCAGCACGAGCCCCGCGGTGAAGGGCCCGGGGTCGTCGACCCAGAACACCGGCACGCCGTCGATCTCGGTGCGTCCCACGGCAGCGTCCAGCACCGCGGCACCCCCTTCCCCGTCCGTGCATCCCCGAGCACGTGGCGGTCACCGGTCACGTGACACCGTTACACCACCGCGTGTGACGTTAAGGCACTCGGCGGCCGTTCGGCAGGGTCTGTGCGTCACTCACCCGGGTGGGCCGCGTCCGCGTCCACGGATCGGGCCGGTTCGTGATTCTGCGTGCCTGATCCAGGACTCCACGTGACGACCGGCTCGTAGGCGCTCGCCTCGTCGACGGCCCGGTACATGAGCGGGACGGCGCGGACCTTGACGTCGTAGGCGGACAACGCCCGCCGGTAGGCGCCGACGTTCGTCCACGTCGTCGTGAGCGTCCAGAGCGTGGCGTCGTCCACCGCCCGGCCGACCCAGCCGGCGGTGCAGCCGGGGCGCGCGGTGAGCGCCTCGAGCGCGGCGGCCGCGAGGCCGGAGAACTTGTCGGCCTCCTCGGCGGGGACGACGTACCGGGTCACGACGAGCACGTCGAGAGCCTACGGCCGGGCCCGCCCCGCCCGCGCCGCACCGGGGCCGGGCAGCGGCCCTTTTGACAAGACGCCCGATCGTAATGAGAATCGTTCTCATGCTCAAGAAGACGGCAGCCGTGTCGGCCACCCTCGTCGCGCTCACCACCCTCGCCGCGTGCGGCGGCTCCTCGTCGGGCGGCGGGACGACGTCTGCCGGCGGCGGGAAGGTCGCCGTCGTCGCGAGCTTCTACCCGCTGCAGTACGCGGCCCAGCGGGTCGGTGGCGACGCCGTCTCCGTCACGAACCTCACCAAGCCCGGCGCCGAGCCGCACGACCTCGAGCTGAGCCCCAAGGACGTCGCGGCGGTCGCGGACGCCGGGCTCGTCGTCTACCTGTCGGGCTTCCAGCCCGCGGTCGACGAGGCCGTGAAGACTCAGGCCGGCGACAAGGCCTTCGACGCCGCGGGCTCCGCCCGGCTCGACCTCGAGGGCGTCGAGGAGGAGCACGAGGGCGAGGAGGGCGCCGAAGAGGCCGGGCACTCGGCGACCGACCCGCACTTCTGGCTCGACCCGACCCGGCTGGCCGACGTCGGCGACGCGCTCGCCGCCCGCCTCGGGCAGGCGGACCCGGCGCAGGCCGCGACGTTCACCGCGAATGCCGCGGCCCTGCGCAAGGACCTCGAGGCCCTCGACGGCGAGATGAAGGCCGGGCTGGCGACCTGCACGAACAAGGACGTCGTCACGAGCCACCAGGCGTTCGGTTACCTCGCGCAGCGCTACGGCCTGACCCAGGTCGGGATCACCGGCCTGTCGCCCGAGGCCGAGCCGGACGCGAAGACGATCGCGAAGGTCACCGACTTCGTCCGCGCGAACGACGTGACGACCATCTACTACGAGACCCTCGTGAGCCCGGCCGTCGCGAAGACCGTCGCCTCCGAGACCGGCGCGAAGACCGCCGTCCTCGACCCGATCGAGGGGATCAGCGACGCCTCCGCCGCGCAGGACTACCTTGGCGTCATGCGCGCCAACCTCGCCGCCCTGCGGGCCGGCCAGCCCTGCTCGTGACGGGTCGCGACCTGGCGGGCGGCCCCGTCGTCGAGCTCCGGCACGCGAGCGTCGGCTACGGCGACCGGCCGGTGGTCCAGGACGTGAGCCTGCTCGTGCGCCGCGGCGAGGTCGTCGCCATCGTCGGCCCGAACGGTTCGGGCAAGACGACGGTCGTCCGCGGCGTGCTCGGGCTGGCGCCGGTCACCGCGGGCGAGGTGCTCCTCTTCGACGTCCCGGCGGCACGCTTCAAGGAGCGCTGGCGGATCGGGTACGTCCCGCAGCGGCACACCGTCGTCGGCGCCGTGCCGTCGACCGTCGAGGAGGTCGTCGCCTCCGGCCGGCTCGCCCGGCGCCACTGGTGGGCCCCCGCCGGCGAGGAGGACCGCCGCGTCGTCGCGCAGGCGATCGACGTCGTCGGTCTCGCCGACCGGCACCGGGCCCCGGTCTCGACGCTCTCCGGCGGTCAGCAGCGCCGCGTCCTCATCGCCCGGGCACTCGCCTCCGAGCCCGAGGTCCTCGTCATGGACGAGCCGACCGCCGGTGTCGACGCGCAGAACTCCGAGGCCCTGACCCGCACCCTCGCGCGGCTCGTCGACGACGGGCTGACGCTCGTCGTCGTCACCCACGACGTCGCACCGCTGGCCCCGATCCTCACCCGGGTCGTCGCCGTGGCCGACGGCCGTGTGGTCGGCGACGAGCCGGCGGACGTCGCGATGTCCGCGCGGTCGGCGCTCGGGGTGCACGTCTACGGCCACCCCGGGCACGACCCGCACCACAGCGCCGCCGGGCAGGACGGCGGCCCGGACGACCCGGTGCGCTCGCCCGGCTCCGGCTGGCTCGGCGACCCCGGACTGCGCGGCTCGCGCAGCACGACCTGAAGGCGGACGCCGTGCTCTCCTACGACTTCATGCAGCGCGCCCTGCTCGCGGCGCTGCTCGTCGGCATGACCGCCCCGGTCGTCGGCGTCTACCTCGTCCAGCGCCGGCTCGCGCTCATCGGCGACGGGCTCGGCCACGTCGCACTGACCGGCGTCGGGCTCGGCGTTCTCACCGGCTCCTCCCCCGTGCTCGTCGCGCTCGGCGCCTCGGTGCTCGGCGCCGTCGCCATCGAGCTGGTCCGCGCCCGCGGCCGGGCCAGCGCCGACATCGCGCTCGCGGTGATGTTCTACGGCGGCATCGCCGGCGGCGTCGTCCTCATCGGGCTGTCCCCGGAGGGCACCCCGGCCAACCTCAACGCGTACCTCTTCGGCGCGATCACGACGACGACCGGTACCGACCTGTGGGTCTTCGGCGTGCTCTCGCTCGTCGTCCTCGCCGTCGCCGTCGGGCTCGCCCCGCGGCTGTTCGCGGTGAGCAACGACGAGGAGTACGCCCGTGCGAGCGGGATGAACGTGCTCGGGCTCAACGTGCTGCTCGCGGTGCTCACGGCGTCGACCGTCGTCATCTCGATGCGGATCGTCGGCCTGCTGCTCATCAGCGCGCTCATGATCCTGCCGAACGCGATCGCCCAGGTGACCGCGACGAGCTTCCGGTCCAGCGTCGTCGTCGCCATCGGGGTGGGCGTCGTCGTGAGCACCGGCGGGACGACCCTGTCGTACTACGCCGACACCCCCTCCGGAGGCACGATCGTGCTGCTCGCGATCGCGGTGTTCGTCGTCGCGACGGTCGCGGCCTGGCTGCGGGGCGTCGTCCACGGCCGGCGCCACCACGACGAGCGCGAGCACCGGCACGAGCACGGCCCCGAGTGCGGCCACGAGGCCGTCCCGCACCGCGACCACGTCGACTACGTCCACGACGGGCACCGGCACGCCGCGCACGGGGCGCACTACGACGACCACTGACACCGTGCCACGATGGGGCGAGGCCAGGACGACCCGGAGGAGCACCAGGTGACCGAGACGACGCGGCGGCGCGAGACCCGCCAGCGCAGCGCCGTCTGGACCGCGCTCGAGCACGCCGACGACTTCCGCAGCGCGCAGCAGCTCCACGCCCTGCTGCGCGAGCGCGGCGAGAACGTCGGCCTCGCGACCGTCTACCGGACCCTCACCCAGCTCGCCGAGGACGGCGACGTCGACGTCCTACGGACCGGCGACGGCGAGTCCGTCTACCGGCGCTGCAGCACCGGGCACCACCATCACCTCATCTGCCGCCGCTGCCGCCGCACCGTCGAGGTCGACTCGGTCGCCGTCGAGCGCTGGGCACGAAAGATCGGCGAGGACAACGGGTTCGCCGACGTCGAGCACGTCGTCGAGGTCTTCGGCACCTGCGCCGACTGCGCCGCGCGCTGACCCCGCCCGCGCGGCACGCGGGGTGCACGCACGGCTTTGTTGAGAATGATTCTCGTTCCTATGATGGCGGGATGCGCAGCCGACTCCACGACCACGGCCGGCACCGGCCGGCCCCCGCCGTCGAGGTCCTCGTCTGCCGCGGCTGCTGCTGCGGCAGCGCCGCGAAGCACCCGGACGTCGACCACGACGACCACCTGGACCGGCTCCGCCGGGCCGCCGCCGCGAGCCCGGTGCCGACGCGGCTGCGCACGGTCGGCTGCCTGTCGGCGTGCGCGCTGAGCAACGTGGTCGTCGTCCGCCGGCACCGCGGCACCGCCGACTGGTTCGCGCTCGTCGTCGAGGACGACGTCGTCGACGCGCTCGCGGACTGGGTCGCCGCCGGGGCGGCGCACCCGGTGCCGGAGCCGGTGCGCCGGTACGCGATGCCGGTGCCGGACGGGCGCCCCGTCGGCTGACGCGTCAGGTTGTGACCGCGTCGACGGGCCGGCGGTCGCCGGCGGCCGGGCCGTCGCTCTCCGGCTGCTCGACCGGGCGGCCGCGCGCGGCGACCAGGGCCGCGACGAGCGTCGTGAGCGGGATCGCGAGGACCAGCCCGACCGACCCGACGAGGGTGCGGACGACCTCCTCCGCGACGTCGCCGCCCGTGAGCACCTGGCCGACCGGCTGGGCGTAGAGGTCGACGAGCAGCAGCGTCGGCAGCGCGGCACCCGCGTACGCGAAGACGATCGTGTAGACGGTCGAGGCGAGGTGGTCCCGGCCGACCCGCATGCCGCTGGCGAACAGGGCCCCGACGCCCAGGTGCGGCGCGTGCGCCTTGACCTCCCAGACCGCGGAGGCCTGGGTCACCGTCACGTCGTTGAGCACCCCGAGCCCCGCCACGACGACCCCGCACAGCACGATCCCGCCGAGCCCGGCGCCGGTCGTGAGCCGGCTGAGCTCGAAGTCCTCGTCGGAGACGAGCCCGTCGAGGTGCGCCGCACCGGTCGCCCAGGCCGCCAGGCCCGCGGTCACCGCGAGGCCGGCGACGGTGCCGAGCAGGGCCGTCGTCGTCCGCGCCGAGACGCCGTGGGCGAGGTAGAGCACGGGGAGCATGATCGCGCTCGCGGTGACGAGGGCGAGCGGCAACGGCGGCCCGCCGGTGCGCAGCGCGGGCAGCAGGAACTGCGCGACGACGACGAACGCGACGGCGACCCCGCCGAGGGCGGCCAGCCCCTTCCAGCGGGCGACCGCGACGACGAGGACGGCGAAGAGCCCGGCGAGCAGGCCCAGCGGCAGTCGCCGCTCGTAGCCGACGAATGCGTAGGCCGCCGGGACGCCGTCCTGTGCCGGGTAGACCGCGAGCCGTACCGGGTCCCCCGCACCGAGACCGGCCCGGACCACCTCGACGGGCACCGGCACCTCCGCGGACGCCGTCCCGCCGTCCGCCGGGACCTCGACCACGGCGACCGCGCAGTCGGACGCCACCCCGCCGGGACCGCCGCCGGGCAAGCCGCCGGCCTCGCCGCCGGGGTCGGCCGGCACGACGCCCTCGCCGCCGCTCTCGGTCCCGACCTGGTCGCAGGGCAGCGCCCGGGTCCCGCTCACGGTGCCGTCGACCAGCCGCAGCCCGGCGTAGGGGTTCTCGACCCGGGTCGCCCGCACGACGTCACCGTCCGGCCGCAGCACGACGAGGCCCGTGAGCGTCACCGCGGCGACGGCGAGCACGAGCGCCCACAGCACCGCGGAGGTGGTCCGGCCGACCCTCAGGTCGGCGTCGTGGTGGGCGCTCACCCCCTGATCGTCCGACGAGGCACGGACGAGGTCCCGCAGGCACGCCGGGGCGGAGCACCACGCGGCCCGGACATGAACATCGTGTGCGGATCGCCGCCGGCGGGTCGAGGAGCCGGCCCGGCGCGTGCGACCGTGGTCACCTCGCCCACGGGAGGTCGCCCATGAGTGTCACGCACCCCGCCGCACCCGCCGCCGTGCGCGGACGCCACCTCGCCGCCGGTGCGCTCGTCTGGGCGGTGACGAGCATCCTCTGGGCCGTGGACCTCGTGCTCCGCACGCGTCGTGAGGAGCAGGTCCTGCTCGACGGCACCGTCCTCACGCTCGGCGCGCTCGCCGCCCTCGCGACCTTCACGTGGGGCACCGTCCTCGGCCGGCGGCACGCCTGGCGCACCCTCGCCGCGTCCCTGGCGGCGACGGTCGTCACGGCGCTCGTCACCGTCCTCGCCTGGCTGCTCGCCGTCGTCCCGGCCTCGTCGGACACGAACCCGGAGGCCGTCCGGGTCGTCGTGTCGGCGCTGTTCGCCGGGGCCTGTCTCGTGCTCGCCGCGGCGCTCGTGCTCGGTGCCGGCGTCGGACGGCGTGCGGGCCTGCACGACGCCCTGCAACCCCGCCCCCGGCGCTGAGCGCCTGGGCGGCCGGTCAGGCAGGCAGGTGCGCGTCCGTCCCGTCGACAGCCGTCCGGTCGGCCGCCGTCCGCGACGACGCCGCGAGCAGCGCGGCGACGGCGGTCGTCAGCGGGATCGTCAGCACGAGGCTGGACGACGTGACGAGGGTCCGGACGAGCTCCTCGGCCACGGCGCCGCTGACGACGACGTCCCCGACGGGCCGCTGGTAGAGCGCCTGGAGCATGAGCGTCGGCAGCGCGGCACCGGCGTAGACGAAGACGATCGTGTAGACGACCGAGGCGAGGTGGTCGCGACCGATCCGCATCCCGGCGGAGAAGAGCCGCCCCGGCCCGAGGTGCGGTGCCGCGTCGTGGATCTCCCAGACCGCGGAGGCCTGGCTGATCGTCACGTCGTTGAGCACGCCGAGGCCGGCGATGATGATGCCGCAGAGGATGACGCCGCTGATGCCCGCGCCCGTCGTCAGCTGGCTGAGCGCCTGGCCCTCCTCGGCGTCCAGCCCGGTGAGGCCGGTCGCCGCCGTCGCCCACCACGCGAAGAGCGCCGTCGCGACGAGCCCGGCGAGGGTGCCGAGCAGCGCCGTCGTCGTCTTCACCGTGACGCCGTGCGCGAGGTAGAGGAGCACGGTCATGATCGCGGACGACGCGACGACGGCGACGAGCACCGGGTCGCTGCCGGCGAGCAGCGCCGGCACGACGAACGACCCGATCGCGAGGTAGGCCACCGCGAGCCCGCCGAGCGCCGCGAGCCCCTTGAGCCGGGCGACGGCGACCACGGCGAGCGCGAAGACGACCGCGAGCACCGTGAGCGGCGTGCGCCGGGACCGGTCGGCCCACGCGTAGACGGCGGGCTGGCCGTCCGCGGGCGGGAACCGCGTGAGCCGGACGCCGTCCCCGCGGGACAGCCCGGCCCGCTCCACCGCGGACGGCACGGCGACGGAGACGACCTCGCCGCCGCCCGCGGACGCGCCCGGGTCGACCCGGACCTTCGCGGTGACGCACGTGACGGTCTGCGGGATCGTGCCGTCGAGCAGGCGGTCGGACGACGTCCCCTCGCACGTGGCGCGGGACGTCGACTCGACCGTTCCCTCGACGAAGACGACGCCGTCGTAGAGGTCGCCGATCACCGCGGGGACGGCGACGGCCGGCGGCCAGAGCGCGACGAGCCCGGCGACGGTGAGCACGACGACGAGGGCGACCAGCCCGCCGAGGACGGCGACGACGCCCCGCGAGGCGTTCGCCGGCCCGCCGTGGGAGTGGCTGTGCCCGTGCCCGGCGGCGGCAGCGGCGCCCGCAGGGTCGGGCGGCGGGGCGGCCCCGTGACGTCCCACGGGCGGCTCAGCCCTGGGGCGGCGCGGCGGCGTCCACCGCACCCCCGTAGCGGCGGTCACGCCGGGCGTAGTCGTCGACGGCCAGCCACAGCGTGCGGCGGTCGACGTCCGGCCAGAGCACGTCCATGAAGACGAGCTCGGCGTACGCCGACTGCCACAGCAGGAAGTTCGACGTCCGCTGCTCCCCCGACGTCCGCAGGAACATGTCGACGTCGGGCATGTCGGGCTCGTCGAGGAACCGCGCGACGGTGCGCTCGTCGACC
This sequence comes from Kineosporia sp. R_H_3, assembly GCF_002198675.1. Lineage (GTDB taxonomy): Bacteria > Actinomycetota > Actinomycetes > Actinomycetales > Kineosporiaceae > R-H-3. Next base: position 2,633 of record NZ_MWLL01000269.1, on the reverse strand, counting down.
TTCTCGGGGTCGAGCCGGCCGGCGGCGGCCTCGCGGGCGATCGCCTTGGCGGCGTCCGCGATCTCGGCCCGGCCGCCGTAGTTGACGCACATCGTCAGGGTGCAGACGGTGTTGTGCTTCGTGAGCTCCTCGGCGGCCTCGAGCTCGGCGACGACGCTGCGCCACAGCCGCGGACGCCGCCCCGCCCAGCGCACCCGGACGCCCCACGCGTGCATGTCGTCCCGCCGGCGCCGGATGACGTCCCGGTTGAACCCCATGAGGAAGCGCACCTCGTCCGGCGAGCGCCGCCAGTTCTCGGTGGAGAACGCGTACGCCGACACGTGCGTGACGCCGATCTCGATCGCCCCGGCGACGACGTCGAGCAGCGCCGCCTCCCCCGCCTCGTGGCCCTTCGTCCGCGGCAGGCCGCGCTGGTTGGCCCAGCGGCCGTTGCCGTCCATGACGATGGCGACGTGCTTCGGCACGAGCTCGGCCGGGATCGCCGGCGGGCGCGCACCAGACGGGTGCGGCGGCGGCGGGACGGGCTCGGCCCGGACGGCGGACACGGCGCCGCGGGACGCGCGGCGTCGGCTCGGCATCGGCATGCCGGACAGCCTGCCAGAGCGGTGCGGAGGCTTTGCGCAGGGACCGTGCGGGTGCAGGGATCCATGCCGGCAGCGCAGGTCAGGGTCAGGGGGTCACGGCGTCGCGGTCCGCGGGACGGCGGCGTACCGGGCGGCGTCGACCGTCGTCGGTTCGCGCTCGACGAGCCGCAGCGACCGGACCTGCCGCTCGAGGTGCCACTGCAGGTAGGCGGCGGTGAGCCCGGACGCCTCCTTGCGCCGGCGCGGCTCGCTGGCGTCGGCGTGCCCCCAGTCCCCGGAGAGCAGCGCGGCGAGCAGCGTCAGGGTGTCCGGGTGCGGGGCGGCCGAGCCGGCCGGGCGGCACTGCGGGCACACGACGCCGCCCATGGCGACGGCGAACGCCCGGTGCGGGCCCGGAGCGCCGCAGCGGGCGCAGTCGACGAAGTTCGGCGCCCAGCCGGCGACGGACAGCGCCCGCAGGAGGAAGGCGTCGAGCACGAGGCCGGGCTCGTGCCGGCCCTCGGCGAGGGTGCGGAGCCCGCCCGCGAGGAGCAGGTAGAGCTGGAGGGCCGGCTCGCCCTCGGTGTCCGCGAGCCGCTCCGCGGTCTCGAGCATCGCCGTCCCGGCCGTGTAGCGGCCGTAGTCGGTGGCGATCGCCGTCCCGTACGGGCCGATGGTCTCGGCCTGGGTGACGATGTCGAGCGAGCGGCCCTCGTAGAGCTGGACGTCGATGAGCATGAACGGCTCGACCCGTGCCCCGAGCCGGGACGACGTCTTCCGGACGCCCTTCGCGACGGCCCGCACCAGACCCCGCCCCCGCGTCAGGAGCGTCACGATGCGGTCGGCCTCGCCCAGCTTCTGGCAGCGCAGGACGACGGCTTCGTCGCGGTAGACGGGCACGGCCCCATTGTCACCCACCCGGGCGTCGCCGGGCCGCCGGACGCTCGGGGCATCGGCCGGGACACGCCGAAAGGCACTACGGAGAGCAATTGTCTCGATACATTCTGCCGATGAACTGGCCATGGCTGCGCATCGGGAGCGCCACGACCTGGGTGGTCGCCTTCGTCGTCTGGCTCTCGACGGCCGGCTTCACGACCGAGCGGTTCACCGTCGTCTTCTGGGTCATCACCGCGTTGGTCGCGTTCACCCTCGGGTCGCGCCCGTGGTGGCAGGCGCCGCTCGACTGGATGCCGATCATCGTGTTCTTCCTCGCCTACGACTGGACGCGCGGTCACGCCGCCGCGCTGGGCCGGCCGGTGATGTGGCTGTGGCCGCCGAAGATCGACGCGTGGATCGGCGGCGGCACGGTCCCGAGCGTGTGGCTCCAGGAGCGGTTCGCCGCCTCGAACGCGCACGTCCCGTGGTGGGAGGCGCCCGTGGCGACCGTCTACCTGAGCCACTTCATCGCCCCCTTCGTCATCGGCGGCGTGCTCTGGGTGCGCCGGCGCGACCAGTTCATCCGCTTCATGACCCGGCTCGCCCTCGTGTCTGCGATCGGGGTCGTCGGCTACACGCTCGTCCCGGCGGCGCCGCCGTGGGCCGCCGCCCGGTGCACGCACGCGGAGGTCGCGGACAACCCGCGGGCGCCGGCCTGCCTCAGCGACCCGGTCCCCGAGCAGCCCGACCGCACGGTGCTGCCGGCCCTCGAGCGCCACGAGCCCGGCTACCGCCCGCTGGTGCAGCGCATCTCGTCCCGCGGCTGGGCGAAGGTGCCGGGCATGGAGCGCACCCGCGGGTTCATCCAGACCGGCATCGACTCCTCGAACCTCGTCGCGGCCGTGCCGTCCCTGCACGGGGCCGGTGCGCTGCTCGTCTCGTGGTTCCTCTGGCCGCTCGCCCGGCGCCGCTGGCGGCCGCTGCTCGCGGCGTACCCGTTCGCGATGGCGTTCAGCCTCGTCTACGGCGGCGACCACTACATCGTCGACATCGTCCTCGGCTGGGCGCTCGTCGCCTTCGTCATGCTCACGGTCGGCCGGTTCGAGCGCTTCCGCGCCGTCCGCACGACCGACGCGACCGACGCGACGGACGCGCCCGACGCGTCCGCCCCCGCCGAGGTGGCGGTCCCCGACC
>NZ_MWLL01000268.1 GCF_002198675.1 Kineosporia sp. R_H_3 | reverse complement strand
GGCCGGACCGGTCCGGCGCCGACCTCGCGGGCGCGGACCTGCGCGGGGCCGACCTGCGGCGCGCCGACCTGCGCGGCACCGTCCTCATCGGGGCGGACCTGCGCCGGGCCGACCTGCGCGGGGCGGACCTGCTGGGCGCCGACACCCGCGGCGCGGACCTCGGCGGTACCGACCTGCGGGACGCGCTCTTCCTCACCCGCACCCAGCTGGACGCCGCGCGAGGCGACCGCGTCACACACCTGCCCGCATGGGCCGACCGCCCGGCACACTGGCCCGCGTGACGACGACCTCATCCCCGGCCTCCCCGGCGCAGCCCGACCCCCGCACGACCGCGCCGGACGGCCGGCCCCGGGCGCGCGGGATCGGCATCCCGTTCCCCGGCGAGCCGGGGCCGCTCAACGCCGTCACCGACGTGCCCGGTCTCGAGGTCGGCTACGTGACGCTCGTCGAGGGCGACGGCCCGCTCGTCGTCGGCGAGGGTCCGGTCCGCACCGGCGTCACCGCGATCCTGCCGCGCGGCCGGGACGGCGTCGGTGTCCCGTGCGCCGCGGGCTGGTACTCGCTCAACGGCAACGGCGAGATGACCGGCACCACGTGGGTCGAGGAGGTCGGCGCCCTCGCCCTGCCGGTCGTCGTCTCCAACACCCACGCCGTCGGCGCGTGCCACACCGGCACGGTCGAGTGGGTCGCCCGCACGCACCCGGCGGTCGCCGCGGAGTGGCTGCTGCCGGTCGTCGCGGAGACCTGGGACGGCTACCTCAACGACATCAACGGCGGGCACGTCCGCCCGGAGCACGCGGTCGCCGCGCTCGACGGCGCGACGTCCGGCCCGCTCGCCGAGGGGTCGGTCGGCGGCGGCACCGGGATGAACTGCTACTCGTTCAAGGGCGGCAGCGGGACGGCGTCCCGGGTCGTCGCGCACGGGTCGAGCCGGTACACCGTGGGGGCGTTCGTGCAGGCCAACTTCGGCGACCGCGGCGAGCTGTCCGTCGCGGGCGTGCGGCTCGGGGACCGGCTCGCGGACGACGACCCGATGTCGGACCCGGCGTGGCTCGTCCGCGACGTCGAGCGGGCCGCGGCACGCGCGCCCGGGGCGGTGCGGCCGCCGTCCGCGCCGTCCCCGGCCTCGCTGCCGCCGGGGGCGACCCGGCCACCGGGCGGGGCCGGGTCGGTCATCGTCGTCGTCGCGACGGACGCCCCGCTGCTGCCCGGCCAGTGCAAGGCGCTGGCCCGCCGGGTGCCGCTCGGGCTGGCCCGGACCGGCACCTCGGGCGGGCACTTCTCCGGCGACATCTTCCTCGCGTTCTCGACCGCCAACGCGGGCGCGCTGCGCAGCCGGATCCCGGTGAGCGCCGCGACCGACGACGACTACGACACCCTGCGGTTCGTGCCCTGGGGCCGGATGGACCCGTTCTTCACGGCCGTCGTCCAGTGCGTCGAGGAGGCGGTGCTCAACGCGCTCGTCGTCAACGCCGACATGGTCGGCCGGGACGGGCACCGCTCCCCCGCGCTCCCGCACGGGGCGGTCCGTGAGGCGCTCGCCCGCGCCGGGGTGCTCGCGCCGTGAGCCGCCCGCTGCCCATCGCCCTCGTCCAGGCGCCGTCGCTGGCCGACCCGCTCGCCGACGACGCCCTCGACCGGTTCGAGGCCGACGTCACCTCGGTGCTGCGCCGGTTCCCGCAGACCCGGCTCGTCGTCCACCCCGAGCTGCACACGACGGACCCGACGGGTCTCACGGAGGCGGACGCCGCACGCCTCGCCGAGCCGCTCGACGGGCCGCGCGTCACCCGGCTGCGGGAGATCGCGGCCCGCGCCGGGGTCTGGCTCGTGCCCGGCAGCGTCCTCGAGGCCGGGGCCGGTGGCGCCGTCCACAACACCGCGCTGCTGCTGTCGCCGACCGGGGACCTGCACGCGTCGTACCGCAAGATCTTCCCGTGGCGGCCGTACGAGCCGCAGGCGCCGGGCGGGGAGTTCGTCGTCGCCGACCTCGACGGGATCGGCCGGGTCGGGCTGGCGATCTGCTACGACTCCTGGTTCCCCGAGCACGCCCGCCAGCTCGCCTGGCTCGGCGCGGAGCTCATCGTCACGGTCGTCATGACGACGTCGTCCGACCGCGCGCAGGAGCTCGTCCTCACGCGGGCCAACGCGATCGCGAACCAGGTGCACGTCGTCGCCGTGAACACCGCGGGGCCGGCCGGCACCGGGCGCAGCCTCGTCGTCGACCCCGAGGGCCGGGTCCGGGTCGACAGCCCGGACGCGATGCCGTGCGTCCTCGTGGACGTCCTCGACCTCGACGACGTCCCCCGGGTGCGCCGGTTCGGCACCGCCGGGCTCAACCGGCTCTGGGACCAGTTCGCCGAGGGCGACGCACCGCTCGAGCTGCCGGCGTACGGCGGCCGGATGGACCCGGCGACGTGGCGGCCCGCGACCGGACCGGCCGGCGGCGCCCCCTACAGCGGCGGGTAGACCTTGCCGGTGAGCTCGTCGGCCTCGTAGATGTCACCGGGCGGGCCGACGATGAGCGGGTCCGGGGTGCCGACGATGGTGTGGTCCTTCTCCGGGTAGTCGATGAGGCTGAGCACCCAGCGCATCGCCTCGACCCGGCCGCGCTTCTTGTCGTTGCTCCGCACGACCGTCCACGGCGCGAAGTCGGTGGACGTGTAGAAGAACATCGCCTCCTTGGCCTCGGAGTAGGAGTCCCACTTGTCGAGGGAGGCGAGGTCCATCGGGCTGAGCTTCCACTGCCGGACCGGGTCGATCCGCCGGATCGTGAACCGGGTGACCTGCTCCTTGCGGCTCACCGAGAACCAGAACTTCACGAGGATGATCCCGCTGCGGACCAGCAGGTTCTCGAACTGCGGGGCCTGCCGCATGAACTCCTGGTACTCCGGGTCGGAGGCGAAGCCCATGACCCGCTCGACGCCCGCCCGGTTGTACCAGGAGCGGTCGAAGAGCACGATCTCGCCGGCGCTGGGCAGGTGCTGCACGTACCGCTGGAAGTACCACTGCCCGGCCTCGCGGGCCGTCGGCTTGGTGAGCGCGACGACGTTGGCGCCACGCGGGTTGAGGTGCTCCATGAACCGCTTGATCGTGCCGCCCTTGCCCGCGGCGTCGCGGCCCTCGAAGACCAGGCACAGCTTGAGGCCGGCCTCCTTGACGTGGGCCTGCAGCTTGAGCAGCTCGATCTGGAGCAGCCGCTTGCTGATCTCGTACTCGCGGCGCGACATCCGCTCGTCGTACGGGTAGCCCTCGCGCCACGTGTCGACCGGGGCGCCGTCCGGCCCGAGGAGCACCGGGTCGTCGACCTCGTCCCACGTGCCGTCGACCGCCAGGCCCTTGAGGTTCAGCTCCTCGTCGGAGAGGTCCTGCAACGAGGCGATGAGGTCCTGGAGCTCCATGACCGACTCGATGTCGAGCTCGTGACGCTCACTCATGTCCTGCCGCCTCCTCGTCGTGCCCCGGGGCCTGATCCTGGCACCCGCACGGCGACCGGGCCCAGCGACCAACGGCTGAAGAATCGGCAACCGGCAGGTGGATCCGTAGCCGGACGCCCCTACCCGCCTTCTCTCACCCCAACGCCGTCCGGGACTGGCACCGGGAACGATCGGCCACAGCCGGGTGTCGTCGATCGTCCCCGCTACTGCATCGGTTGCAGGGTTGTCCACAGGACCGCGGGCGCGGGTCGAGGTGTCACGGTTGCAGGCACCAGGATCGGGGTGTGGTCGAGCGCGGACGCCGGGGCTTGACGGTGTCGGTGCCGCCCGCCCTGCTCCGCGTCGCCCAGGACCAGGCGGGGGTCGTGTCGCGACGGCAGGCGCTCGACGCCGGCCTCTCCGCCCGGCAGGTCGACTGGCGGGTGCGCTCAGGGCGGTGGGCACGGCTGCACCCCGGCATCTACGTAACCCATACCGGCCCGCCGGCGGCGCCGGGCAGGGTCTGGGCAGCGCTCCTGCTCGCCGGGCCCCGCGCCGTCGCAGGAGGGAGGACCGCGCTCGCACTCTGGGGCGTCCTCGACGCGGCTCCCGGAGCCGTGACCGTCTGCGTGCCGCACGACATGACGCCGGCCCCGGCACCGGGTGCGGCCTTCGCCCGACGCAGGTCGTTGGCCACGGCGCGCCACCCGACGGTCCAGCCTCCGCGCCTGCGCGTCGAGGAGGCGGTACTCGACGTCGCGGACGCGGCGACCCGGGTCACTGACGTCGTCGACGTCGTCGTCCGCGCGGTGCAGCGCAGACTCACCACGGCGCCACGACTGCGCGAGGCGCTGGCGCGGCGGCCGCGGCACCGTTGGCGGCGGCTGCTCGGCCTCGTGCTCGAGGACGTCGTCGTCGGGGTCCGGTCGGCGCTCGAGCGCGAGTACCTGCGCCGGGTCGAACGTGCGCACGGCCTGCCGCCCGGCCGGTACAACCCGCAGGAGTCGGTCGTCGAGCGGCGCCGCGAGCGGAAGCGGTACCGCGACGTGCGGTACGAGGTCTGGGCCCTCGTCGTCGAGCTGGACGGCGACGAGGCGCACGCCGAGGAGGACCGCCACGACGAGCACCGCCGCGACAACGCGGTGACCCGGTCGGGCGGTGCGTCACTGCGCTACGGCTGGCGCGACGTCGCCGCCGAGCCGTGCCTGGTCGCCGAGGAGGTCGCGGCGTCACTGCGCGCCCGCGGCTGGGGCGGGCGCCCTGTCCCGTGCTCCCCCGCCTGCCCGCTGGACAGCGGCGACAACGACAGTGGGGACGATCGACCACACCCGGCTGTCGGTGATCGTCCCCGCTGGACGGGCCGGCAGCAGAGCAAGCCGCTGACAAGGCGCGTCAGTCGGACGCGTGCAGCCGCCGCGCCGCCTCGGCGATCGAGCCCGACAGGCTCGGGTACACCGTGAACGCCTGCGCGACGTCGTCCACCGTGAGCCGGTGCTCGACCGCGAGCGTCACGGGGAAGATCAGCTCGCTGGCCCGCGGCGCGACGACGACCCCGCCGAGGATCTCCTGCGAGCGCGCGCCGCAGAACAGCTTGACGAACCCGTCGTGGATGCCCTGCATCTTGGCCCGGGCGTTCGTCGCGAGCGGCAGTTTGACCGTGCGCGCCCGCACCTCGCCGGCCTCGATCTGCGCGGCGTTCCAGCCGACGGTCGCGATCTCGGGGGCGGTGAAGACGTTGGCGGAGACGGTCCGCAGGTCGAGCGGGGCGACCGCGTCGCCGAGGCTGTGCCACATCGCGATCCGGCCCTGCATGGCCGCCACCGACGCCAGCGCCAGCACCCCGGTGCAGTCGCCGGCCGCGTAGACGCCGCGGGACGTCGTCCGGCTCACCCGGTCGACCTGGACGTGACCGCTCTCGGTGAGCGTCACCCCGGCACCGCCCAGGCCCATCCCCGCGGTGTTCGGGATCGAGCCGACGGCGACGAGGCAGTGCGAGCCCTCCACGGTGCGTCCGTCGGCGAGCGTCACGACGACGCCGTCGCCGGTCCGCTTGACCGCCTGCGCCCGCGAGCGCGAGAGCACCTCCATGCCCCGGCGGCGGAACACCGCCTCGATGACCTCGGCGGCGTCCGGGTCCTCGCCGGGGAGCACCCGGTCCCGGCTCGAGACGAGGACGACGTCCGCGCCGAGCGCGTCGTAGGCGCTCGCGAACTCGGCCCCGGTGACGCCCGACCCGACGACGACGAGCCGCTCCGGCAGGTGGTCGAGGTCGTAGAGCTGCTTCCACGTGAGGATCCGCTCGCCGTCGGGGAGCGCGTCGGGCAGCTCGCGCGGATGCGCGCCGACCGCGACGAGCACGGTCTCGGCGTCGAAGGCGGTCGTGCCCGGGGTGCCGTCGACCCCGTCGACGACGACCCGGTGCGGCCCGTCGAGCCGGCCCCGACCGCGGACGATCCGCACGCCCTCGGACTCCAGGCGCCGGTGGATGTCGTCGGACTGGGCCTGCGCGAGCGCCTTGACCCGGCGGTTGACGACCCCGAGGTCGACGGCGACGGCACTGTGGGCGTCCCGCTCGCCGCCGGCCGAGCCGGGGAACCGGACCCCGAGCTCGGCGGACTCGCCGACGAGCGTCATCACCTCGGCGGTCGCGATGAGCGTCTTCGACGGGACGACGTCGGTCAGGACCGCGGCGCCGCCGAGCCCGTCGGCGTCGACGACCGTGACGTCGGCCCCGAGCTGGGCGGCGACCAGCGCCGCCTCGTACCCACCCGGACCGCCACCGACGACGACCACCTTCGCGCGCTCTGCCACCCGGGCATTCTCGCGCATGGCCGCTCCACCGCCGTCACACCCGTGCCGTGGCGCCGCACACCCGTGCGGCGGTGCGCCCACCGCACGCCGCCCGGGATGCCTAGGCTGTGTGCTCATGGCCCTGTACGCCGCGTACGCGAGCAACCTCGACCCCGAGCGGATGAGCCAGCGGGCTCCGCACTCGCCCCTGCAGGGCTCCGGGTGGCTCGTCGGGTGGCGACTCACCTTCGGCGGCGAGGACGTCGGCTGGGAGGGCTCGCTCTGCACCGTCGTCGAGGACCCGGGCCATCAGGTCTACGTCGCCCTCTACGACGTCCACGAGCTCGACGAGAAGCTCCTCGACGAGTGGGAGGGCCTGGAGATCGGGCTCTGGAACAAGATCCGGGTGCGGGTCAGCACGCTCGAGGGCGACGTCACCGCCTGGCTCTACGTGCTCAACGCCTACGAGGGCGGCCTGCCGAGCGCCCGCTACCTCGGGATGCTCGCGGACGCCGCCGAGGCCGGCGGTGCGCCGGACGACTACGTCGCCGAGCTGCGCAACCGGCCCTGCTCGTCGGTCGACTGAGCCGGTCGCCCGGGCCCGGACCGGCGCCGGTCGCTACGCTCGCGGCCATGACCGACGACGTCGCGCAGACCCCGTCCCTCGACGACCCCGGCACCGACCCGAAGGTCGTCGCGCAGGCCGCCGCCGACCGGGTCGCCGAGCTGACCGGGGTCGCCTCGCACGACGTCGCGCTCGTCCTCGGCTCGGGCTGGGCGCCGGCCGGCGACCTGCTCGGGGAGACCCTCGCGACCTTCGCGACGACGGACCTGCCCGGCTTCTCGGCGGCCGCCGTGGCCGGCCACTCGGGCACGATCCGCTCGGTGCGGATCGGCGACACCGACCGGCGCGCGCTCGTCTTCGGCACCCGTACCCACTACTACGAGGGCCGTGGCGTGCGGGCCGTCGTCCACGGGGTCCGGACGGCGGCCGCGGCCGGCGTCCGCACCCTCGTCCTCACGAACGGCTGCGGCGGGCTCGACCCGACGTGGACGCCGGGCACGCCGGTCCTCATCAGCGACCACATCAACCTCACGGGCGCGAGCCCGCTCGAGGGCGCGACGTTCGTCGACCTCACCGACCTGTACTCGGCGCGGCTGCGGGCGATCTGCCACGGTGTCGACCCGACCCTCGCCGAGGGCGTCTACGTGCAGTTCCGCGGGCCGCAGTACGAGACCCCGGCCGAGGTCCGGATGGCCGGGATCCTCGGCGGCACCCTCGTCGGGATGTCGACGACGCTCGAGGCGATCGCGGCCCGCGAGGCCGGGATGGAGGTGCTCGGCATCTCCCTCGTGACGAACCTCGGTGCGGGCATCGCGCCGCCCGGCGGGGTCGCGCAGCCGCTCTCCCACGAGGAGGTCATCGCCGCGGGCAAGGCCGCGGCCGAGCGGGTCGGCGGGATGCTCGCCGAGGTGATCCGGCAGTTCTGAGTCGGTGCGTCCGACTCAGTGCACCGGCACGTACTCGATGCCGAGGTCGCGACCGAGCGCCGCGAGACTCGTCTCGAAGAACGGCCCCGCGTCGGTGAGGCAGAAGTGCAGGTGGTTGAAGACGTCCATCGCGACGAGGCCGTAGAGCTGCACCCAGGCCCGGAGGAAGACGTCGATCGCCGTGAGCGGGACGTCCCCGGCCGCCTCACCGAAGAGGTCGACGAGCGAGGTCCGGTAGTCCCGCAGCTGTGAGGCCAGCGCCTCCGGGAGGCTCTCCTCCGGGGCGACCGGGAAGGGCAGCTCGGCCCACAGCCGGACGAAGATCTCGGTGAACACCGCCCCGAACCGCATGCCCGCCGCGTGCGCGGGGTCGTCGAGGTTGTGCGTCACGGAGGGGACGGGCGTCCCGAAGACGAGGCGGAACTCCTGCGGGTGCGCCGCGGCCCAGTCCCGGAACGCCTTGGCGGCGCACACGAGCTGGACGACGACGAGCGGCTTGCCGGCCATCCGCGCCTCGGTGGCCAGCACCTGCCCCGCACCGTCCCGCGCCGCCGCGAGCACTGCGGCGAGCCGGTCGTAGCTGTCCGCGACGAGGGCCTTGTGCAGGTCCTCGTGGCTCGGGAAGTACCGGTAGAGACCGGGCGCGGTCATCCCCATCTCGCGGGCGATCGCCCGCAGGGTCGCGGCCTCCGGGCCCTCCTCGACGAGCAGCCGGAGGGCGACCGCCTTGATCTCGTCGACGGTGGCCGCGCGCAACCGCTCGCGCCGGCCCACGGGCGCATCGGTCGACATGCCGCAACTCCCCTTGACAATCGTGAACAGGTAGGTCAAGAGTAAACGCCGTAAGCAAACACTGTTAACTCCTGCGACGGCCTTTCTCCTGGGGAGAGCGTACGCGCAGGAACGTCCGCCGGGAGAGTGCCATGTTCGCGTCGTGGGGTCTGTCGTTGGCGAGGTGGCGCTGGGCCGTCCTCGTCCTGTCGTTCGTGGCGGTCGCCGCCGCCGGGGTCTGGGGGCCGGGCGTCGTCGAGCGCCTCACGAGCGGAGGGTTCGACGACCCGGGGTCGCCCGCCACCGTGGCCGAGCAGCGGATCGTCGAGACGGTCGGGCGGCAGGACACCGACATCGTCGCCCTCTACTCCTCCCCCACCCTCACCGTCGACGACCCCGCGTTCCGGACGGCGGTCGAGGGGGCCCTCGCGACGCTGCCCGCGACGGACGTCACCCAGGTCGTCACGTACTGGAGCAGCGGGGCCGACGTCTTCGTCAGCGTCGACCGGCACTCGACGTACGCGGCCGTCCGGCTCGCCGACGACACCCGGGCCGGCCGCTCCGACGTCTACGAGGAGGTGGCCGACGGGCTGCGCGCGACCGACCCCCGGGTCACGACGGCGCTCGGCGGCAACGCCGCGATCGACGCCCAGATCAGCACCCAGGTCGGCGAGGACCTCGCCCGGGCCGAGTCGCTGTCGGCGCCGATCCTCGTCGTGCTCCTGCTCGTCGTCTTCGGCAGCGCCGTGGCGGCCGGTCTCCCGCTGCTCATCGGGGCCTTCACCGTGCTCGGGTCGTTCGTCGCCGTGCGGCTCATCACCGAGGTCACCGAGGTCTCGGTGTTCGCGATCAACATCATCACGATCCTCGGGCTCGGGCTGTCCATCGACTACGCGCTCTTCGTCGTGAGCCGGTTCCGGGAGCAGATCCGCGCGGGGCAGGACGTCCCCGAGGCGCTCGCGACGACGATGGCGACCGCCGGGCGCACCGTCGCCTTCTCGGCGGTCACCGTCGCGGTCTCGATGACCGGCCTGCTGCTCTTCCCGCAGGTGTTCCTGCGCTCCATGGGCTTCGGCGGCATCGCCGCCGTCGTCGTCGCCGCGGTGACGTCCCTCACCGTGCTGCCGGCGCTGCTCGCCGTCCTCGGCCGCCGCGTCGACGCGCTGCGGATCCGGCTGCCGCGCACCCTGACCGGCGCGCTCGCCGCGCGCCGGGCCCGGCGCGCGACGGCCACCGGTGCGCACACCGGTGGCTGGGAGCGCCTGGCCCGCAGCGTCATGCGCCGTCCGGTCCTGTGGGCCGGCGCGGTGGTCGCCGTCCTCGCCGTCCTCGGCTCGCCGTTCCTCCACGTCGAGTTCGGCGGCATCGACGCCCGTGCCCTGCCCGAGGGGGCGCAGGGCCGCGTCGTCGCCGAGGCGCTCGACCGGGACTTCGGCGGCGTCGACACGGCACCGATCGACGTGCTCGTCGAGGGGGCGGACGACGCCGCGCTCGCCTCCTTCTCGACCGCGGTCGCCGGCGTGGACGGCGTGACGGGGGTCCGCCCGGTCGCCGCCCGCAACGGTGCGACGCTGCTCGCGGTCGGCTACACCGGCGGGGCGGTCGAGGCCGGCGCCCGGGAGGCGGTCACCGCGATCCGCGCACTGCCCGCCCCGGCGGGCGCCACGGTCGACGTCGGCGGTGTGAGCGCCCAGCAGGTCGACCTGCGGGCGAGCATCGCCCGGACCCTGCCCTGGATGGCGCTGCTCGTCGTCACCGCGACGTTCCTCCTGCTGTTCCTCGCGTTCGGCTCGCTCGTCCTGCCGCTCAAGGCGGTCGTCATGAACGTGCTCTCGCTCGGGGCGGCGTTCGGCGTCGTCACGTGGATCTTCCAGGACGGCAACCTGTCGGGGCTGCTCGGGTTCACCTCGACCGGGACCGTCGAGACGACGCAGCCGATCCTCATGCTCGCGATCCTGTTCGGTCTGTCGATGGACTACGAGGTGTTCCTGCTGTCCCGGATCCGGGAGGAGTGGGACGCCACGGGCGACAACACCGCGGCCGTCGCGGCCGGGCTGCAGCGGACCGGCCGGATCATCACGAGCGCCGCCCTGCTGCTCGTCGTCGTCATCGCCGCCTTCTCCACGTCCGGCATCACGTTCATCAAGCTCATCGGGGTCGGGATGGCGGTCGCGATCGTCGTCGACGCCACGGTCGTCCGGGCCCTCCTCGTGCCGGCGACGATGCGGCTGCTCGGCCGGGCGAACTGGTGGGCGCCGGCGCCGATGGTCCGCTGGTGGGAGCGGTACGGCGTCCGCGAGAGCGACGGCCCGGTGCCGCCGCGGCGGTCGGCCGGGGCGCTGGAGGCACCGGGGCGCGCACCCGAACCGGCGCCGGAACCCGTTGCCTGACAACGCCTCCGGTAGTCCGGACGGACCGGCCCGGCCCTCGCTCGCGGGGGCCGGGCCGGTCCACGTCCGGGACGTCCGCGGTTCGCCCTGCCGTCACCGAATCGTTTCGCTCGCGGGCTGTCCGCGGCCCGCGCCCACGCGGTAGCGTCGCGCTCCGGACGGCGGCCCCCGGCCCCACCGCCGACGACGAGGACGTGGCATGGCGCGCTCCGAGAACCCCGAGGCCCCCGTCGCGCAGGCCGACGGGGTGTCCGTGGCGTCCGCGCGCGGGTGTCGGCGGCGACCCCGGANGCCTGCGCGACGTCGCGCAGGCCGCCGGGGTGTCCGTGGCGTCCGCGAGCGTCGCCCTCAACGGCCGGTCCGGGGTCGCCGCCGACACCCGCGCGCGGATCCTCGAGGCCGCCGAACGCCTGGGGTACCGGGCCAACCCGCAGGCCCAGGCGCTGCGGCGGGGCCGGACGAGCACGTACGCGTTCGTCGTCCGCAACTTCACCAACCCGTTCTTCCTCGACGTCATCAGCGGTGCCGAGGAGGTCGCCGCCCGGGCCGGGGCGTCGCTGCTCATCGCGGACTCGCACTACTCCCTGACCCGCGAGGCCGAGCAGGTCCGCGCGATGGCCGGACGGCACTGCGCCGGGCTCGCGATCGCCCCCGTCGGCACCGGCGGGTCGATCCGGCTGTGGCAGTCGCTGCGGCCGGGGATGCCCACCGTCGCGCTCAACGCCGCGGCCCCAGGCCTGGAGGGCGTGAGCCGGGTCGCGCCGGACAACGCCGCGGCCGTCCGGCTCCCGCTGGAGCGCCTCGCCGAGCTCGGGCACACCCACGTCGCGTTCCTCACCGCGCCGCGCGGCCTCATGGCCGACCCCGACCGGCTGCGGTCCTTCCGCCGGGAGGCCCGCCGGCTCGGCCTGCGCGGCGACGTCGTCCCGGGGCCGCTGACCATCGCCGACGTGCACGCGACGACGCTGCGGGTGCTCTCGGCGAGCGACCCGCCGACGGCGATCGTGGCGAACTCGGACTACACCGCTCACGGCGTGTACACGGCCGTGCGCGAGCTCGGCCTCGACATCGGCGGCACGGTGAGTGTCGTCGGTCACGACGACCTCCCGACGTCCGCGCTGCTCGACCCGCCGCTCGCCACGCTGCGCCTGGACCGCCGCGCGATGGGCCGTGCGCTCATGGAACGCCTGATCAGCCACGGGGCGGCGCAGGACCACCGGGAACCGGTCGAGCTCGTCGAGCGCCCCTCCCTCGGGCCACCCCGTCATCTGCGTGTGGCGAGCCGTTCCCGTGCACGTCATCCCAGGTCAGCCGCGCGTTCCCCGGCCGCGGCGACAACTCGGTAACGGCGCTTGACGGCCTCGGGACCCCCGTGAAAGATGACGACCGCCTAAACGATTCGGTGCCCGCTCCGGCGGGCTGACAGCCCGGCCGCACCCGCGTACCGATCCAGCCCACCAGGCACCAGCATCCTCACCCCGGTCGTCGCCCAGGCGGCCCGGTCGGCCCCCCAACTGGAGGCAACACAGTGCGAACGTCCCGTCGGGCACTCATCTCGGTCTTCGCCGTCGGCGCGGCGCTCGCCGTGACCGCCTGCTCCCCGCCCACCAGCGAGGGCACCTCGACGACGAACAGCCCCGCGGCGAGCGGCTCGAGCGCCGCCGCCGACGCCAAGACGGCGACCTCGGCCGCCGCCTTCGGCGGCATGGAGGCCCTCGTCGCGGCCGCCAAGGCGGAGGGCCAGCTGAACGTCATCGCCCTCCCGCCGGACTGGGCGAACTACGGCGAGATCATCTCGACCTTCTCGACGAAGTACGGGATCAAGGTCAACTCCGCGCAGCCGGACGGGTCGAGCCAGGACGAGGTCAACGCCGTCAAGCAGCTCAAGGGCACCGACCGTGCGCCGGACGTCCTCGACATGGGCGCCGCGGTGACCGTCGCCAACACCGACCTCTACGCGCCGTACCAGGTCGCGACGTGGGCCGACATCCCGGACGCCCAGAAGGAGGCCACCGGCCTCTACGTGCAGGACTACGGCGGCTACATGTCGATCGGCTACGACTCGGCCAAGGTGCCGGACGTGACCTCGGTCGCCGACCTGCTCAAGCCCGAGTACAAGGGCAAGGTCGCGCTCAACGGTGACCCGACGGCGGCCAACGCGGCACTCAACGGCGTCATGATGGCCTCGATCGCCAACGGCGGCTCCGTCGACGACATCACCAAGGGCGTCGACTTCTTCGCCAAGCTCAAGAAGGCCGGCAACTTCATCCCCGTCCAGGCGACGTCCGCGACGGTGAAGAACGGCACGACGCCGGTCGTCTTCGACTGGGACTACCTGTCGGCGGCCGCCAAGGCCCAGGTCCCGACGTGGAAGGTCTTCGTCCCGAAGGAGTCCGTCCTCGGCGGCTACTACAACCAGGCCATCAACAAGGACGCCCCGCACCCCGCGGCGGCGCGCCTGTGGCAGGAGTTCCTCTTCTCCGACGAGGGCCAGAACCTGTGGCTCAAGGGTGGCGCCCGCCCGGTCCGGATGGACGCCATGACGAAGGCCGGCACGATCGACGCAGCGGCCGCCGCGGCGCTGCCGCCGGTCGAGGGCACCCCGGTCTTCATGAGCGTCGACCAGTCGGCGAAGGCGTCCGAGGCGCTCAAGACGTCCTGGCAGAAGGCGATCAGCTGACCAGGGCACGACGGACAGCGGAAGCGCTCCATGACTGACAGCGCGACCATGGTCGGCGGCCGCCCCTCCGGGGGCGGCCGTCGGCTGTCGTGGTCCTGGCTCGGGGCCCTGCCCTTCTTCGTGTACGTCGGCCTCTTCCTGCTCCTGCCGACGCTCGTCGTCGTCTTCGGCGCCTTCGTCGACCCGTCGGGGCGGCCGACGACGGCGAACCTGTCCGCGCTCGGGCAGGACTTCGTCGTCACCTCGTTCAAGAACAGCATCGTGCTGTCCGCCGAGAGCGGGCTCATCGGTGCGCTGCTCGGCGCCGTGGTGGCCTACGCGATCGCGACCGGGCGTCCCGAGGGCGGCCTGCGGCGCACGTTCGTCGCGGCGTCCGGGATGCTCGCGCAGTCCGGTGGCGTCACGCTGGCCTTCGCGTTCATCGCGACGATCGGCGGCGAGGGCTTCATCACCGTGCTGCTGCGCGGCCAGGGGATCGACGTCAGCCCGACGCTCCTGTTCGGGCTCAGCGGCCTGACGATCGTCTACGCCTACTTCCAGATCCCGCTCATGGTGCTCGTCTTCCTCCCCGCGCTCGACGGCATCCGGCCGCAGTGGCGCGAGGCGACCGAGACCCTCGGAGGCACCTCGTGGCACTACTGGCGCCACGTCGCGGTGCCGATCCTCACGCCGCCGTTCCTCGGCGCGCTCCTGCTGCTGTTCGCGAACGCGTTCTCCGCCTACGCGACGGCGGCCGCGCTCATCAGCCAGGGCAGCATCATCGCGCCGCTGCAGATCCGGGTCGCGCTCACGAGCGAGACGATCGCCGGCCAGGAGAACGTCGGCAAGGCGATCGCGCTCGGCATGATCGTCGTCGTCGGGGTCGTCATGGCGCTCTACACGCTCCTCGAGCGCCGCAGCGCCCGGTGGTTGAAGAAATGAGCGGGGCTGACGCCGTGAGAGGGGCCCGATGAGCCAGACGACCCCCTACCCCGCCGCGAGCGCCGGCAGCATCGCCGTCCTCAGCGGCGACGTGACGGCCCGCTCCCCGCGGGGGCTGCGCGCCTCGCGCAACCGCCGGCTGCAGCTGTTCCGCGTCGTCGTGCTGCTGCTCGCGTCGGCGTTCTTCCTCGTGCCGTTCCTCGCGATGGTCGAGTTCAGCACCCGCGGCACCGGTGTCGACGCCGCACGCACGCTCGACGCCTGGCGGCGCATCGCCACCTACCCGAACCTCATCTCGGCGATCATCACCTCGCTCGAGCTGTCGGTCCTCACGTCGGTCGCCTCGCTCGCGCTCATGGTGCCGACGATGATCTGGGTGCGGCTGCGCCTGCCCCGGATCAACCGGCTCGTCGAGTTCGTCTGCCTGCTGCCGCTGACGATCCCCGCGATCGTCCTCGTCGTCGGGCTCGTCCCGGTCTACGCCTGGGTGAACTACCTGTCCCCCGGCCCGCTCAAGGGCTCGTCGCTCGTCCTGACGTTCGCGTACATCGTGCTCGTCCTGCCCTACGTCTACCGCGCGCTCGACGCGGGTCTGCGCGCCATCGACGTGCAGACCCTCGCCGAGGCGGCGCGCAGCCTCGGCGCCGGCTGGCCGACCGTGATGTTCCGGGTCGTCGGGCCGAACATGTCCGCGGCGATCCTCAACGCGGCCGTCCTGTGCGTCGCCCTCGTCATGGGCGAGTTCACGGTCGCCTCGCTGCTCAACTACGTGAACCTGCAGTACGAGCTGAACAACCTCGGCCAGGCCGACGCCAGCGTGTCCGTCGCCGTCGCCGTCGGGTTCCAGCTCTTCGTCGTCGCCCTGCTCGTGGGCCTGTCGTTCATCGGCCGCCGTCGCGGCAGCAAGGAGGCGTGAGTGTCGACCACGACGACCGCGACGGAGGGCACCTCCGGACCGCTCGGCCGGGCCGGGGTCGAGGTCCGGCTCGAGGGCCTCGTCCGGCGCTACGGCGCCGTGACCGCCCTCGACGGCCTCGACCTCACCCTGCACGCCGGTGAGCTCGTCGCCCTTCTCGGCCCGTCCGGCTGCGGCAAGACGACGGCCCTGCGACTGCTCGCCGGCCTCGAGGACTGCGACGCCGGCCGGGTCGTCGTCGGGGGCAAGGAGCTCACGCACCTACCGACGAACAAGCGCGGCATGGGCATGGTCTTCCAGGCGTACTCGCTCTTCCCGCACATGACGGCCCGCGAGAACGTCGCCTTCGGGCTGCGGCTGCGCAAGGTCGGGCACACCGAGCGGCTCAAGCGCGCGGGCGACATGCTCGACCTCGTCGGCCTGTCGAAGCAGGCCGACCGCTACGCGCACCAGATGTCCGGCGGCCAGCAGCAGCGCGTCGCGCTGGCCCGCGCGCTCGCGATCCAGCCGACGGTGCTCCTGCTCGACGAGCCGCTGTCGGCGCTCGACGCCAAGGTGCGCGTGCAGCTGCGGGACGAGATCCGCCGCATCCAGCTCGAGGTCGGCACGACGACGCTGTTCGTCACGCACGACCAGGAGGAGGCGCTCGCGATCGCCGACCGGGTCGGCGTCATGCGCGACGGCCGGCTCGAGCAGCTCGCGTCCCCGATCGACGTCTACTCCAGCCCCGCCACCCCGTTCGTCGCCGACTTCGTCGGGCTCATGAACCGCATCTCGGCGAAGGTCGCGGACGGCGCGGCGCAGGTCCTCGGGGCGGTGCTGCCGCTCGCGGCCGGGACCACCGCGACGACCGGCGACGGGACGGCGCTCGTGCGGCCCGAGGCGGTGCAGGTGGTGGCCTCGGGCGGCGACGAGATCCCGGGCAGCGCGGAGGGTTCCGTCGTCTCCACGGCTTTCCTCGGCGCCGTGAGCCGGCTGACCATCGACGTCCGCAACGGCCTCGTCATCGCGCAGATGCCGACCTCGCAGGCCGCGGAGTTCCACCCGGGTGACAGCGTGCGCGTCACGGTGCGCCCCGACCCGGTGCTCGTGACCCCGGCCTGACCCGTTCCACGGCTCACCGCTCCACGGCTCCACGGCTCCACGGCTCCACCGCTCTGCCGTCCCGCCCACCGCCGCCCCACGGCCCATCCTGCCGAGGACCTGATGAGCGCGCCCCACCTGCCGGCCGTCGGCTTCGCGACGCCGCCCCCGCTCACCCTGCACCGCACCTGGAGCAGCGGGGAGATCGTCCGCACCGGGCGGGAGGCGGCGTACCGGCAGCTCGACATCGGTGGCGGTGAGGCGCACCTGCTCCGCGACGAGCTCGCCCCCGGGGCGTCGCGGTGGCGCGGCGCCGCCGGGTCGGTGCGCGGCGTCCGGTCGCTGCTCTGCCTCGCGCACGTCACGGACCTGCAGCTCGCCGACGTCCAGTCGCCCGCCCGGTTCGAGTTCTTCAACCGGGAGTTCGCGGACCCGCGGTTCCGCGACCTCGTCCCGGTGCAGCGCCCCCAGGAGGCGCTGACGACGCACGCCGTCGACGCGATGCTGCGCACCCTGAACCGGATCGACGCCGGCCCGGTCGGCAGCCGGCCGGTCGACCTCGTCGTGACGACGGGCGACGCGATCGACAACGCGCAGTGGAACGAGCTCGAGGCGTTCCTCGCGCTCATGGACGGCGGCGTCGTCCGCGGCCGCTCCGGCGCGCACCGCTACGAGGGCGTCCAGTCGGTCAGCTGGCCGGACGACGTCTTCTGGCGGCCGGACGGCGCCGGGCCGGCGGGCGAGGACCTCTTCCGCGCGCACTACGGCTTCCCGCACCTGCCGGGCCTCATCGAGCGCGCCCTCGACGACTTCACCTCCGCCGGGCTGCGGGTGCCGTGGCTCGCGTGCTTCGGCAACCACGAGGCGCTCATCCAGGGCGTCGGGGTCGTGACCCCGGAGGTCGAGGCGGCCCTCGTCGGCGGGCTCAAGCCGACCCGGCTGCCGCCGGGCATCGACCTCGACCGGGCGGTCGAGATCTTCATCTCGGGCTCGCACGCCTTCCTCGGCGGCGACGACCGGCCCGTGACGCCGGACCCGGCCCGCCGTCCGATCACCCGCGCCGAGTTCGTCGAGGCGCACTTCCGCAGCGGTGCCCGGCCCGACGGCCACGGGTTCACCGAGACGAACCGCCGCACCGGGACGGCCTACTACGCCTACGACACCGAGCACGTGCGCCTCGTCGCGCTCGACACGACGTGCGTGGCAGGGGCGGCGGACGGCGCGCTCGACGTCGACCAGGTCCGCTGGCTCGAGGAGCGGCTCGTCGAGGTGCACTCGCAGTACGAGACGCCCGACGGGACGACGGTGCGCACGGGGCACGACGACCGGCTCGTCGTCCTGTTCTCGCACCACGGCCTGGACACCCTGACGAACCGGCGCGGTGTGCGGCCGGGCGTCGACGGCTCGGACGTCGTCGGCGCCCCGGAGCTGCTGCGCCTGGTGCACCGCTTCCCGAACGTCGTCCTGTGGCTCAACGGCCACACGCACACGAACGGCGTCCGGCCGCGCCCGCACCCGGACCGCACGGGCGCCGGCTTCTGGGAGGTCACGACGTGCGCCGTCGTCGACTGGCCCTGCCAGACCCGGATCGTCGAGATCGTCGACGCGGGCGAGGGGATGCTCGCGCTCGCGTGCACGATGGTCGACCACGACAGCCCCCAGCACCTCACGGGCGCCTGGTCGGGCGGCATGGGCGCCACCGGCGGGATCCCGGTGCAGGCCTCGGTGCACGGGCAGGTCGACCTCGCCGCGCTGCACCGCGAGCTCGCGGCCAACGTGCCGTGGGCGGGTCTGGAGTCGCCCCTCGCCGGGACGGTCGCCGACCGCAACGTCGTGCTGCCGATCCGGGCGCCGTTCCCGCTCTCCCGGGCGTGCTGACGCCGGGTGCCCCGCGGCCCGGTGCGGGTCAGCGCGGGGCGCGGGCGGCGAGCACCCGGGCCGTGAACCCGAGCCGGCGCTCGAGGACGCCGCCCCGGGACCGGGGGCGCAGCACGGCCTGCTCGCGCAACGGGCCGAGGACGCCCGCCTCGAGCCCATCGGCGGGGTACCGCTCCTCGATCGCCCGCCGGACGCCCCGCCCGGCCTCGTGGGCGCGGGCCCGGAGCAGGTCGGCCGCGGCGCCGGCGTTGAGCAGGTGCGCCTCGACGCCGCGCGCGACCGGCACGGTGACGTCGAGGTGCAGCACGACGGCGTCCGCGAGCGCCTCCGCGTGCGGGTACCCGTGGGCGGCCGCGAGGTCGAGGGCGGCGAGGCCGCCCTCGACGGCGAAGCAGCCGCCGCGCCGGCCGCGGTGCGCGGGCGTGAGGCCCAGGTCGTGGAGCAGGCACGCGGCGTAGAGCAGCTCGGGGTCGGGCCGCAGCCCGTTCGCCCGGCCGAGGACGTCCGCCCAGAGCCAGGTGCGCAGGCAGTGCGCGAGGACGGCACCGCCCGCGCTGCTGTCCGCGGCGCGGCTCGCCTCGAACGCCGCCCGGGTGAAGGCGGAGTCCGGCGGGTGCTCGGCGAGGTCGAGGTCCGGCCGCACCGCGCCGTCCCGTGCGTCCCTGTCGGACCGGCGTCGGCGCGCACCCACGGCCGCCCGGGCCGCGGCGACCAGGTAGACGAGCTCCTCCCGCCGGGAGAGCCGCCCGCCGGTGCGGCGCGCCCACGCGAGGTCGTGCCCGCTCACGACGCGGCCCCGGCGAGCACGGTGAAGCGGGCCCGGTAGTCGGCCGGTGAGGTCCCCACGACCCGCACGAACGCCCGCCGCATCACCTCGGCGGAGGCGAACCCGGCCCGTCGGGCGGCGGCGTCGACGGTGCTGCCCCGCTCGAGGGCGTCCCGGACCGTCTCGACCCGCACCGCCTCGACGAACCGGGCCGGGCTCGTGCCGACCTCGGCCCGGAAGCACCGGGCGAGGTGCCGCGGGCTCATCGCGGCCCGGTCCGCGAGCGTCTCGAGCCGGTGGTCGGCCTGCGGCGCGTCGAGGACGGCGTCGACGACCCGTCGCAGCGCGCCCTCCGGCAGCGCCGGCAGCGGCACCCGGGTGCGGAACTGGGCCTGCCCGCCAGGCCGGCGCAGGAACACGACGAGCCAGCGGGCGACGTCCCGGGCGACGACGAGCCCGTGGTCCGCCTCGACGAGGGCGAGCGCGAGGTCGATGCCCGCGGTGACCCCGGCGGACGTGACGACCGGCCCGTCGGCGACGACGATCCGGTCCGGCTCCCAGCGGGTCGCCGGGTACGCCCGGGCCGCGGCGCGGGCGACCGCCCAGTGCGTCGTCGCGCGCCGGTCGTCGAGCAGCCCGGCGGCCGCGAGGGTGAGCGCACCGGCGCAGACGGACGCGGTCCGCCGGCTGCGGGCCGCCAGCCGCCGCACGGGCGCGACGTCGGCCTCGGTCGGCGGGGCACCCGTGAGGTCGAACGCCCCCGGCACGAGCAGGGTGTCGAACGGCCCGCGGACGGTGTCGAGGTCGGTGTCGGCCCGGACGACGAGCCCGCTGCCGGTGCGGACGTCCCGCCCGCCCGGGGACGCCGTCCGCACCCGGTAGGCCGTGCGCCCGAGCAGCCGGTTCGCGGCGTCGAGGACGTCGAGCGGCCCCGCGACGTCGAGCAGCTGGACGCCGTCACGCAGCACCACGAGCACCTGCCGGGCCGGACCCGGTCGCGCATCACCCATGCGCCCACGAT
>NZ_MWLL01000267.1 GCF_002198675.1 Kineosporia sp. R_H_3 | reverse complement strand
CCGAGCCGCGGCGGCGCGTTCTCCACGGCGTGGCTGCGGGCGCGGCTGCCGGAGACGGACGTCGTGCACGTGCTGGGGCTGCGCCCCGGGCAGCACCCGGACGACGTCCGCGCCGCCGTGGACCTGGTGCGCGGCTCGGGCACCCCGCTCGTCGTCACCGGCTACAACCTCGGCGACCCGGACACCCCCGAGGGGGCCCGCCTCGCCGAGCAGCTCGACGTGCTCGTCCCCGCCGCCGACGCGGTCGTCACCCTCACCGAGCCCGCCGCGCAGCAGATGCGCAAGCGCTGGGACGTCGAGCCCGTCGTCCTGCCGCACCCGCACGTCGTGAACTTCGTCCGGATGCGCCAGGACCGGCCGGTCCCGCACCCCTCCGGCCGCGGCCGGCTGCGCGTCGGCACCCACCTCGGCAGCATGCTCGGCGGCCCCGAGCAGGTCGAGCTCGTCACGGCCCTCGCGGACGCCGTCCGCCGCACCCCGAACGCCGACCTCGTCGTCCACGCGCACCGCACCGTCCGCGACGCCGGGGCCCTCAGCTGCTCGGACGCCCTCCAGCACGTCGAGGCGGCCGTCCGGTCCGCCGGCGGCCGGCTCGTGCTCCACGACCGGCTCAGCGACGGCGCCCTCTGGGACCACCTCGCGGGCCTCGACGTCTCCGTCGTCCCCGACCTGCCCGGCGCGCACTCCATCTGGCCGGAGGCCTGCGCCGACCTCGGCACCTGGGCGGTCCTCGCGCAGGACAGCTTCGCCGCCGCCCAGCGACCGTGCCTCACCTACCGCCGGGACGCCGGCCCCGCCGCCCGGGCGGACGACCTCGCCGCGGCCCTCGCGACGGCCGCCTCCACCCCGGCCCCCCGCTCCGACACCGAGGAGCGCTGGAGCGAGCGGGTCCGGATCGCCGAGAGCCTGCGGAGCACGTACGAGGAGATCCTCGGCATCGCGGGCAAGCGCCGGCTGCGCTACACCGCCTGACGACCCCTGAGGTCCCGACACCTCCGGTCCCGACACCTCCGGGCCCGACACCTCCGGGCCCGACACCTCAGGTCCGCGGGGCTCGCGCCGACAGGTGACCCGAAGGACGGTCGCCGGGACCCGGCGCCGCAGCACCGCACCGGTGCCGGACCCGAGGAGGCGACATGGGCCACGAGCTCGTCGACTTCCTGCGGGCACGCCTCGACGAGGAGGAGTCCACCGTCCGGTCCGCGTCGCCCGGGCCCTGGTGGCTCGTCCAGAACCACTTCGAGGGCGACAACGTCGTGCAGGTCCGGTCCGCCCGGACCGAGGGCGACGCGGTCCACGGCCAGTGGACCCTCGTCGCCCGCTTCACCGCGATGCCGGACACCGCGATCACCCGGCTGCGGATGGCCGCGGACAGCGTCTACATCCAAGGGCTGGACCCGGCGCGCGCCCTCGACCAGCTCGAGGCCCGGCGCGCGGTCGTCGAGCTCTGCGCCCGGACCGTGTGCGCCGGGCCCGGGGTCGAGGTCACGCGCCGCGAGCGCCGCCAGGCGACCGCCGTCCTGGTCGCCCTCGTCGCGCCGTACCGCGAGCACGCGGACTTCCGTGCGGAGTGGGAACCGCAGGAGGAGGCCGCCCCCGAGGGCTTCGCGCAGGCGCAGGCCGCCGCCGAGGCGCAGGCCGCCGCCGAGGCNGGCCCGGGCCGCCGCCGAGGCCCGGCCGGCCCCCGCCCCCGTCGCACCGAGGGCTCCCGTCGCGGGGGTCGCGCACGTAGGCTGACCGCTCCCCGCTCCGGTCCCCCCCGGGAGGCAGCCGTGCCCGCAGACCGCCTGCACGCCTACCGCGCCGACCACGCGTTCGACGGCACCCGGATGCTGCCCGGCGGCGCACTCGTCCTCGTGAGCGGGACGACGATCGTCGGTGTCGAGCCCGCCTCCGCCGCCGTGCCCGACGGCTGCCCCGTCACCCACCTGCCCGGCACCACGCTGATGCCCGGGCTCGTCGAGACCCACACGCACCTGTGCGGCGACTCCGGCCCGCGAGCGCTCGAGCAGCTCCCCGAGCTGACGGACGACGACCTCGACGCGATCGTCCGTCGGTCTCTCGCCGAGCAGCTCGACGCCGGGGTGACCGCCGTCCGCGACCTCGGCGACGCGCACTGGACGGTCGTCGACCGGCACCGCCACCACCCCGACGGCCCGACCGTCGTCGCGTCCGGCCCGCCGGTCACCGTGACGGCCGGCCACTGCTGGAACATGGGCGGCGAGGCCGACGGCCCGCAGGCTCTGCTCGCGGCCGTCCGGGAGCGCGCCGCCCGCGGCGCCGACGTCGTCAAGGTGATGGCGAGCGGCGGCATGATCACCGCGACGACCGACGTCACGAAGCCGCAGTACCCGCTCGACGACCTGCGCCTCGTCGTCGAGGCCGCGCACGGCGCCGGGCTGCCCGTCACCGCGCACGCGCACGCCGTCGCCGCCGTAGAGCTGTGCCTGCAGGCCGGCGTCGACGGCATCGAGCACTGCACGTGCGTCGGCGGCGGCCGGCCCGGCATGCACGCCCCGCCGGACCTCGTCGCCCGTCTCGCGGCCTCCGGGGTCGTCGTCTGCCCGACCCAGGGCCACGTGCCCGGCTCGACCTACCCGCCGAACATCCGGGCCGTCATGGACCGCACCGGGATCACCCCCGAGGGCATCGTCGAGCACGTCCGGACCCTCGTCGAGGGCGGCGTCCGGCTCGTCGCGGGCTCCGACTCGGGGATCTACCCCGACAAGCGGCACGGGGTCCTGCCGTGGGCGCTCGTCGAGCTCGTCGAGGCGGGCGCCCCGCCGGTCGACGCGCTCGCCGCGGGGACGGCGCACGCGGCCGACGCGATCGGCCTCGGCGACCGCACCGGCCGGCTCCGCGCCGGGCTCGACGCGGACCTGCTCCTCGTCGAAGGCGACGCGGGCACCGACGTCACGGCGGTCACCCGGGTGCGCACGGTCGTCTCCCGCGGCCGGGTCGTCCGCGGCCCCGGGCCGCTGTAGGGCGGACGGCGGTCAGCCGGCGGCGAGCCCGTCCCACGTCCAGCGCGGGACGCCGTCCGTCGCCGGCCGCTCGACGCCCGGCACCGTGAACTGGGCGACGGCCCAGCGCATGTAGGCGGCCATCGCGGCCCGGAAAGGCGCGTCGTCCGGCAGCCCCGCGTCGTCCATCGCGGCGACGAAGCACGCGACGAACCGCCGTCCCATCTCGGTGAGGTCCTCCTCGACGCAGTGCATGTCGACGACGGCCTGCTGGCTCCCGAGCCCGCGCGAGAAGTCGTCCGGGCCGCCGAGCGCCTCCGCCCAGTACGCCGCGAGCCGGGCGACGTGCTCGGGGTGGTTCGTCGTGTGCGAGAACGGGTGCTCGAGCATCGGGTCGGCGAGGCAGCGCGTGTGGTGGGCGCCCGCGAGCGCCAGCAGCGCCTGGCCCCCGCCGGCGTGGTCGTAGAGCGAGGTGGTCATGCGTCGTCCGTAGGCCGGTCGGCAGGCCCGGCGGTGCGGGCGGGGTGGTCCCAGGTGATCCGGGGCCGCCGGCCGCCGAGCCGGCGGCCGAAGAAGTCGAGGATGATCTGCGCCCGCTGCACCCGGTGCACCGGCGAGCCGCTGCGGGAGAGCTCGTGGCTCTCCTCGGGGAAGCGCCAGTACTCGACGTCCTTCCCGAGCATCCGCAGCGCGAGGTAGAGCGCGTCGGCCTGCTCGACGTGGCAGCGCAGGTCGTTCTCGGAGTGCAGCAGGAGCATCGGGGTCGTGATGTCGCGGACGTAGGTGACCGGTGACATCCGCCGGTAGACCTCGGGGGCGTCGAGGTGCGTCACGCCCATCTCGTAGCGGAACGAGCCCGCCACGTCGGCGCTCCACTCCTCGGACTCGAGGTTGTTCACGGCCCGCTCGCTGCACGCGGCGGCGAACCGGTCGGTGTGCCCGACGAGCCAGCTCGTGAGGAAGCCGCCGTAGGACCCGCCGAGGACGCCGAGCCGCTCCGGGTCGAGGCCCGGGTCGCGGGCGAGCGCGCCGTCGAGCGCGGCGAGGACGTCGTCCGCGTCGACGCCGCCCCAGCCCGAGCCGGGCACCTCGTCCGCCTCGGGCGGCCGGACCTCCTGCGCCCAGGCCTCGGTGCGGCCCGTCGAGCCGTGCGGGTTGGTCCAGACGACCGCGTAGCCGGCGCCGGCCAGGAAGTGGAACTCGTCGAAGAAGGCGTTCGTGTACTGCGCGGCGGGGCCGCCGTGGATCGACAGCAGCACCGGTGTGCGGCCGGACGCCTCGGACGTCGCCGGGCGGGCGGGCCGCAGCAGCCACACGTCGAGGTCGCCGTCGCCCTTCGGGGACGGCACCGTGAACTGCTCGGGGACGCCGGTCGGGACCGCCGCGTGGAAGCCCGCTCCGAACGACGTCAGGCGCCGCTCCACGCCGTCGCGGAGGACGTGCACCTCGGGCAGCGCGCCCGGGTCGGTCGCGGTGAAGGCGAGCGTGCCGCCCGCGAGGTCGTAGCCGGTGACGGCCCGGCGGCCGCCGACGAGCAGCGCGGCGCCGGCGTCGCCGGCCGCCGGCACCCGGTACAGGTGGACGTCGCCGCGGTCCTCGAGCGCGACGACGACGGCGTCGCCGTCCCAGAGCAGCTCCCGCAGCGGCGTGCAGTTGAGGTCGGGACCCGTTGCGGGGGAACGGCTCTCGCCGGTCGCCGGGTCGACGACCGAGAGCCGGGAGAACGACGGCCAGACGAACGAGTCCTCGGTGAGGACGGCGAGCCGGCCGTCCGGGGAGAAGGCGGGTGCGGTGCGGGAGGTCCGCGGTGCGGCGAGCGTGCGCGGCCCGACCGGCCCGCGCACCGCGCGGGCGTCGACGAGGTGGACGTCGGTCACCGGCGTGAGGTCGTCGCCCCGGGCCGCGCAGGTCGCGAGGGTGCCGCCGTCCGGCGACCACGCGGCACCGGCGTGGTCGGGCGGCCCGGCGAGCAGGAGGACCGGTGCGGCGGTGCCGTCGGCGGGGACGACGAACAGCCCGGCGGGCCGGTCGATCGTCCAGCCGACGTCGTCGAGCCGGGGGAAGAGCCGGTCGATCCGCCGCGGCGGGCGCGACCGCTCGTCGTCGCCGTCCGTCCAGCGGCGCGCCCGCTCCCGCGAGACGAACGCGAGACGGGTGCCGTCCGGTGACCACGCGACGTCGGTGAACGCCTCAGGGCGCTCGCAGACCCGGAAGGTCTCGCCCGGCACCGAGAACGGGACGACCTCGAGCGCACAGGTGCCGTCCTCGCCGACCGTCGTCACGGCGACCCGGCTGCCGTCCGGCGACCAGCGGGGCGACCCGGCCCGCCGGTCGCCCGCGGTGAGCGGCCGCGGCGGCTGCGAGCCGTCGGCGGCGGCGACCCACACCGCGCTGCGGTAGCGGTTGCCCGGCAGGTCGACGTGCGTCACGGCGAACGCCACGTGGCCACCGTCCGGCGAGACCCGCGGGTCCCCGACCGTGACGAGCCGGCCGATGTCCTCAGGAAGCATCCGGCCACGGTAGGGCGGATGCCCGGTCGGGGGCGACCGGCCGCACCGGCGCTGCTGCACGCACCGTGCGGGCGCCCCTGGGCAGGCTGCCCCGCGATGTGGTGGGATCCGAGCGCGGCAGCGCAGCCCGCACCCGGTCCGTCCACCCCGGCTGCCGCAGGATGGAGCCCGTCGTGCCCGACCTGCCGCTGTTCCCGTCGTCCCTCGTCGGTAGCTACGCCCAGCCCGACTGGCTCATCGACCGGGCGAAGCTCGCCGGCCGGTTCCCGCCCCGGACCCGCGCCCGCGAGCTCTGGCGGCCCGCACCCGAGTGGCTCGCCCAGGCCCAGGACGACGCGACGCTGCTCGCGATCCGGGCCCAGGAGGCCGCCGGGCTCGACATCGTCACCGACGGCGAGATGCGCCGCGAGAGCTACTCGAACCACTTCGCGACCGCGCTCGAGGGCGTCGACGTCGACAACCCCGGCACCGCGCTCGACCGCAGCGGCCACCCGAACCCGGTGCCCCGCGTCGTCGGCCCGGTCCGCCGGACGCGCCCCGTGGAGGTGGACGACGTGCGCTTCCTGCGCGCCCACACCGACCGGACGACGAAGATGACGATCCCGGGGCCGTTCACCATGGCGCAGCAGGCCCAGGACGACCACTACGGCGACCTCGAGGCGCTCGCGATGGCGTACGCGGAGGCGGTCAACGCCGAGGCGCGCGACCTGTTCGCCGCCGGCGTCGACGTCGTCCAGTTCGACGAGCCCTACCTGCAGGCCCGCCCCGACACCGCGAAGCAGTTCGGTGTCCGGGTGCTCAACCGGGCCCTCGAAGGGCTCACCGGGACGACCGCCGTCCACCTGTGCTTCGGCTACGCCGCGATCATCCACGAGCGCCCCTCGGGCTACTCGTTCCTGCCCGAGCTCGCCGAGGCGACGTGCGACCAGATCTCGATCGAGACCGCGCAGTCGAACCTCGACTGCGCCGTGCTCGCTGAGCTGGCCGGCAAGACGATCATCCTCGGCGTCATCGACCTCGACGACCACGCCGTCGAGGAGCCCGCGACGGTGGCCCGGCGGGTCGAGCGCGCCCTGCCGTACGTGCCGGCCGAGAAGATCGTCGTCGCCACCGACTGCGGCATGAAGTACCTGCCGCGGGAGTCGGCCGAGGGCAAGCTCCGGGCGCTGGCGGACGGCGCGAAGCTGCTGCGCGGCTGACCCGCCACCCGTTCGGGCGCCTCTGAGGCAGACCGCCGTCCGTACCGGCGGCGACCTGCCTCAGAGGCGTCCCCTCCGGCCCGGCGTCAGGCCAGCGCGGTCGCGACGGCGTCGTCGAGCGTCCCCGTCGGCCGGCCGATGAGGCGGCTCAGGTCACCCGTCGTCACCTCGAGCTCGCCGGCGCGGATCGACCGGTCGGTGTCGGCGAGCATCGCGGCGACCGGGGCGGGCAGGCCGGCGCCCTCGAGCACCTTGGCGAGCTGCTCGACCGGCAGCTCGGAGTAGACGACGTCCTTGCCGCTGTGCTTCGCGACGGACGCCGCGAGCTCGGCGAGCGTGAACGACGCGTCGCCGCCGAGCTCGTAGACCTTGCCCTCGTGGCCCTCGCTCGTGAGCACGGCCGCGGCCGCCTCGGCGTAGTCGGCGCGCGGGGCGCCGCTGACCCGGCCGTCGCCCGCGCTGCCGAGGACGGCGCCGTGCTCGAGGTAGGTCGGGATCTGCGGGGTGTAGTTCTCGAAGTACCAGCTGTTGCGCAGGAAGGTGAACGGGACGCCCAGTGCCCGGATGGCCTCCTCGGTACCACGGTGCTCGACCGCGAGCTGGAGCGACGTCGTGTCGGCGTACGGCGCGCTCGTGTAGACGACGGAGGCCCCTGCGTCCTTGGCCGCCCGGGCGGCCGCGGTGTGCTGCTCGACCCGCCGTCCGAAGTCGGTGCCGGAGACGAGGAGGACCTTGTCGGCGCCCTTGAAGGCGTCCGCGAGGGTCGCCGGGTCGTCGTAGTCGATCCGCGCCGTGCGGACGCCACGCTCCGCGAGGTCCGCGAGCTTCTCGACGCTGCGGCCGCCGGCGACGATGTCGCCCGCGGGGACGCCCCTGGCCAGGAGGGACTCGACGGCGAGGCGGCCGAGGTGGCCGGTGGCACCGGTGACGACGACGGACATGTGGAGCTCCTCGGGGTACGGGCGGGAGGTCCCGCCGCTCGGTCTGCTGTCGTCGTCCCACAACCGGCACCCACCCCAGGTACTTCCCAGGATGCAGTACCCACTTCTTGGTAAGGTACTGGCATGACGGTGAGCAACGAGGTCAGGGCGCAGATCAGCGATCACATCGCCCAGCTGCAGACCTACTTCCCCGACCGCGTGCTGTCGTCGGCCTGCCCGTCGCGGGTGGTGCTCGACCACGTGACGAGCAAGTGGGGCGTCCTCGTGCTCGTCTCCCTCGCCGACCGCACCCTGCGCTGGGGCGAGCTGCGCCGGTCCGTGGAGGGCGTCAGCGAGAAGATGCTCGCCCAGACGCTCCAGGTGCTCGAGCGTGACGGCCTCGTGCACCGTCTGGCGCTGCCCGTCATCCCGCCGCACGTCGAGTACAGCCTCACCGACCTCGGCGTCGAGCTCGTCGGGCACCTGCTGCCGCTCATGGGCTGGCTCGCCGCGAACGCGCCGGCGATCGTCGAGAACGCCGCGGCCGCACCCGCCCGCTGACCTGCCTGCACACACCCCGCCGATCAGGCCCCGAAGAACTCCGCGAGCGCGGCGGCGGTGGCCGCGGGCTGCTCCTCGGGGAGGAAGTGCCCGCACGGCAGGGCCTGCCCGACGACCCGTCCCGAGCACTGGGCCTGCCACAGCGCGACCGGGTCGAAGAACCGCTCCACGACGCCGTGCGCGCCCCACAGCACGAGCAGGTCGCAGCCGATCTTCTCGCCGGCCTCCCGCGAGGCGCGGTCGTGCTCGAGGTCGACGGACGCCGCGGCCCGGTAGTCCTCGCACATGGCGTGCACGGCGGACGGCGTGAAGCACCGCTCGTACTCGGCGAGCGCCGTCGGCTCGATGTGGTCCAGACCGCCCGAGCCCCAGCCCCCGAGCGTCGCCCGCAGGTAACCGATCGGGTCCCCGCCGATCATCATCTCGGGCAGCGGCACCGGCTGGATCAGGTGGAACCAGTGGTAGTACGCGGTGGCGAAGCGCTGGTCCGTCGCCGCGTACATGTCGAGCGTCGGTGCGATGTCGAGGACGGCGAGCCGGCTCACCACCCCGGGGTGGTCGAGGGCCATCCGGTGCGCGACGCGACCGCCGCGGTCGTGGCCGGCGACGGCGAACCCTTCGTGCCCCAGTCCGTGCATGAGCCGGACCAGGTCGAGGGCCGTCGTCCGCTTGGCGTAGCCCTCGTGACCCGGGCCGCCGTCGGGCGCGGACGAGTCGCCGTACCCGCGCAGGTCCGGCAGCACGAGCCGGAAGTGCGGCGCGAGCGCGACCGCGACCCGGTGCCACAGCGCGTGCGTCTGCGGGAACCCGTGCAGGAGCAGCAGCGGCGGCCCGTCCGGGCGACCACCGGTGCGCGCGAAGAGCCGGACGTCACCGAGGTCGTACGACGCGGCCTCGAACCCCTCGAACCAGCCCACGGGCGCCTCCACGGCTCGACGGACGACGGTCGGCGGAGGAGATCAGCGGAAGAAGCAGGTCTCCCCGGCGTACACGAGCGTCGCACGACTCGTGGGGGACGCCCCGGCGAGAATCCCGCCGAACCCGTCGGCGTCGACGAACTCGGTGCCGACGGAGCCCTCGCTCGTCGTCGTCCCCGGCCGCCCCGCCGTGATGTCGCGCAGCGTCGAGCCGACCCCCAGACCGTCCGCGGTCGTCAGGCGCCGGCCCTTGGCGCCCTGGTCGGTCCAGCCGACGAACTTCGTGCCGTCCAGGAGCACGGAGAACCCGGCGCGGCCGGCGGAGGAGCGCGGCCCCTGGCCGCACTCCGGCAGGTCGTTCCTCGTCAGCGAGCCGCCGAGCGCGGTGCCGACCGCCGTGACGACGGCGGTGGCGTCGCTGCCGAAGGGCAGGTGCCGGATCGCCGCGTCACCGACGACGTACCCCAGCCCGTCGCTCTCCAGGACGAGGACCGGCCGCGCCACCGGCTTCGTCGTCGTCCGCGTCGTCGACGGGCGCGCCGTCTTCGACGGGCTCGACGGTCTCACCGGGGTCGACGGTGCTGCGGACGACGTCACGGCCGGCGCCGACGACGACGGGGCCGCAGGCGTCGTGGCGGCGGAGGACGCCGCGGCGCCGCTGCTCCCCGATCCGCAGGCCGCGAGCGCGAGCACCGCACCCGCCGTCCCCATCAGGACCGCCGCCCGGGTACCGCCCGACGTCCGGACACGACTCACGCTGCTGCTCCCTCGGTCACCGCCACGGGTCCGGCGCACCCCGGCCCGGCCGCGTCGCCGCGGCACCGTCAGAGCCTGGCACCCCGCACCGCGGCGGAGCGGCGGAACACGCCCGACGGGCGGTCCGCCGCGTGCCGATCACTACCCTGGCGGGGTGCCACGCCTCGTCGACCACACGGAGCGCCGGGCCGGGCTGCTCGCCGCGACCTGGCGGGTCGTCCGCACGCGCGGCGTCGGCGGCACGACGACGCGGGCGATCGCCGACGAGGCCGGCTGCTCGCTGAGCGTCCTCGCGCACTTCCTCGGCGGCAAGGACGACATCCTCGTCGCGGCCCAGACGGCGGTCTACGAGCGGATCGTCGAGCGGGCCTTCACCCTCGGGGGCGACCTCGACGGGCTCGCGGCGCTCCGGGCGGCCTTCGAGGCCGTGCTGCCGCTCGACGAGGAGCGCGAGGCGGACGCGCACGTCAACGTCGCCTTCGCGGGTGCGGCCCTGTCGAACCCGCTCATCGCGCAGGCCCGGCAGAGCAGCCACGCGAGGATCCGCGGCCTGCTGCTCGGGATCCTCGCCGAGGCCCGGGCGCTCGGCGAGCTGCGCCCGGACGTCGTCGACGACGAGGTGGTCGACGGCTTCGTCGTCGTCGTCGAGGGCAGCACCCTGCTCACCCTCGTCGACGGCCGGCACGACGACGGCCGGGTCGAGCGGCTGCACCGGATCGCCGACGCCTTCGTCGACGGCCTGCGCGTGCGCTGACCCGACTCGTCGTCACCGGGCGGGTCGTCACCGGGCGGGTCGTCACCAGGCGACGGCCCGCTCCCACATCGCGGTGTAGGCCTCGGCGCCGCCGAGCAGTTCGCGGCGCAGCTCGGGGCCGTCCGCACCGGCCTCGAGCACGACGTCGACGAGCCAGTCGGCGTAGAGCCCGTACTGCGCGACGCCGTCGGTGTTGAGGTCGAAGGTGCGCCGGCCCATGACGTGCCGGGACACCGTCGTCCCCGCGAGGGAGGTGAACGGATAGGCGAACGGGCGGGTCGTCGACGACACCCGGGGCGGCGCCTGGTCGGCGAGGCCGTTGACGTCGCTGCCGAACCCGTAGCCGGTGATCGCACTGCCGTGCGGCAGCGCCCGCGTGCGACGCCACTCGCCGACGAAGGTCGGCTGCCCGACGACCGCCTCGCCGGCCGCGTGGGCGTACCCAGCGACGAACCCGCCGAGACCGATCACCCGGTCGACGATCGCGGGGTCGGACCACGAGTGGTCCGAGGTGACGCCCGGGTAGTGCGCGGCCTCGAGGATGTCGAGCGTCGCCTGCGCGGTGCGCACGCTCATGTGGTCGATGTGGACGACCATGCCGCGTTCCATGAGCCGGCGGACGAGGTGCTCGCCGAGCGGCGTGAGGCCGCGGACGTTGCACGTGGGCCCGGTCGGGTACACCGGCAGGACGGCGCCCGCGGGCAGCGACATGACGCCGAAGGACAGCAGCCGCGCGAAGTCGTCGTTCGTGATCGGCTGCACCATGTCGGCGGGCCCGGTGCAGCTGCGCACCTCCCACCAGTGCCCCGTCGAGAGCAGGTTGCCGAGGTTGACGGCGGCCCCGGCGACGCCGCCGTCCATCCGGGTGCCGCCGAAGGCGTTGTCGAACTTGTGGACGGGGAAGATCCCGCTCACCCCGAGCGCCTGCATCTCGTCGAGCCCGGCGTCGACCTGGGCCGCGGTGCACTGCGGGACGCCCTTGACCTCCCGGCAGCCGAACGGTTCGGAGATCTCCATCCCGACGAGCACCGCGAGCCTGCCCTGCGCGGCGATGCTCCGGACCTGTGCCGGGGTGGTCGCGATCCGGAACCAGCCCTTGCCCGCACCGCCGTTCTGGGCGTCGACGTAGTCCTGCATCGAGCGCAGGTACTGCGCCTGCGCTCGCACCGACGCCATCTCGTCGCACGAGCCGTCCCGGTAGGGGAACAGCTCGCAGATGACCCGGTTCGTCACGAGCAGGGCGTCGATGACCCGCACGCCGGAGCGGTACGCGCGCTCGATGCTGCGGAAGTACGCCTGCTCGTGGAGCTCGCTGTTGTGCTGGGGCCAGTCGCCGAAGGTCGGCCAGCCGTCCTCGGGCGAGTTCGTGATGTCGGTGCCCGCCAGGACGCCCTCGAGCACCGCCCCGACGTTGAGCGAGCCGTGCGTCGGGCAGCCGGACAGCGCGGTGACGACCCCACCCGGCGACCAGGCCTCGCCGCAGTGCAGCCGGCCGCCGAAGCCGGCTGCCGCGGTGACGTGCATGTGGGCGTCGATCGCCCCGACGATCCTGCCGTTCGCGTCGACCCCCGGCGCCGCCGTCCCGGTGACCCCGGTGGCGACGTCCGGGGGCGTGAAGCACCCGGAGGCGGCCGCGAGCGCGACCGTGCTCGTGCCGCCGCCCGCGCCGAGGCTCCACAGGTAGGAACCGAGCCGTTGGCCGGTGGCCGTCGCGGTGACGGCGTACCGCGCACCGCTCGCGGCGACCGTCCAGTCCGCGCGGTCGCCGTACGTCGTTCCGGGCATGACCCAGTTGAGGACGCTCATGTAGGCGGGCGCCCCGGTGGTGTCGTAGAGCATGTAGCGCGAGAGCTGGGTCGCCTCGAACCGGAACGGGGTGCCCCCTGCGGCGGACGACGTGAACGCGTAGCCGTTGCCGTTGCCGTTGCGGACGACGTAGCCCTGCGACGACGAGCCGGAGAAGACCTGGAGCGTCGCGCACGTGCCGTCGAGGGCGTCCGGGGCGGCGGTGACGGCGGTGGCGGCGACCGCGGCCGGCAGCCCGCCCGCGGCCATGAGGAGCGCTGCGGGGACGAGGGCGGCGGTCGCGACGGCGACGAGACGGCGGCGGAGCGGGGGCGTGGACATACGGCGACCCCTTCGTCGTTGACGGATCATCTGATCCAGTAACGGGAGGATAGGGCCGCCGGGCCCGCAGCGACAGGGGTCCGGGGCGGGCAGTTCGTACGGGTTCGCGGTGACATGCCGAGCACCCGGCGGCCTCCGTGCGGGGAGGCCACCGG
>NZ_MWLL01000266.1 GCF_002198675.1 Kineosporia sp. R_H_3 | reverse complement strand
TCCCGACCTGCGCCGCCGCCACCCGCCCGCACCGCGCAGGCCGGCCGGGGCCGGCTCCTGCTCGCTGCCGGTCTCGCCGCCCTCGCGATCGGCGCCGGCGCGGCCGCCGGCACGCTGCTCTCCGGTCGCGACGGCACGCCGGCGGCGGCACCCACCGGTGCCGCGCCGTCCGCCGCGGCACCGATAGACGCCACGGTCTCGAGCCTGGACCCCGCGGGCGGCTCCGGCTTCGCGCAGCGCGGCGAGGACTGGCGGACGCAGACCTACCGGACGGCGCAGTTCGGCGGGCTCAAGCCCGGGGTCGGGCTCGTGCTCGACCTCGGGAGCCCGCGCGCCGTGACGTCGGTGACGTTCGAGGCGCGGACGGCGGGCAGCACGGTGAGCCTGCGCGCGGCCGACGAGGCCCCGACGTCGGACGCCGGGCTGACGCCGGTCGGCGAGGAGGTCACCGCGTCGGGCCGGACCGTGCTGGACGGCCGGTCCGGCGGCACGCACCGCTACTGGGTCGTCTGGGTCAGCGGGCTCGGCCCGCGGGGCGACGGCTTCGGCGCGACGTTCGGGACGCCGGTGGTCACCGGTCCGGCGACCGGCTGACCGCCGCGTCGTCGACGGCGGCGCGCGGTTCCGGGACCGGCGGGAGCACCGGCGCGACGTCAGGGTCCTCCTCGGCCACCGGCTCGAGCGCCTCGGCGGGTCCGGGCCGGCCGAAGTGCCAACCCTGCCCCGCGTCGACCTCGAGCGCGAGCAGCGTCCGGGCGTCGGCCTCGGTCTCGACGCCCTCGGCGACGACCCGGGCCCCGCAGCTGTGGGCGAAGTCGACGAGCGAGCGGACGAGCGTCGTCAGCACGGACTCGCGGGCCACGCCGTCGACGATGCTGCGGTCGAGCTTGATGACGTCCGGCGAGGTGAGCACGATGTGCCGCAGCGAGGAGAACCCGGCGCCGACGTCGTCGATGGCGAGCTGCATGCCGTGCTCGCGCATGCCCGCGAGCGCGACGCCCAGCGCCTCGTAGTCGTCGACCTGGTCGTGCTCGGACAGCTCGAGGAGGATCCGCCGCCCCGGCAGCCGGCCGAGCAGCTCGGCGCACTCGGGGGTGAGCAGGGTGCTCGGCGAGGCGTTCATCGAGACGTAGCCGCCGACCCGGTCGAGGTGCTCGGCGGCCCGCTCGAGCGCGAGCAGCTCGAGGACGTGCCCGAGACCGACCGAGTGCGCCTCGGCGAAGACGACGTCCGGCGCCTTGCCCCACTCCTTCGGGAAGCGGCTCAGCGCCTCGGCGCCCACCCGCCGTCCCGTCTTGAGGTCGACGATGGGCTGCAGGACGACGAGCGGGCCGCCCTCACGGATGACCGGCAGCAGCCGGGCCTCGATCTCGTCGCGCCGGGCCTGCTCGTGCACCTTCGGCTCGATGACGAGCGCGGCGGCACGGGCGAGCACCTCCATGAGGTTCCGGTCCCGCTTGCCGAGGTTGCGGTCGGCGGTGAACCCGGCGGCGCAGAAGGTGCCGTACAGCGTGCCGTCGGAGAGCGTCACCGGCACCGACACGTAGCTGCGGATGTGCCGCGGGAACTTCGCCGCGGGCAGCTCCATGGCCTCCGGGTGGCGCCGCAGGTCCGGGATGACCGCCGGGAGCTTCTTGTCGAGGATCGCCTGGCACAGGCTCGTGCCC
Source organism: Kineosporia sp. R_H_3 (assembly GCF_002198675.1). Classification (GTDB taxonomy): domain Bacteria; phylum Actinomycetota; class Actinomycetes; order Actinomycetales; family Kineosporiaceae; genus R-H-3. The sequence continues at coordinate 9,748 of NZ_MWLL01000266.1, read as the reverse complement.
TGGTCCTGCGTGTTGCCGTCCTTGTAGACCATCGGCAGCGGGGAGTCCATGACCTCGAGGTGCTGCGTCCGGCCGTCGAGCCGGCTCAGGAAGGCCAGTGGCAGGCCGAGCGACTCACGCGCGGTGCGGAGCAGCTCGGCGACCTGCTGCTGCTCGGCCGAGCGTTGGCGGCGCACGCGGCTCCTTCGACGGACGACGCCCGGCGACGACGCCGGACGGGGCGCGGACGGCAGCACCCATCTCTCCTATCGATCCGTGGATCGTCCGACTCAAGGAGAAACGCACCACTGGAACTTTGACACCTCAGGTGTCATCATGACGTCATGGTTGTCAATGACGCGGATGTCGGTGAGCCGCTGGAGGCCCGTCTCTACGAGGTGATCCGGTACGTCCGACCGCTGCACCAGTACCTCGGCAAGGCTGTCGCGGACGCCCTCGAGGGCCGTGACGTGACGGTGCCGGTCCGCGCCGTCCTCGAGCGGCTCCATGACGCCGGCCCGCAGACCGTGCCGCAGGTCGGGCGCAGCCTGTGGATCACCCGGCAGTTCGTCCAGCGACTCATGGACGACGCGGCGGAACGCGGCCTCGTCGAGCCGGTGGCGAACCCCGCGCACAAGCGGTCGCCGCTGTTCCGGCTCACCGACCAGGGCCGCACGGAGATCCGCGACATCCTGGCCCGCGAGGCGGCGACGCTGCGCGAGGTCGCCGAAGGGCTCGACCCGCAGGACGTCGACGCATGCGTCCGCGTGCTCGCGCACGTCCTGACGGAGTTCCGTGACCGCGTGCGGGCGCACGACGGGAGTACTGGATGGGACGCGGAGGGGCCGCGCCCAGGAGAGGACGTCCGATGAGCAGCACCACCGACAGCACGACCGACAGCACGACCGACAGCTCGAGAAGCGCCACCACCGTGACCGAGGGCCGGGTCCCGGTCCCCGGCGGCGAGCTGGCGTACGACGTCCGCGGCGCCGGCCGGCCCGTCGTCCTGATCCACGGCGGCTGGTGCGACCGGCGGCTCTGGGAGCACGAGACCGCGCTGCTCGCCGACGACCACCTCGTCGTCCGCTACGACGCCCGCGGCTGCGGCGCCTCGACGTCACCGACGGGCGACTGGGAGTTCCACGAGGACCTGCGTTCCCTGCTCACCCACCTCGGCGTGCGCCGCCCCACCCTCGTCGGGCTCTCGCTCGGCGCGGCGACGGCGCTCGACTACGCCCTCACCTACCCGGACGACGTGCAGGCAGCACTGCTCGTCAGCCCGGGCTTCGTGCACATGACCTACACCGACCCGTGGGCGCTGCGCTGCGCGGCCGAGCAGGAGGCCGCCGTCCGGGCGTGGGACGCGCAGGCCTGGACCGAGGCGGGCGTCCGCGGCTTCGTCGCCGGCCCGCACCGGGCGGTCGCCGACCTCGCGCCGGACGTCCTCGACCTCTGCCGCACGATGACGCTCGAGTGCCTCGCGACCCACGCCGCCGCGACCGCGACGTCCGGCGGGACCTTCCGCGGCGTCGGCGCCCAGGACCGGCTCGGCGAGCTCGCCGTGCCGACAGAGACCGTCGTCGGGGACCTCGACGTGAGCGACGTCCTCACGGTCGCCCGGCGGGTCGCCGACGCGGCACCGGGCGGCCGGGTGCACGTCGTCGAGGGCGCGGCGCACATGCTCAACCTCGAGAAGCCGCAGGAGTTCGGGGCGGTCCTGCGCGACTTCCTCGCGCGGACGGCCTGAGGACCGGGGCCGTCACTCCGGGACGAACGCGGCGAGGAAGAGCTCCATCGCCGCGTCCACGCCCTCGAGGTCGCCGGTCGCGAGCAGGTCGAGGAGCAGGCCGCGGGTCACGGCCATCCCGAGCCGCGCCTGCGCGCGGGCGGCGTCCGGCGGCAGCCCCCGCCGGACGCCGTCCGCGGCGACGACCTCGACCCACGGCTCGACGAGCGTCTCGCGGAGCCGCTCGGTCCCGGGGCGGCCCTGGACCGCCAGGGCGACGATCTCGAAGAACAGCCGTTCGTGCTCGCGGACGGCAGGGTCGGTGAGGCCGCGCCAGAACCGGCGGACGGCGACCGGGGCCGGTTCGTCGCTCGCCGCGAGCCCGGCGAGGATCTCCCGCTGGCCGGCCTCGACCGTTGCCACGACCTCGGCGAGCAGGCCCTCCTTGGAGCCGAAGTGGTAGATGAGCATCCGGTGGCTCGTGCCGATCGCGTCGGCGAGCGCACGCAGGCTGAGGTCGGCGAGGCCGTGCCGGGCGACGTGCTCGACGGTGGCCGCGAGCAGCCGGTCGCGCGACGTCCCGGCCGGCACGGGCGGGTGGTCGGGCACGGACGACGTCACGCCGACATCGTCGACCCTGCGGCCGCACGCCCGAGCGCCGGGACCAGGTCGGTCACGAACTTCTGCAGCACGGCGCGGTAGAACCAGCCCGTCCCCCGGACACGCGGCTCGAAGGTCGACGACCACGTGATCGTCGAGCCGCCGCGACCGTCCGGCTCGACGGTGACGACGCCTCGGTAGTCCCGCAGCGGCAGCCCCGACAGGAGGCCGTAGGTGATGCCACGCCCGGGCAGCACCGCGAGCACCTCCTCACGGGAGACGACCGTGCGGCCGAACGCCCGCGACTCGAGCCGGCGGACCGCACCCGCACCGCCGCCGCCCGAGGGGTCGGTCGACTCGAGCGCGGCCGACACCCACGGCCCCCAGACCGACCAGGTCGTCACGTCCACGAGCAGGGCGTGGACGGCGTCCGGCGGCGCGGACGTGGCTCCCCTGACGTGCACCCGGTGCGGCATGGCGGACCTCCTGCTCGGCGGCGTCCTCGACGCCTGGACCTGTACCAAGTGGTACAGATACTAGATGTACCACTTGGTACAGGCAAGGCCTTTCGCATCCGGCGACCCGGCGCGCGAGGATCTGCACATGGACAGCACCGGTGACCTCGGTCCGGACAGCGCCGCGGGGCAGGACGACCCGGACCTCCCCCTCGGCCTGCCGCCGGCGGTCGACGCCGCGACGGCCGCCCGCAGGCTCGCCGCGACCCTGCTCGCGCACGCGGAGGACCTCGCGAGCGACGACCTCGCGACGGTGTCCGGGGCGATGGCGGCGGTCCGCTCGGGCGCCCGCGCGGTCGAGGCCGCTCTGACGGCCCGCGGCTGGGGCGGCGGTGTGCTCCACGGCTTCGGCTCCGAGGACGAGGCCGACCCGTGGGACGCCGGGCTCGCCGCGCTCCTCGACGAGGAGGCCGGTGACGACGGCGACCTCGACGACCTCGACGACCTGGACGACCTGGACCTCGACGGCCTGGACGACGGGGACGACCCGTGGGAGGTCCCGGCCGGGACGAAGCTGACCTACCAGGCGCGGTGGGACTTCGTCGTCACCGACCCGGAGGCGCTGCTGCGGCACGTCGAGCAGCGGGCGGCGGAGCTCGGGCAGCCCTGGGACCGCGAGTCGATCCTCGAGCACCACCCGCTCTTCGTGCTCACCGAGCTGGAGTCGTTCACCGCCCGCGACCTCGACGGCGCCGGGCTCGTCTTCGCGGGCGGGCAGAACGTCGTCCACGAGATCCCGCTGACCCTCTGGGAGCTCGACGACGACGCCCGGGACGACGAGTTCCCGACCGCGACACCCTGACGGGCGGTCAGCCCGGGAGCTTGTCGGCGAAGACGATGTCGAGCTCCCGGACGTCGCCCGCCGGCCGGAACCCGAACACCCGGCCGTAGAACGCGAGCTCGCTCTCGACCGCGGTGACGATGTTCTCCGCGATCCGGAAGCCGTGCTGCTCGCCGGGGAACGGCAGGTACACGTGCGGGACCCCGTTCGCGGCGAGCGCCGCGACGACGGCCTCGGCCTGGGCCGGGGGCACGACCTCGTCCTCGAGACCCTGGAGCACGATGAGCGGGGCCCGGAAGCCCTTCGCGTGGGTCAGCGGGGAGCGAGCCTCGTAGACGTCGGCCCGCTCCGGGTACGGCCCGACGAGGCCGTCGAGGTAGCGGGACTCGAACTTGTGGGTCTCCTTCGCCAGCGCGGCGAGGTCGCTCACGCCGAAGTGGCTCGCCCCGGCCCGGAAGACGTCGGTCGTCGCGAGGCTGAGCAGCACGGTGTAGCCGCCCGCGCTGCCGCCGCTGATCGCCGTCCGGCCCGCGTCGGCGAGGCCCTCGGCGGCGAGGTGCTCGACGGCCGCCGCGCAGTCCTCGACGTCGACGATGCCCCAGGCGTCCTTGAGCAGCTCGCGGTAGGCCCGGCCGTAGCCGGTGCTGCCGCCGTAGTCGACGTCGACGACCGCGAAGCCGCGGCTGGTCCAGTACTGCGTCTCCAGGTCGAAGACCGGCCGGGCGGCCCCGGTCGGGCCGCCGTGGACGTGCACGACGACGGGCGGCCGCTCGCCGTCAAGACCGGTGAGCGGCTCGCCGTCGACGACGCCGGTCGGCGGGTAGTACCAGGCGTGCGCGGTCCGGCCGTCGCGGCTCGGGAACGACACATGCCGGCCGCGGCTAATACCCGGTTCCGTCAGGGGGACGCCGGCCCCCGCGGCAAGTGCTCGGTTGACGATCGGGACGCGCCGGCCACCGGCGTCGGGCTCGAACCCGAACTCGACGACCTGCGCGCGCCGGTCGTCGTACGCGGTCACCGCGACGAGGCGGTCTCCGTCGGCACGGAGCGACCCCAGCGACACACCCGGCAGTACCCAGAAGTCCGTGCTCCCGTCCGGGTCCACCCGCCGCAACGCGGGGCCGTCCTCGGAGCCGACGACGAGCCAGACGCTGCCGTCCGGGGTGACCGCGTGATGGGAGTTCCCGAACACCCAAGCCGGGCCACCGACCTCGTGGTCGTCGGCGTGCAGCGGCGTCAGCGCGCCCGTCGCGAGGTCCACCGAGTGCAGGTTCCACCAGCCGTCCCGGGCGTCGGAGACGACGAGCAGCCGGCCGTCCGGCGTCCAGTCCGGCTCCATGAGTGACTGCTCGCCGGGCTCCCCGAGGCCGGCACCGGCGAGGGTGCGGACGTCGGTCAGCGCTGGCAGCGCGCCGCTGCGGTCGAGGGTGCCCAGGCGCAGGACCGTTGCGTCCCAGGGCATCGAGGGGTGGTCCCAGGCCACCCACGCGACGTACGCGCCGTCCGGGGAGACCCGCGGCGCGGCGACGAAGTCGTGGCCGCTCGAGAGGACGGCAACCAAGGACGGGTCATCCGCGGCCGAACCGTCGGCCGGTAGCGCGACGACCTCGTTGACCGCCTCGGCAAGCGGGGCGCCGTCGGCATCCTCGTGCCGCTCCCGCACGCAGACGACGAGCGCACCGTCCGGGGTGAGCCGCCCGTCTGCCCAACGGAACCCGTGCTGGGTCGAGGGTTCCGGAGTGATCGGCACCGGCTCCGGGTGCACACTCACCTTGCTGCCGAGACCCGTCCAACGGGCGAGGAAGCCGTCCGGCGCCGGCGGGTCGACGCGGTAGAGACGCTGGTCCGCCCACGATACGAAGAAGACTGTCCCTGCTCGAGCCCCGTCGTCGACCCACCACGCGCCGCCGCCGTACTCGTGGACCTTGGTACGGGCGTTCACGCCCGCCGGGAGCACCTCGCTGACGGTGCCGTCCTCGGCACGCCGCACGAGCGCCGTCCGGCCGCCCTCGGGGGGCCGCAACTGCGACCACCACGTGACGCCACCCACAGCCCATACCTCGCGCGGGTCGGCTACGCCCGAGACCAGCATCTGCGCGTCGACCGGGGAGGGCCAGGTTCCGTAGGGCAGCGCGGGCACGGCGGTCTCCTTCGGCAGGGGGCGGGCGATCGTCACCCTACGACGCGCCACGCGGCTGTCGATCCGGGACCGGCCCGTTCGTCGGAAGGGCGTCACTGCCCTCCCGGCCACGTGCCGGGACCACCCACGGAGGTCCGCATGTCCCGAGTCCAGGTCGTCGCGAGCGTCGAGGTCGACCGCACGCCCGCCGAGGTGTTCGCCTACCTCGCGGACGTCGCCCGGCACGGCGAGTGGTCGCCCCGTCCCCTGCGCGTCGAGGGTGCCACGCCGGGCGCACCGGCCGCCGAGGGCACCCGCTTCACCTCCTACGGCTGGATCCCCGGGGACGCCGACCACCGCAACGAGGTCGAGGTCACCCGGGCCGAGGCACCGACCCGGCTGCGGCTGCGCAGCACCGACGGCCCGGTCGTCTGCCACAACGACTTCACCGTGACGCCGCAGGGCCGGGGCAGCCGCGTCGAGCGGGTCATGGAGATGCCCCGGCCGGCCGGGTTCGTCGGGTTCGTGTTCCCGGTCATCGTGCGGCTCGTCATCCGCCCGGACCTCGCGAAGGGGCTGCGGATGCTCAAGGCGCGGGTCGAGACGGCGTCCGCGGCGGCCTGACCGGCACGGGACGGACGGCCCGTCCCCGGGCGGCCCCCGCGGAGCATCGTAGGAACGTCCCGCCGCTCCCGGGAGGCCGCCATGAACGCACCCGTCCCCGTCTCCCCGACCGCCCACCCGCTGGACCCGCGCTCGTGGGAGGTCACCCGCCCCGACCGCGCCTCCCGCGCCCTGTCGCTCGTGCTCGCCCTCGTCGCGGCGGCCGCCGTCTACGGCGGCGTCGGGCTCATCACCGACCGGATCGGGATGACGTCGCAGTGGCTCGACGGCACCCCGTTCACGTCGTGGACGCTGCCCGGCGTCGCCCTGCTCGCAGGGGTCGCGCTGCCGCAGGCGGTCGCCGCCGGGATGGCCGTCGCGGCCCACCGCTGGGCGGCCGCCGCGGGCATCGTGGCCGGCGTCGGGCTCGTGCTGTGGATCGCCGTCCAGCTCGTCGTCCTCGGCCGCTTCTTCTGGCTGCAGCCGGTCGTCGTCCTCTTCGGCCTGGCCGAGATCGCGCTTGCGGCCTGGTGGTCCGGGCACGACGGCACGGCGTGACCTGAGCCTCGCCGTCGGCCTCCGGCGTCAGTCCTCGCCGCGGGCGTGCGCCCGCAGCCGCTCGGCGAGGGAGACGGTCGCCGGCGGCACGACGCGGGCGTGCGGCCGGCCGTCGACGTCGAGCACCTCATGGCGGCGCAGCGGCGCCGACTCGGCGCTTCGGCAGACCCCCGTGGCGAGGTCGAAGGTGTACCAGTGCCACGGGCAGCGGACCGCGCCGTCCCTGACGAGCCCCTCGGCGAGCGGGCCGCCCTTGTGCGGGCAGGCGCCGTCGGTGACGACGACCTGCCCGTCCAGGGTGAAGACCGCGTACTCCCGGCCGCCGTGGGTGAACGCCGCACGGCCGTCGGCGTCCAGGTCCGGCAGCGGGACCAGCGCGCCCCCGGGGCCCGGCTGCTCAGACATCGGCCGGCTCAGACACAGGCGAGCTCGACCGAGCCGATGCGGTCGATACCCGCGACGACGACGTCCCCGGCCGCCAGCGGCACCGCGGCCGTGAGGCCGCCCGACAGCACGATCTCGCCGGCCCGCAGCCCCTCGCCGTGCTCGGCGAGGGCGCGCACCATCCAGGCGACGGCCGCGGCCGGGTGCCCGAGCGACGCCGCACCGGACGCCGTCCCGAAGACCTCACCGTTGTGCTCGAGGACGACCCCGACGAGCCTGAGGTCGATCCCGGCCACGGGCACCGGGGTCCCGACGACGTAGCGGCCGGCGGAGGTGTTGTCGGCGACGACGTCCGGGATCGTGAACCGGTAGTTCTCGTAGCGACTGTCGAGCACCTCGATGCCGACCGCGACCGCGGACGTCGCGGCGAGGACGTCGGCCGCGGTGACGTGCGCCCCCGCGAGGTCACGGCCCATGACGAGGACGATCTCCGGCTCGGCGCGCGGCTGGATCTGCTGCGCGACGACGAGCGGCTCGCCGAGGTCCAGGGCGTCGGCCGCGGCGAGGTAGCCGTAGACCGGCGCGTCGATGCCGACCTGCTTCTGCTTGGCCCGCGACGTCACGCCGAGCTTCCAGCCCGCGAGCGCGCCGGCACCGGCCCGCTGCAGCCGCTGCACCTGGTACGCCGTCGCCTGGTCCAGCTCCGGGAAGGAGTCGGTGAGCGGCGGGACCGCCTTCAGCTCCCGGCGCGCCGCCGTGAGGACGTCCGCGTAGCCCTGCAGGTCGCTCACTTCGTCTCCTCCGTCGTGCCCTCGACGACGCGCAGCGTGACCGGGCCGAGCCGGTCGAAGTCCGCGCGCCAGACGTCACCTGCGGCCATCGGGACCGCGGCGTGCAGCGCACCGGTCATGACCAGGTGCCCCGGCTCCATGGCGATCCCGTTGGCGCCCAGCGTGTTCGCCAGCCACGCGACGACGGCGACCGGGTCGCCGAGGGCGGCCGCACCGGCGCCGGTGTCGACGAGGTGGCCGTTGCGGGTCAGCGTCATCCCGATGAGGCGCGGGTCGACGTCCGCGAGCGGCACGAGCCGGCTGGACGTCGCGACCGCACCGTTCGAGGCGAGGTCGGCGACGGTGTCGGCGAGCTTGATCCGCCAGTCCGCGAACCGGGAGTCGACGATCTCGACGGACGCCGCGACCCCGGCGACGGCGCGCGCTGCCTGGGTCAGCGAGACGCCCGGGCCCTCGAGCCGCTCGCCGAGGACGAAGACGATCTCCGCCTCGATCTTCGGCTGGATGAAGCGGGACAGCGGGATCGAGTCCCCGTCGCGGTAGACGGTCGAGGCGAACACCGGCCCGAAGTCGGGGCTGTCGACGCCGATCATCTTCTGCATCGGCTTGGAGGTCAGACCCACCTTGTAGCCGACGATCTCCTCGCCGTCCGCGACGAGCAGCTTCGTGAGCTCGGACTGGACGGCGTAGCCGTCGGCCATCCCGAGGGTCGGGTCCGCGTCGGTGAACGGCGGGATCGCCGTCCGGTCGCGGCGCGCCTCGTAGAGCAGGCGCGCCTTCGCCGGCGCATCGGTGAGGGGCATGTCAGCTCTCCCTGGTCGAACCGGTGGGGGTCATGGTGGCGGACGTCGACGCGGTCGTCAGCGCCGGCGCCCGGGTCACGGGGGCCTCGGGCGACCAGCCGAGCCGGCGCGAGATCGCCTCGCCCGCCTCGGCGACGAGCGCCCCGAGCTCGCGGCGGCGGGCGGCGCCGAGCCGGATGACCGGGGCACCGATCGAGACGGACGCGATCACGGTGCCCGCGACGTCGCGCACGGGCGCCGCGACGGAGGCGACGCCGATCTCGCGCTCGTTGACGGCCTCGGCCCAGCCGCGCCGGCGGACCTTCGCGCACTCCGCGCGCAGCGCCTCGGGGTCGGCCAGCGTGTGCGGTGTGAGCGCGGTGAGCGGCAGCCGCGCGAGCAGCGCCTCCCGGTCGCCGTCCGCGAGGTGCGCGAGGAGGACCTTCCCCGAGCTCGTGCAGTGCACGGGCACCCGGCGGCCGGTCTCGGTGAACAGCCGCAGCGACTGGGAGCTCTCGAGCCGGTCGACGTAGACGACCTCGGTGCCGTCGAGGATGCCGACCTGGGAGGACTCCCCGGTCTGCTCCCGCAGCGAGGCGAGGACCGGCCCGGCGGCGGCGTGCAGGTCGAGGTGCACCCGGACCGCCTCGCCGAGCTCGAAGACGACGATCCCGAGCCGGTACCCGCCCGTCGCGTGGTCCTGCTCGATGAGGCCCTCGGCCGCGAGCGTCGTGAGCAGCCGGTGGACGGTCGACTTCGCGAGGTCGAGGCGGCGGGCGAGCTCGGAGACGCCGAGCGACTCCTCCCGGCTGAGGAACACCTTGAGCAGCCGTGCGGCGTTGCGCACGGAGCTCAACCCCTCGGGCTGCTCCGTCACGGCGTCACCGCAGGGTCCGGGGCGGGTGGGGAC
>NZ_MWLL01000265.1:11597-13330 GCF_002198675.1 Kineosporia sp. R_H_3 | reverse complement strand
CACCCATTGCCTGATGGCCACCCCACACGGGGTGGCCATCACGCATTTTGGCAACAGAGTTCCCGACACCGCTCGACGCCGGCCCGGGCCGGAAGCGGTTGTGAACGTCGTCCGCGGGGTGGGCCACGTCATGACGTCGCCCGGGGTGCTCGGCGCGGGACGCAGTGCTGGGTACGGTGCCGCGATGAGCGACATCACGTTCCGGCTGGCCACGGCGCAGCTGCCCGTCACCGGGGACGTCCGAGCGAACTCCGCCCGCGTCCAGGCGGTGATGCGGGAGGGCGCCGCGCAGGGCGCCCGGATGGTCCACCTCCCGGAGGGCATGCTCTCGGGGTACGCGAAGAACCCGATCCAGGACTGGTCCGAGGTGGACTGGGCAGCGGTCGCGGAGGAGCTCGAGAGCGTCGTCGCCCTCGCGGGGCAGCTCCGGATCTGGGTGGTTCTCGGCAGCGCGCACCCGCTGAGCGGGTCGCGCCGTCCGCACAACAGCCTGTACGTGATCTCCGACGAGGGCAGGGTCGTCACCCGCTACGACAAGCGGGTGTGTTCCGCGACGGAGGTCACGCGCTTCTACACACCGGGGCACGCGCCGATCGTGTTCGAGGTCGACGGCTTCCGGTTCGGGTGCGTGATCTGCATCGAGGTCAACTTCCCCGCGTTGTTCATGGAGTACGACCGGCTGGGCGTGGACGTCCTGCTGCTCAGCGCCTACCCGGTGGACAGCATCTTCTTCGTCAAGGCCCGCTCGCACGCCGCGATCCACAACGCCTGGGTCAGCCTGTCGGCCCCGTCGGACACGGATGCCCTCTTCCGCTCGGCCCTGATCGACCCGCGCGGCGAGGTCGTCGCGACGGTGCCCGACGTCGAGGGCGTCGTCGTGGGCGTTCTCGACAGGAATGCCCCCGAGCTCGACATCCCCCTCAGCAAGGCGCGGCCGTGGCGGGCGAGTGTGCAGGACGACCCCCGCTACGACACGGGCGGTCTCGACGACCCGCGCAGCGCCGACCGGACGTGCATCTGACGACCTGTCACGCCTCGCGGCGGGTCACGGATTCGGTGCTTCCGGGGGGTGTGCGGGAGGATGGGGTCAGCGACGCGGTCCTCGACCGCGGAGCCTGCACCCGCGTCGAGCGGGTACTGACACGAGAACAGTGGTGAGGACGGACCGCCCCGGTCCGCGAAGGCTTGATGAAGGAGACACGTGGCCGACGACGAACGGCGCCAGAACCGAACCCCCCGTACGGGGAGCGGGTCGGGAGGCGCCGGCGCTGGCCGGAACCGGGGGACGTCGCAGGGCGGGGGAGCCGCGAGGCCCTTCCGTGCCGGTGGTGCGAACCGTCCGACCCGAAACACCTCGTGGGACGACCGCGGGGCTCCCGGAGCGCAGCGCTCCGGTGGAGCCGGCGGCGGCGAGCGCTCCGGCGGCCGCAGCTACGGCGGTCCGGCCGGCTCCCGCACTCCGACCGGCGGCGGCCGTCCTTTCCAGTCGCGCCCGCAGGGCGACCGGCCGCAGCGTCCGTACGCCGACCGCCCGCCGACCGGGGACCGCGCACCGCGCACGTCCTACGGCGATCGGCCGCAGCGTTCGCAGGGGGATCGCCCGCAGCGTTCGTACGGCGACCGCCCGCAGGGTGACCGTCCGCAGCGTTCGCAGGGTGACCGTCCGCAGCGTTCGTACGGCGACCGTCCGCAGGGTGACCGGCCGCAGCGTTCCTATGGCGACCGTCCCCAGG
>NZ_MWLL01000265.1:0-11544 GCF_002198675.1 Kineosporia sp. R_H_3 | reverse complement strand
GGCCGCAGCGTTCCTATGGCGACCGTCCCCAGGGTGACCGGCCGCAGCGTTCCTATGGCGAGCGCCCTCAGGGTGACCGGCCGCAGCGTTCCTCCAGCGACCGCCCCGGACGCTCCTTCAACGACAGCCCGCGTGGTGACCGTCCTCAGCGGTCCTACGGCGACCGCCCGCCGACCGACCGTGCCCCCGGCGGACGGCCCGATCGTGGCCCGCGTCCCGACCGTGCGGCCCGCCCGGACCGCGGCGGCCGTCCCGACCGGGGCGGTTCGCGCGGTCCCGAGCGCGACCCGGCGACCGAGGAGGCCTGGCGCGCCGAGCGTGAGGCCCGGCTCGCCCGCCGCGGCCCGGCCCGTGCCGTCGACGGCCCGCCGCCGGAGGTGCCGGACGACGTCACCGGCGGTGAGCTCGACAAGAGCGTCAAGGCCGAGCTGTCGGCGCTGCGCCCCGACACCGCGAAGGACGTCGCCCGTCACCTCGTGATGGCAGGCCGGCTCCTCGACGAGGACCCGGAGGCCGCCTGGCAGCACGCCGTCGCCGCCCGCTCCCGCGCCGCGCGCCTCGCGTCGGTGCGTGAGGCGGTCGGGCTCGCGGCGTACGCGACCGGTCGCTACGCCGAGGCGCTCGGCGAGCTGCGCACCGTGCGCCGGCTCACCGGCTCCAACGTGCACCTGCCGGTCATGGCCGACTGCGAGCGCGGCATGGGCCGCCCCGAGCGTGCGCTCGAGCTCACGGTCTCCGACGAGGCCCGCCGCCTCGACTTCGACGGCCAGGTGGAGATGCTCATCGTCGCCGCCGGCGCCCGGACCGACCTCGGCCAGCTCGACGCGGCCGTCGTCACGCTCCAGGTGCCCGAGCTGAAGTCGAAGACGAAGGCCACCTGGCTCGCGCGGCTCCGCTCGGCGTACGCCGACGCGCTGTCCGCCGTCGGCCGCACCGACGAGGCCCAGGAGTGGCTGCTCCGGGCGCTCGAGGCCGACGTCGACGGGGAGGCCGGCATCGCCGACCGCCTCGCAGAGGACGAGGGACTCGTCTTCGAGGACCTCGGTGAGGACTTCGAGGACGACGACGCCGCGGTCGACGAGGGCGGCGACCTGCTGCCCGAGTCGGTCCAGGCGGTCGAGCCCACCGCGGCGGCGCCGGTGCCGGACGCCGACCTCGCCGAGGACTTCGACGACGTGGACGTCGACGTGGACGTCGTCGACGACGAGCCGGCCCCCGCACCGGTCGCCGCCCCGCCGGCCCCGGCGACGACGGGCCTCTTCCAGGAGCCCCCGGTCCTGTCGACGTCGGACGACGACGCTGACGACGACGACCCGGACGACGAGCCCACCGGCGAGGAGGCCAAGGCGTGACCTCGGGCGCCCTCCGGACGACGTCGGCCGGGCTGCCCGGCTCGGCCGACCCGCTCGTCACGGCGTACGACCTCGCCGTCCTCGACCTCGACGGCGTGGTCTACGTCGGGCCGGACGCGGTCCCGGGCGCTGCCGACGCGCTCGCCCGGGCCCGCACCGCCGGGATGGCCCTGGCGTTCGTCACGAACAACGCCTCGCGGCCGCCGCAGGCGGTCGTCGACCACCTCGTCCGGCTCGGGGTCGAGGCGCACCTCGACGACGTCGTCACGTCGGCGCAGGTCGCCGCCCGGATGCTCGCGGACCGGCTGCCCGCCGGCTCGCCGGTCCTCGTCGTCGGTGGCGAGGGCCTGCGGATCACCCTGGTGGAGAACGGGTTGCGCCCCGTCGGCACGATGGACGACGCGCCGGTGGCCGTCGTCCAGGGGTTCAGCCCGGACATGACCTGGCGCCTCCTCGCCGAGGGCAGCCGCGCCGTCCGGGCCGGGCTGCCGTGGATCGCGTCGAACCTCGACATGACCTTCCCGACGCCCCACGGCCCGGCCCCCGGCAACGGCGCGCTCGTCGGCGCCGTCGCCGCGGCGGCGGGCCGGCGGCCGGACGACGTCGCGGGCAAGCCCGCACCGGGCTCCTTCCACGAGGCGGCCCGGCGCAACAGCAGCACCCGGCCGCTCGTCGTCGGGGACCGGCTCGACACCGACCTCGAGGGCGCGGTGAACGCCGGCATGGACGGTCTCGTCGTCCTCACCGGCGTCAGCACCGCGAGCGACCTCCTGCTCTGCTCGCGGGCGGTCCGCCCGACGCACCTCGGCCGCGACCTCGACGCGCTGCATGTGGCGCACCCGGCCGTCGACCCGCAGGACGTCGACGGCCGCACCACTGCGACGTCCGGCGGCGCGGCCGTCGCCGCCGACGGTGACGTGCTCTCCGTCGTCCGCCCGGGCGACGACGCGCTCGACCTGCTCCGTGCGGGCTGCGTCGCCGCCTGGACCGTCGTCGACGCGGGCCGCACGCCCGACGTCACCGGCGTCCTCGCGGCCCTGGCGGCCCTCGAACCCGACGCCGCGTGGGCGCGGTAGCGTGGCAGGCCGACGGACGGAAGGGGTGCCCCGGTGAGTGAGCCGACCTACGGCGCGACCGCCCAGCACGACCAGGGCGCGCACGACGACTCCCAGGTCGTCGACGGGTACGGCGACGACGTCCAGGTCGTCGACGACCTCGACGAGGGTCCGCTCGACGGCATGGTCGACGGCATGGTCGACGGCACGGACGGCGGCCCGGTCGACGTCCCGCAGCCGCCGCAGACCGGCGACGCCGGGGTCGACGACGCCGTCGCGCTGCTCCGGGACGCCGTCGCGGGGCCGCTCGACGGCCAGGTCGCCGCGTACGACGCCGTCCACCGCGCGCTCCAGGACCGGCTGGCCGACGTCGAGGGATGAGCAGGCTCCGCCGCCTCGACGCCGAGCTCGTCCGCCGGGGCCTGGCCCGTTCCCGTGAGGTCGCCGGCGAGCTCGTCGCCGCCGGCCGGGTGAGCGTCTCCGGGCGGACGGCGACCAAGCCGGCCACCCAGGTCGACCCGGCCGCGCCCATCGTCGTCAACGACGTGGACGACGACCCGCACTGGGCCAGCCGCGGCGCGCACAAGCTGCTCGGCGCGCTCGAGGCCTTCGCACCCGACGGCCTCGCCGTCGAGGGCCGGCGCTGCCTCGACGCCGGCGCGAGCACCGGGGGCTTCACCGACGTCCTCCTGCGCCACGGCGCGGCCCACGTCGTCGCCGTCGACGTCGGCTACGGCCAGCTCGTCTGGCGCCTCCAGCAGGACGAGCGGGTCACCGTGCTCGACCGGCAGAACGTCCGCGAGCTGACGCCGGAGCTGCTGCCGTACGCCCCGGACCTCGTCGTGGGGGACCTGTCGTTCATCTCGCTGCGCCTCGTGCTCCCGGCGCTCGCCCGGTGCGCGGCGGCGGAGGCCGACCTCGTCCTCATGGTCAAGCCGCAGTTCGAGGTCGGCCGTGAGCGGCTGGGCTCCGGCGGGGTCGTCCGCGATCCGGCCCTGCGGGTCGCCGCCGTGCTCGAGGTGGCGGCGTCCGCCGTGCCGCTCGGCCTCGGCGTCGCGGGCGTCGCGGCGAGCCCTCTGCCGGGCCCGAGCGGCAACGTCGAGTACTTCCTGAGGCTGCGCCGGGGCGCGCCGGACGTCGACCCCTGGACCGTCGAGCGTGTCGTCGCCGACGGTCCGCAAGGATGAGGGTGATGAGCACCGAACCGCGACGCGTCGTCGTCCTCCCGCACATGGGCCGCCCGGCCGCCGTCCAGGCCGCGGCGGACGTCGTCATGGGTCTGCACGCCGCAGGCCTGCAACCGGTGTTCTTCGGCGACGAGGCCGGCAAGCTGCCCGAGGCCGCGCAGGCGGTCGTCGAGATCGCAGATGCCGAGTGCCCTCTGGACGACGCCGAGCTCGTCGTCGTCCTCGGCGGCGACGGGACGATCCTGCGGGCCGCCGAGGTGGTCCGCGGCAGCGACGTCCCGCTGCTCGGCGTCAACCTCGGGCACGTCGGCTTCCTCGCGGAGGCCGAGCGCGACGACCTCGCCGAGACCGTCGAGCGGATCGCCGAGCGCCGGTACGAGGTCGAGGAGCGGATGACGCTCGACGTCCTCGTCGAGCTCGACGGCCGCGAGATCGGCCGCACCTGGGCCGTCAACGAGGCGAGCGTCGAGAAGGCCAACCGGGAGCGGATGATCGAGGTCGTCCTCGAGGTCGACGGGCGGCCGGTCACCGAGTTCGGCTGCGACGGCGTCGTCCTCGCGACGCCCACCGGCTCGACGGCGTACGCGTTCTCCGCGGGCGGACCGGTCGTGTGGCCCGAGGTCGAGGCGCTGCTCATCGTGCCGCTGTCGGCGCACGCACTGTTCGCCCGCCCGCTCGTCGTCGCGCCGACGTCGGTGTCGGCCGTGGAGCTCATCCCGCCGTCCGGCGGGGTGCTCTGGTGCGACGGCCGACGCAGCCTCACCCTGCCGCCCGGCGCCCGGATCGAGGTCTGCCGCTCGGCGCTGCCCGTGCGCCTCGCGCGGCTCGCCCGCCCGCCGTTCACCGACCGGCTCGTCGCGAAGTTCGGCCTGCCCGTGCGTGGCTGGCGGGGCCGCTCCGCGGCGGAGTCGCGGCGTACCAGGGTCGCGGCGGCCGCGGCGGCCGTCGACGAGCAGCGCGACGCCGGCGCCTGACCCCGACGGTCGGGTCAGACGGAGACCACCGCGAGCCGCAGGTCCGCTCCGCCCTCGAAGCTCCCGACCAGTGCCGGCCCTTGCGGTGCGTCGCCGAGCCGACGCATGACCGTGAGCGTCCAGCCGGCGCCGGGGACCGTCGTCCGGTCGGGGCCGTCCGTCGGCCGCACCGCGTGAGCCGGGTCGTGCGCGGGTACGGACGGCACGCCCGCACCGCGCACCGTGGCGGCGGGCTCGCGGGTGACCTCCGTGCCGTCGGCGCGTCGCAGCAGCAGATCGGCCTGCCGGCCGCCGGTACGGATCGTGTCGAGCACCGTGGCGACGAAGACCGGGTCGGCGCAGGCGTCGTGGACGTACCGGGTGCCCAGCGCGGAGTGCTCCATCGTGCCCAGCAGGGCGTCCGCGGCCGTCGGCAACGGTGCACCGCGGTAGGTCACCGGCACGAAGAGGGTGGAACCGGTCGCGGACCCGAAGAGGAAGCACTCCATGCCGACCTGCCCGGCCGGGTCGTCCAACCGGAACGAGCCGACGGGCCCGCGGTCCGCCTGCCCGTCCCACCACGATCTCGTGCGGAGCCAGGGGTCGATGATCTCGTCCTTGCGGGGCGAGATCGTCGCGTCGTGGAGGAGCGCCATCCGGTCACCGTACCGACCGGCGACGACGCGGCACGTCGCCCCAGCGCCTGTGGATGACGAAAACGCTTCCGGCCCGGACGGGCACCGTCGATTCCGACACATGTTCGATTCCTGGGGACAACTCCCACAGGTTGTCGTCTCCGCCGCCTAGGCTGCAGCCGTGCTCCTCGAGATGCGCCTTCGTGGGCTCGGCGTCATCCGGGACGCCGTGCTCGAGCTCGGCCCCGGCCTGACCGTCGTCACGGGTGAGACCGGTGCCGGCAAGACGATGGTCGTGACCGGGCTCGGCCTGCTCATGGGCGGGCGGGCGGACGCCGGTGCCGTCCGGGAGGGGGAGCAGGGGGCCTTCGTCGAGGGCCAGATCCTGCTCGACCCGGCCGGGCCGGCCGCCGCCCGCGCCCTCGAGGCAGGCGCCGTCCTCGACGACGGCGACGTCCTCATCATGTCCCGCACGGTGAGCGCCGAGGGGCGCAGCCGGGCCCACCTGGGCGGCCGTTCGGTGCCCGTCGGGGTGCTCGGCGAGCTCGCCGACGAGCTCGTCACCGTGCACGGGCAGAACGAGCAGATCCGGCTCAGGTCGACGGCCCGCCAGCGCGAGGCGCTCGACCGGTTCGCCGGTGACGCCGTGGCCGTCCCGCTGGCTGCCTACCGCAGCGCCTGGGCGCGGTTGCGCGCCGTCGAGACCGAGATCGACGAGATCACCCGGCTCTCCCGCGAGCGCGCGCAGGAGGCCGAGCTCCTGCGCCTCGGCCTCGCCGAGATCGAGCGGGTGGACCCGCAGCCCTCGGAGGACGTCGAGCTGCGCGCCGAGGCGCAGCGGCTCGCCCACGCCGAGGAGCTCCGGACGGCCGCGACGACCGCCCACCTCGCGCTCGCCGGCGACCCGGACGCGTCGTCGGACGCCGCCGACGTCACCGCCCTGCTCAGCGAGGCCCGCCGCGCGCTCGAGGCGGTGCGGCACCACGACGAGGACCTCGCCGGCCTCGCCGACCGGGTCGGCGAGCTCGCGTACCTCGCGGCCGACATCGCGGCCGACTGCGCCGCGTACACCTCGGCCGTCGAGTCCGACCCGATCCGGCTCGCCGCGATCGAGGAGCGCCGCGCCGTCCTCAAGAGCCTCACCCGGGCGTACGGGGAGGACATCGACGGCGTCCTCGCCTGGGCCAAGACCTCCGGCGCCCGGCTCGGCGAGCTCGACTCGGACGACGACCGCATCGAGGGGCTGCGCCTCGAGCGCGAGTCGCTCCGCACGACGCTCGGCCGGCTCGGCGGCGAGATCAGCCACGCGCGTCAGGTCGCCGGTGCCCGGCTCGCCGACCTCGTGAGCGCCGAGCTCACCGAGCTGTCGATGCCCGACGCCCGGCTCGTCGTCGAGGTCCGGCAGCGCGACGACCTCAACGGCCTGCCCGTCGTCGAACCCGTCCCGAGGGCCAAGGGGGCCAAGGCCGTCGCCGCCGCGAAGGCCGCGGCGTCCGCGGCCGCGGCAGCGGGCACCGACGGGCCGCGGCTCCTCGCGGCCGGCCCCGACGGCGTCGACGAGGTCGAGCTCCTGCTCGCGCCGCACGCCGGTGCGTCCCCGCGCCCGCTCGGCAAGGGCGCCTCCGGCGGTGAGCTCTCCCGCGTCATGCTCGGTCTCGAGGTGGTCCTCGGCGCCGTCGACCCCGTGCCGACGTTCGTGTTCGACGAGGTCGACGCCGGCGTCGGCGGCAAGGCGGCGATCGGCATCGGCCGCCGGCTCGCCCGGCTGGCCGCGACGTCCCAGGTGCTCGTCGTGACCCACCTCGCGCAGGTGGCCGCCTTCGCGGACCGGCACCTGCTCGTCGTCAAGAGCAAGGACGGCGAGGTCACCGAGAGCGGTGTCCGGCTCCTGGACGACGAGGGCCGGGTCCGTGAGCTGGCCCGGATGCTCGGCGGGATCGAGGAGTCGGACAGCGCCCAGGCCCACGCCGAGGAGCTCCTCACGTCGGCGAAGGCCGACCGGGCGCTCGGGTAGCCGCATGCGCGTCGAGCCGTTCTCCGTCGACGTGCCGGACCCGGTCCTCGAGGACCTGCAGGACCGCATCCGACGCACCCGGTGGCCCGATGCGGCGCCGGGGCAGCCGTGGGAGCAGGGCGTCGACCTGGACTATCTCCGCGGCCTGCTCGGGTACTGGGCCGACGGCTTCGACTGGCGCAGCGCGGAGCGCCGGCTCAACCGCTACGAGCACCGGGTCGCCGACGTGGACGGCGTGCGGATCCACTTCGTCCACCACCATCGCCCCGGGGCGGGGCGGATGCCGCTGATCCTCACCCACGGCTGGCCCAGCACGTTCGTGGAGATGCTGTCGCTCGTGGACCGGCTCGGTGACCGGTTCGACCTCGTGGTCCCGTCGCTGCCGGGATACCTGTTCTCCGAGCGGCCGGCCCGGGCGGGCGTCGACCGGGCTTTCGTGGCGGGCCTGTGGCACACGCTCATGCAGGGGCTGGGGTACGAGCGGTACGGCGCCCACGGCGGGGACTTCGGTGCCGGCGTCGCGACGTCCATGGCCCTCGCGCAGCCGCAGCGGATGACCGGGATCCACCTCAGCACCCCCGAGATGTGGCCGTACACCGGGCCGGGCTCGCCGCCGCTCACGGTCGAGGAGCAGACGTACGTCGACCACGTCGCCCGCTGGGACGAGACGGAGCGCGGGTACAGCGCGGTGCAGTCCACCCGACCGCAGACCCTCGCGTACGGCCTCACCGACTCCCCGGCCGGGCTCGCCGCGTGGGTCCTCGACAAGTGGCGCTCCTGGTCCGACAGCGACGGCGACCTCGACGCACGGTTCGGTCGCGACGCGCTCCTGACCATGCTCACCCTCTGGTGGGCGACCGGGTCGATCGCCTCGTCGATGCGCGACTACTACGACAACCGCTGGCACGGCAGCCCCATCGGGCCGGACGACCACGTCCGCGTCCCGACCGCGATGGCGTTGTTCCCCAACGAGTTCGTCCCCGAAGGGGAACCCCCGCGCTCCTGGTACGAGCGGCTCTACGCCGTCCGGCGCTGGACGGCCCACCCCCGCGGCGGCCACTTCGCCGCCGCCGAGGAGCCCGACCTCCTCGCCGGGGACATCGCCGAGTTCTTCACCGGGCCCGACGTCCTGGCCTGAGCCGTTGGTGCCGTCGGCGTGTGACTGGCCGCGGTGTCGGCTCGCCGTTGCCGGGCCAGGTCTGGTTGCCCGGTCCTTTATCGGTTTGCCGGTCGGTCCCGCGGGTGAGGACGATGAAGCGTGCTGTCGTTCGAGGCGCTCGTCGGCGAGGCCGAGGCGGCCGACGTCACCGGCTGGGGCTTCGGGTGGCTCGAGGGGCGGGCCACGGAGGAGCGACCGCCCTGGGGTTACGCGGGGCTGCTCGCCGAGCGGCTCGGTGCCGTGCAGTCGGCGCTCGACGTGGACACCGGGGGTGGCGAGGTCCTGGCCGGGGTGCCGCGCCTGCCGCCCACGATGGTGGCCACCGAGGGGTGGCCGCCGAACGTGGAACGGGCCCGACGGCTGCTCGGCCCGCGCGGCGTCCAGGTCGTCGAGACCGTGGAGGGTCGGCGCTGGCCTGTCGAGGACGGCTCGTTCGACCTCGTGACGTCGAGACATCCGGTCGCACCGGACTGGGGCCAGATCTGTCGCGTGCTCGCACGCGGCGGGTACTACTTCGCCCAGCACGTGGGACCCGGGTCGGCCTTCGAGCTGATCGAGCACTTCCTCGGACCGTTGCCCCGACAGCGCGCCGGACGGCATCCCCAGGCGGAGGTCGCGGCGGTCGAGGCTGCGGGGCTGGTGGTCGAGGACCTGAGGACCGCACGCTGCCGCATGGAGTTCCACGACGTCGGTGCCGTCGTCTGGACCCTGCGCAAGTGCGTCTGGTGGGTCCCCGGCTTCTCGGCGGCGAGGTACCTGGAAGGGCTGCTGGCCCTTGACCGGGACATGCGGCGAGGGCGGCCTTTCGTCGCGCACTCGACGAGGCACCTGATCCTCGCCCGCCGCACATGAGCGCCGGGCCGGACCTGCCGGATCTGGTCGTCCCGGCTGCCTTCGTCGAGCAGCGGGCCGCCCGGTGCGGCGAGGCCGGCCGGGCGTGGGCTGCCGCGATCCCCGCGACGGTGGCGGACGTCCTCGCCCGCTGGCGGCTCCGACGGGACCCGCTGGATCTCCGCGTCCGGTTCGGGGACCTCGCCGTGACGGTCCCCGTCCTCACCGGGGCGGGCAAGCGTGCCGTCCTCCGCGTCGCATGGCGGGACGGCTCCGCCGAGGCGGTGATCCGGGCCCTCGTCGCGTGGGGCGGCCGCGGTGTCGTCGCCCTGCTGGACGCCGACGCGGATGCCGGCGTCCTTCTGCTGGAACGCCTCGACCCCGACCGCTCGCTGCACGTCCTCCCGCTCCAGCGCGCCAGCGAGGTCGCGGGACATCTGCTGCGACGGCTCGCGATCGACCCGCCTGCTGGGCTCGTCACCTCGGCGGAGGTGGCCGCGGCGGCCGCGGGATCGTTCGTGGAGCGCGACTCCAGGCTGGGCGGTCCCGTCCCCGGACGGATCCTCTACGCCGCTCTCCATGCTGCGCAGGCCGTGTGCCGACCGATGCAGCACCGTCTGGTCCACGCCGACCTGCACTACGGGAACGTGCTGGCCGGTGCCCGGGAGCCGTGGCTCGCCATCGACCCCCGGCCGGTCGCCGGGGACCCGGAACTGGGCGTGGCGGAGCTGCTGTGGACCAGGTACGCCGACCTCGACGAGCCCGGCGACGTCCTTCCCCTGCTGGTGGGGATCGTCCGTGCAGGACACCTCGACCAGGTCCGGGCTCGCGACTGGGCGCTCGTGCGTGTCGTGGACTACTGGCTGTGGGGACTGGAGAACGGGCTCACCATCGACCCGCCGAGGTGCGCGCGGATCGCCACCGTGCTCGCAGGCGCGTGACCGTTCGCCCATGCCCGACAGGGAGGGTCGATAGCGTGGTGATCATGAGGAGCCAGGACGGGTACGTCGAGTACTCGGGCTTGCCCGCGGGTGGTCTGGTGGCGGCGTTCATGGCGGTCTGCCTGGTCGGCGTCGTCGCGGCCGCGGTCCGCGGCGCGAGGGCCGGGCGGGGCCGCCGACCCGTCGCCGTGGTCATGCTGGGGTGGTCGGTGCTGTGGTTCGCGGTCGCTTGGTATCTCGTCGCGCCGGCGCGGGCCACCGTCGACGGGGCGACCGTCGAGTGCGCCTCCCCGGCAGCGGCGTCGACGACGTACGGGGTCCCGGACGACTCCTCGATGTCCGACGCCGCCGTAGCCTGCCGGACCGCGGGCCGATGGCGGCTCGGGCTCCTGGTCGTCCTCGCGGCCGGGGGCACAGGGGCCGCCGTCGCGGCGCTGCACCTCGCGCCGCGGAGCAGGGCAGCGGTGACGCCCCGGTCGTCCTGATCACGTGACGGGGCGTCCGTAGCTGACGCGCCGGACGAGCACCTCGAACGGGCCGCGGTGGCCGCCCCGCCGCAGCCGGTCGGCGAGGAGCACGGTGGCCAGCCAGGTCAGCACGGCGAGCAGGGCCGTCGTGCTGGTCGTCAGGGTGCCCGACAGGTCGAGCAGGAACGGAGTGAAGGCCGTCGCCCACACGACGGACTGGGCGAGGTAGCAGGTCATCGAGCGCTGACCGGTGGCGACGACGGCGTCGAGGAAGGGCCGCCGGCGGGCCGTCTGCAGCCGCAGGGCGAGCAGGCCGAAGAGCGCGGCCCAGCCGAAGCCGCCGAGGGTCCCGGTCGCGTCGTGGAGCGGGCCGATCGTGTTGAGCACCGCCTCCTGCGGACGGGGGAGGACGCCGGCGATCACGAGCGCGACGGGTTGCGCACCGAGCACGGCGGCGCCGATCCCGAAGGTCGCGGTGACCCGCAGCAGCGTCCGGTGCCGCTCGGGCTGCTCGAGGATGCGCCGTCGTCCGGCCAGGAGCCCGACCGCGAACGGGCACGCGAACCCGATCGGGCCGACGAGCGCGACGAAGAGCGACACGGGAGGCCGGGCCGTGAGCATCGCCCACAGATCCGGCGGCAGCATCGAGGCGTCCGGCGGGAGCGTGCTCGTCGCCAGGGAACCATCGCTCGGCAGTGCCGTCAGCACGAAGAAGAGGACGGCGACCGTGACCAGCCACCGGTCCCGCCACCGCACCATCCACGCCCCGAGGAGGAGCAGAACGCCGTAGGCGGTGAGGATGTCGCCGACGAACAGCAGGACGGCGTGCACCACCCCGACGCCGATGAGCACGAGCGAACGCCGCCACAGCACCCGCCGCACCCCGCGCGGCCCCCGCCCCGCCTGCCTCTGCGCGATCCGGGCGACCCGGGCGACGACGATGTCCGGCA
>NZ_MWLL01000264.1 GCF_002198675.1 Kineosporia sp. R_H_3 | reverse complement strand
AGCCGGGGCGAGGTCGGCGTCGGCAGCGACCGCGGCGCCGTCGAGGACGGCGCCGTCGAACGGGGCCTCCTCGAACGATGCCTCCTCGAGCGGCGCGTCCCCGAACGGGGGCTGCTCGAACGGGGCCTGCTCGAACGGCGCACCGCCCGACGGGGCGGCCTCGAACGCCACGTCCTCGGAGCGGACGTCCTCGAACGCCGCGCCGTCGGACGCGGCCGGGGCGGCGGGCCGGTCGCCGTCCGCCCGTCGGGCCGTCGGCAGGGGCATCATCCGGGGGCGGCCGCCGTCGACCGCGACGGCGCCGAGGTCGGCGTCCGGCGCACCGGACCACTCCGAGATTCGCAGCGGGGACCAGTCGGGCCGTGCACCGGGACCGTTCGCAGCGGCCGGGGCCGCGGCACCCGCCGGGGCGGCGGCACCCGCCGGGGCGACGACGGCGCCCACCGGCAGGGGCAGCGGCTCGTACCCCGGGGCGGCCGGCTGCGGCGCGGCGGCCCGACCGCCGCGCCCGGAGCGCCGCGAGACGTCGATCGGACGTGCGCTGCGGGCCGGCCGGGTCCGCGCCCGGTCCCTGCGGTCGAGCAGGACGGCGCCGGCCGACCCGACGACGACGAGCACGAGCAGCGTGGTGAGCCACCACGGCGGGGCCGGCCGGGTCCGGACCGGGAGCGGGCTGACGTACGGCTGGAGCACGAGGGTCTCGGCGGGCAGGCCGCTGCTGCGCAGCAGACGCTCGAGGGGTGCCGACGCCGCGGCGACGACGTCCCGGGCGACCCCGCCGGCGGTCTGCGCGGAGCCGGCCTCGACCGCGACCCCGACCGCGGGACCGCCCGCGGCCCGGACCTCGACCCCGGCGGATCGTCCGGCGCGGACGGCGTCGAGCGCGTCGCCCTGCAGGGCGTCGACGACGAGCCGGCTCGCGACGGCGGGGTCCATCGTCGCGGCGGGCAGCCCGCCGACCTGCGCGACCGCGACGGCCTGGACGGCCTCGGCCCCGGACGGCGTCGTCCCGAGGGCCCGGGTGACGGTGACGACCCGCAGCCGGTACGCGGCCATCGCGGCGTCGACCTCGGCGGCGGTGACCTTCGGGCTCGCGGCGCCCGCCGCCTTGCGGACCCGCAGGCCCTCGGCGACCTGCACCCGCAGCGCGGCCGGCAGGCCCTTGTCGAGGACGGCGTTCGCGACGTCCTGCGCCGTGACGGAGTCCTCCGCGGTGACGGTGATGCGCAGCACCGAGGCCGGCCCCGGCTCGACGGCCACCGAGGCGCCGGCGGGGATCTTCAGCGCCTTGGAGGTCAGCGCCCGCGGGGCCACCGCGGTGGCGTCGGCGGCGACGTAGACCGGGTTCGCGACGACGAGCACGGTGCCCCGCGCCTCGAAGTGCGGGCGGGCGACGTAGGCGGTGCAGGCGGTCGCCGACACCGCGAGGCAGACCGCGGCCGCGATGGTGCGGCGGTGCCCCGCGGCCCAGCCCGGGGCGGTCGCGCCCCCACGGTCCGTCGTCATTCGTCCTCCGTCAGCCCAGGCCGCCCCGCGGGTGCCGGCCCGGATCCGGGTGGAGCCGGCGGACGGACGGAGCGGGACGGTCCCTTCCGGGACGGTAGCGCTTCGTAGTCATTCGCACACGTAAGGCGAACAGTGGAGGACGGCGTGTCGCCGCGGCGCGCCGTGCGGACACGCCGGAACCGCTGTGACGCAGGAGGAACCGCGGGCCGGTGGGGTTGTCGGCAGGGAAGGTCAGCCGGCCGGTCCGTCGACCCGGGCGACGGCCTGGTTCAGGGCTGCCCGCAGCGCCGCCTCGGCGTCCACGCCCTCGGCCCGGGCGGCGCGGACGACGGCGAGCAGGTCGGCGGCGACCCGGCCCTGCGGCGTCCCGGCGTCCGGCTCGACGTCGGCCGCCGCGGCGGGCCGCTGCTTCTCGACCCGGCCGAGCATCTTCTGCGCCCTGGCGAGCGCGGGCAGCGCGGCAGGGATGCCCTCGAAGACGCCGGTCCGCTGCTTCTCGGCGGCCTTGATCGTCTCCCAGTTGCGCTCGACCTCGTCCGCGGTCCCGGCGTCGACGTCCCCGAAGACGTGCGGGTGCCGGCTCACGAGCTTGGCGACGATGCCGGCGGCGACCTCGTCGATGCCGAAGGGCTCGTCGGGGTGCTCCTGCGCGACCCGGGCGTGGAACGCCACCTGGAGGAGCAGGTCGCCGAGCTCCTCGCGCAGGTGCGCGCGGTCCCCCAGCTCGACCGCCTCCATGACCTCGTGGGACTCCTCGAGCAGGTACGGCAGGAGCGACTCGTGGGTCTGCTCGGCGTCCCAGGGGCAGCCGCCCGGCGAGCGCAGGGTGTCCATGACGGCGACGAGGTCGAGCAGCCGCGAGCCGGGGACGTCGTGCGAGCCGGTGAGCAGCTCGACCTCGGGCGGCCGGGCCGCGACGGCGCGGCGGGTCAGGTGCTCGGCGAGCGCGTCCGTGAGCCCGGGGTCGCCGTCCGGCGAGCCGAGCCACACGACCGTGCGGCCGCCGTCCGAGGCCTCGAGCAGCCGGCCCGCACGCTCCGCGACGGGGACGTCCGCGAGGTCCTCGACGGTGACGCCGGCGTCCGCGAGCGCCTCGGGCCAGCCCGGTTCGAGGCCGGCCGCGAGCACCGTCCCGGCCTCCGTGAGCGCCTCCCACGCGGGCCAGGACAGCAGCCCCGGCGCGACCCGCGGGCTCGTCACGAGGATGACGACCCGCCCGTCGACGTGCTCGTCGGCCTGCTCGTCGATGGGCTCGTCGACGGGCTGGTCGGTGCGCTCGCCCCCGGGCTGCGTCACGTCGTGCGGCCGGTGCGGCCGGTCAGGGTGCGGGCGACGGCGTCGCCGCCGGCTCCGCGGCGGACTTCACGAGCCAGTCCGGGTCGGCCGGGTTGACCGGGAAGACGCCCTGGCCCTGCGGGTCGAACACCTTCTCGAGCGTGCCGTACCGCGGGTTCACGGAGATCTTCGCGTCCTGCAGCTGCGCGGAGATGGCGTTGAGCGTCGCGACCGCCTCCTCCTGCGTCGGGCCGGAGCCGTCCTGCTGCGGGAAGAGCTTCTGCCGCGCGAGGAAGGTCTGCACGAAGTCGAGGGTGGACGGCGAGGGCTCGACGCTCTTGGTCCGCGTGTTGACCCACTGGTTGTCCTGCACGAGGAACGTCTTCGCGTCGTCGACGGAGACGCCGACGCCCTTGTCGACCGCGGCCTGGACGAAGTACGGCTCGGTGATGAGGAAGCTGAGCACCGACCGCTGGTCGATGCTCTGCTGCAGCCCGGGGAGCATGTTCAGCTCCGCCGTCGCGGTCTGGAGCTCGGCGACGGAGATCCGCCGGTCCCCGACGACGGCCGCTGCGCCGGCGTCGATCCCGGCGCCGGAGCAGCCGGACGCCGCGAGCACGGCCCCGGCGACCGACACGGCGGCGACGAACCTGCGGATGGTGGTGCGCGTGCTGCTGCTCACGACGGTCCCTTCTCGTCCCATGCCGCGACGATGCTAGCCGCCCCGAGCACCCCGTCCGCGCACCGCCCCACCGCCGCGCGCACCGGCACCGCCCGGGCACGCCGTGCACCCGCACAGCACCCGGTGACCGTCCGCATGCCGGACCCCGTGTACCACCGGACGTCACAAGAGCGCTCCAACGCACGACACGCCGTGTTCCGGCGGCGTTGGTGCGTCCGGCGGTACGCCCGTCTCGCCGTTCGGACGGCGTGCCGTGCACGGGACGGGCGGCCCGCTTGTGGATAACTTCCGAGGCCTTCGGCGGATCCGGGGCATCCTGTCGCCGTGACGGATCTTGCGGTGTCCGAGGTGGTCCGACGGCTCGGCGGCCGTGCCCCGACAGCCGTTGTGCTGCAACGGGTCTCCCGGCGCAACCTGGAACGCGCGCTGCGGGTGGGAGATGTCGTGCGGGCGACCCGTGGGGTCTACGCATTACCCACGCTGCCGGTGCCGCGCGCTGTGGCGGCCCGCGTCCGCGGCGTCCTGTCCCACGCCAGCGCGGCGGAGCACTACCGCCTGAAGATGGTCACGCCACCGGACCGGGTGCATGTGACGGTCGCACCGGGGCGCAAGCCACGACCGGTGGACGGCGTCCGCTTCCACTACCGCACGCTCGCGCCCGACGAGGTGACCCGGCACGGCGTGACGACCGTCCTGCGGACCGTCCTCGACTGCGCAGCGGTCATGCCGTTCCGGGAGGCGCTCGCCGTCGCCGACTCTGCGCTTCGCCAGGACCTTCTGCTGCCCGACGAGCTGCTCGCCGGAGCGGTGGTGCTGCGGGGCCCGTTCAGTGCCGGCCCGCAACGGGTCGCGCGACTCGCCGACGGGCGCGCGGCCAACCCCTTCGAGTCCGCGCTCCGCGCCGTCCTGCTCGACGCCGGCCTCCCGTTCACGCCCCAGGTCACCATCACGTCGGACACCTCGTCGGCCCGGGTCGACCTCGCCGACGCCCGCCTGCGCCTCGTCGTCGAGGGCGACTCGTACACCTACCACGGCACCCGTCCGGCGTTCACGGCCGACTGCGTCCGGTACGACGAGCTCGTCCGCGCGCGCTGGGTGGTGCTCCGTTTCGCCTGGGAGCACGTCATGTTCGACGACCGCTGGCTCGTCGAGGTCGTCCGCGACGTCGTCGCGTGGCGCACGCAGGAGCTCGGCCGCCGCCGTCGGTGACGCCCATCGCCGTCCGGCGCATTCGCCGTCCGGCGGTACGGGTGTCCCACGATGCGGACGACGGGACGACGGACAGGCCGGACCGGCACGAACGGTCCGCGTCAGCGGCCCGCCGCCACCCCCGCCCCCGCGGCGATCGACCCCAGGAACACCGCCTCGACGAGCTGGGTGGCCCAGTCGAGGACGGCGGTGTCGCGCAGCGGCTGGCCGCCGACGCGGGCCGTCATGGGACGCGGCACGAGGACCGTGCGGGTCGCCTCCTTGAGCAGCGTGCCGGGGTAGAGGCGCTTGAGGCGCAGCTGCGCCGAGTCGGGCAGGTCGACCGGGCCGAAGCGGACGTGGTTGCCCTGGACGCCGACGTCGGTGAGGCCGGCCCGGCGGGCGAGCAACCGGAACCGGGCCACCGCGAGCAGGTTCTCGACCGGGGTCGGCAGCGCGCCGTACCGGTCCTCGAGCTCCTCGCGGACGCCCTGGAGCTGCTCGGGCGACGTCACCTCGGCGATCTTGCGGTACGCCTCGAGGCGCAGCCGCTCGCCCGGCACGTACTCGTGCGGCAGGTGCGCGTCGACGGGCAGGTCGACCTTCATCTCGGCGACCTCGGCGTCCGCCTCGCCGCGGTACTCGGCGACGGCCTCGCCGACGAGGCGCACGTAGAGGTCGAAGCCGACGCCCTCGATGAACCCGGACTGCTCGCCGCCGAGCAGGTTGCCCGCGCCGCGGATCTCGAGGTCCTTCATCGCGATCTGCATGCCGGCGCCGAGGTCGGTGTGCTGGGCGATCGTCGTGAGCCGGTCGTGGGCGGTCTCGGTGAGCGGGCGCTCCGGCGGGTAGAGGAAGTACGCGTACGCGCGCTCGCGACCGCGGCCGACCCGGCCCCGCAGCTGGTGCAGCTGGGACAGGCCCAGCAGGTCGGCGCGCTCGAGGATGAGCGTGTTCGCGTTGGAGATG
Source organism: Kineosporia sp. R_H_3 (assembly GCF_002198675.1). Classification (GTDB taxonomy): domain Bacteria; phylum Actinomycetota; class Actinomycetes; order Actinomycetales; family Kineosporiaceae; genus R-H-3. The sequence continues at coordinate 23,707 of NZ_MWLL01000264.1, read as the reverse complement.
TCCAGGCCGGTCTCGACGATCGTCGTGCAGACGAGGACGTCGAACCGCTTCTCCCAGAAGTCGACGATGACCTGTTCGAGCCGGTGCTCGCCCATCTTGCCGTGGGCGGTCTCGACCCGGGCCTCGGGCACGAGCTCGCGGATCCGGGCCGCGGCCCGCTCGATCGAGTCGACCTTGTTGTGGATGTAGAAGACCTGGCCCTCGCGGAGCAGCTCGCGCCGGATCGCGGCACCGATCTGCTTCTCGTCGTAGGCCCCGACGAAGGTGAGCACCGGGTGCCGCTCCTCCGGCGGCGTCGCGAGCGTCGACATCTCGCGGATGCCGGTCACGGCCATCTCGAGCGTGCGCGGGATCGGCGTCGCCGACATCGCGAGGACGTCGACGTTCGTGCGCATCTGCTTGAGCTTCTCCTTGTGCTCGACGCCGAAGCGCTGCTCCTCGTCGACGACGATGAGCCCGAGGTCCTTGAACCGCACCTCCCCGCCGAGCAGCCGGTGCGTGCCGATGACGACGTCGACGCTGCCGTCGGCGAGCCCGGCGAGGACGGCGTTCGCCTGGCCGTCGGTCTGGAACCGGGACAGCGCCTTGACGACGACCGGGAAGTTCGCGTACCGCTCGGTGAGCGTCTCGAAGTGCTGCTGCACGAGGAGGGTCGTCGGCACGAGGACGGCGACCTGCTTGCCGTCCTGCACCGCCTTGAACGCCGCCCGGACCGCGATCTCGGTCTTGCCGTAGCCGACGTCGCCGCAGATGAGCCGGTCCATCGGGACCGTCTTCTCCATGTCGTTCTTGACCTCGTCGATGCACGCGAGCTGGTCGGGCGTCTCGACGTACGGGAAGGCGTCCTCGAGCTCGCGCTGCCAGGGCGTGTCTGGGCCGAACGCGTGCCCGACCGAGGCCATCCGCGCCGAGTAGAGCCGGATCAGCTCACCGGCGATCTGCTTGACCGCCTTGCGGGCCCGGCCCTTCGTCTTCTGCCAGTCCGAGCCGCCCATCTTGTTGAGCCCGGGCAGCTCGCCGCCGACGTACCGGGTCACCTGGTCGAGCGAGTCGCTCGGCACGAAGAGCCGGTCGCCCGGCTGCCCCCGCTTGGACGGCGCGTACTCGATGACGAGGTACTCGCGCGTCGCGCCGCCGACGGTGCGCTGCATCATCTCGACGTACTTGCCGACGCCGTGCTGCTCGTGGACGACGAAGTCCCCCGGCCGCAGCTGGAGCGGGTCGACGACGTTGCGCCGCCGGCTCGGGAGCCGGCGCATGTCCTTGGTCGCCGAACGGCTGCCGGAGATGTCGGTCTCGGTGAGCAGCGCGAGCCGCAGGTCCTCGGCGATGAAGCCGTGGTCGATCGACGCCGTCGTCACGTGGACGACGCCCGGCTCGGGGGCGACGTCGACGCCGATCTCGAGCCGGGCCGGGACGTCGGCGCCGGAGAGCACCTCGACCATCCGCTTGGCCGGGCCGGGGCCCTCGGTCGTCGCGACGACCCGCCAGCCGGCCGACACGAGGGAGCGCAGGTCGGCGAGCGCCTTCTCGGTCTCCCCCGCGTAGCCGTCGACCTCGCGGGCACCGATCCGGATGACGTCCGCGTCGTCGCCGAGCGCGACGTCCATCTCGTCGACGAGGTCGGCGTCCCGGGCGAGCGACGTGATCGACCACCAGGGCCGGGACGTCGACCGGGCGTGCTCGCGCAGCCGCGACAACGTCCAGTACGACGACTCGGCGAGGTCGGCCTCGGCGAGCCCGGCGGGGACGGCGTCGGCGGGCAGCGCCGACAGGTCGACCGGGACGGCGTTGCCCGCGGACGCGTTCGCCCACGAGGCAGCGAGGAACTCGTCGCTCGTCGCGACGAGGTCGTGCGCCCGGGAGCGGACCTTCTCCGGGTCGACGAGCACGACGACCGACCCGGCGGGGAGCAGGTCGAGCAGCGGCTCCATGCCGTCGACGAGCACCGGCGCGAGGGACTCCATGCCCTCGACGGCCACCCCCGCGGCGATCTTCGCGAGCATGTCCGCGACGCCCGGCAGCACGGGCACGAGCGACTCGGCCCGGGCCCGGACGGCGTCCGTGAGCAGCACCTCGCGGCACGGCGGGGCCCACAGCCCGTTCTCGGCAACCTCGAGCGAGCGCTGGTCCGCGACGGAGAACCAGCGGACCTCCTCGACGGTGTCGCCCCAGAACTCCACGCGCAGCGGGTGGTCCTCGGTCGGCGGGAAGACGTCGAGGATGCCGCCGCGGACGGCGAACTCCCCGCGCCGCTCGACCATGTCGACCCGCGAGTAGGCGGCACCGGCCAGCGCCTCGACGACCTCGTCGAGGTCGGCGTCCTGGCCGGGCTGCAGGCCGACCGGCGTGAGGTCGCCGAGCCCGCGGACGACGGGCTGCATGACGGCGCGGACGGGTGCGACGACGACGCTGACCCGGCCGGCGACCGGGTCGTCCTCGCGCGGGTGGGCGAGCCGGCGCAGGACCGCGAGCCGCTTGCCGACCGTGTCGGCGCGCGGCGAGAGCCGCTCGTGCGGCAGCGTCTCCCAGGCCGGGAACTCCACGACGGTCTCGGGGTCGAGGTAGCAGCGCAGCGCGGCGGCGAGGTCCTCGGCCTCGCGACCGGTGGCGGTGACGAGCAGCACGGGGCGGCCGGCGCCGGTCGGTGCGGCGGCGGCGAGGGCGGCGACGGCGAGCGGCCGGACCCCCGTGGGGGCCACGACGTCGAGGGCGGCCACCGAGCCGGTCAGAGCGGTCTCGACGAGGGCGGCGACCCCCGGCTCGGACCGGACGGCGTCGAGCAGTCCGCGCAGGGTCATGCCCCTAGTTTCCCCTGTCCGCGCGGGTGCGGCGTCCAGGGGGTCGGTGCGGGGACGGGGCGGGTGCTCAGCCCTGTCGGACGGTCGCGCCCGGGGCGCCACCGGTCGGCGTCCGGCTCGTCACCGTGGTGCCCGGGCGGGCCACCGGCCGGGCCGGGCACCANGCCGCCGGCGGCGGGCCGGCCGTGCTGCGGGGCGACGGCGCCGGAGGCCCGCGGCGGGACCGGGGCGGTGAGCCGGCGGCGGCTGCGGGCCGGCCAGAGGACGGCGAGCGCGAGGCCGAGGATCGCCCCGAGGCCGAGCCCGGCGGGGATCGCGACGAGCGGCTTCGGCGACGCCGGCGACGTCGGCTCGACCGGCTTGTTGATGATCTCGCCGGCGGTGTTCGCGAGGAGCGACTCCAGGCTCCGGCGGCTCTGGACGAGGACGTCGAGCTGCGTCTGGAGCGCCGTCGTGGACTTCACGGCGATCTGCTTCTGCACCTCGTCGATGTTCTTGAGCACCTCGGCGTACTGCGTCTTGGCGACGGCCTGCTTGCTCTGCTTGCTGTACGTGAGGTAGCTGTCGGCGACCGTCGCGGCACCGCGCACCGCCGCCGCCGGCGAGCCCGCGGAGTAGGTGATGTCGACGACCTGGGTGTCCTGCGGCGAGGAGACGGCGATCGAGTGCCGCACGGTCCGCATGTCGATGCCGAGGGTGTCGGCGGCGAGGGCGGCGACGGACGTCGACTGCACGACCTGCATCTCGGTCTGCATCGAGATGATGTTCGACACGTTGATGTTGCCCGCGTACCGGTCCGCGACGACGGGCTCGACCTTCACCGAGGCGGTCGCCGAGTACGTCGGCGGGGTGAGCACGACGTAGGCCACCGACAGCAGGAGCCCGAGCATCATCGGGGCGACCGCGAGGACGGGACGCTGCCTGACGCGCGTCACGACGTCCTTGACGGTGAGCGCGCCGGTGATGTCCTCCATGCCTGCGGGCCTCCAGGTCGGTCCGGGCGTCCTCGTCGTCAGCCTGTCGTGTCGCACAGCCTAGGGCGGCCGTGGGGCGCACGGGCACCCCGGGCCAGGATCTACACCGTTCGCTCGGTTTGTCCGCGACTCTCCGCGAACGTGCCGGCGGACACCCTGGCCTGCTGAAGAATGATCGGCACGTCCCGGCTAAGGCTGAACCCCTCCTCGGGCGATGAAGACAGGGACGGCGCACCGCCGAGCACCGCCCCGAGAACGACCGACGAGGACGAGCGACCCGTGGAGGCCCGCACCGTGAGCGCGCTGCAGCAGGCGGGGGGCGTGGCCGTCGGCCCGCTCGACCGCCGCGGCGCCCGGGCGGCCCGCGCGGGGGTGCTACCGGCCTGGCCGGTCACGTGGCTGTTCGTGCTCTTCCCGCTGTGGTGGGTCGCAGGGCTGATGCCCTTCGTCATCCCGATGGCGGGAGCCGTCTGCCTGTTCCTCATGTCGGTGCGCGGGTCGATCCGGCTGCCCCGGATGTGGCTGCCGTGGACCGGCTTCATCATCTGGATGCTCGTCTCGGCGTCGATGATCGACACCGCCGGCCGGATGCTCGGCTTCGCGCAGCGCTGGACGACGCTCGTCGGCGCGAGCATCGTCGCGGTCTACGTCTACAACGCCGCCGAGCGGCTCACCCGCCGCCGCCTGCTCGGGGCGATGGCCTGGTTCCTCGGCTGGGTCGCCGCCGGCGGCTACCTCGGGATGATCGCCCCGTACACCCGGATCAACACCCCGATGCTGCGGATCATGCCGCGCAACATCGCCTCGAACGACTACGTCCGGGAGCTGCTCAGCCCGCGGTTCGCCGAGGTCCAGCAGCCGTACGGCGCGCCCTACCCCTTCGTCCGCCCGGCGGCACCGTTCCCCTACACGAACGGCTGGGGGCACGCGTTCGTCCTGCTCCTGCCGCTCGTCGTCGCGCTGTGGCTCATCGCCGACCGCCGGCTCAGGACGACCCTCACGCTCCTCGTGCTGGCCGCCGTCCCGCCCGCCCTGGCGACCCTCAACCGGGGCATCTTCGTCGGCGTGGCGGTCACGGCGATGATGACGACGCTGCGGCTGCGGCGCCGGATCCGGCTCGGGCACGTGCTGCTCGCCGCGGTCCCGCTCACGGCGGCGGCGCTGTTCGTCCTGAGCACCGGGGCCCTCGACCGGATCTCGCAGCGCACGTCGACGAGCTCGACGACGGCCGACCGGGCCTCGATCTACCGGGAGGCCTTCGACCGCACGCTGGAGTCGCCGCTGCTCGGCTACGGCGCCCCCCGGCCGTCGGAGCTGCTCGGCGTGAGCGTCGGCACGCAGGGCCACTTCTGGTACGTCATGTTCTCCCACGGCTTCGTCGGGCTGGCCCTGTTCCTCCTGACGATCTGGGGCCTCGCGGTGGCGACGCGGCGCACGACGGACCTCCCGGGCGCCTTCGTGCACATGACACTCGTCGTCGTCTCGGTGATGCTCATGTTCTACGGGCTCGACGGGATGAACCTGCTCATCGTCCTCGTCACCGCGGCCCTGCTGCTGCGCCGCGACGACCCGGTCCGCTCGGACGCCCCGGTCGTGCCGGAGCGGGTCGTCCGCCGGCACGGCGTCCCCCCGCACCGGGAGAGCCACCTCGAGCGCAGCCTGCGCTGGCCGGACGTCGGGATCCCCGCCCCAGGCCGGCCCGCGCCGCCCCCGCGCCCGACCGGAGGAGCACCGTCGTGACGACCACCGCAGGCCGCGTCACCATCGAGCTCGGCCCCTCGTCGCCGCGTGTCGACGCCGCCACCGCCCAGCTGCGCCACCTGTTCCCGGCGACCGGGGTCGACGTCCACGTCGGCTACGGGCCGCCGCCGGCCGGGTACCGGGTCGTCGACGCCTGGCGGGTCATCCCGTCGGCCGCCCGCCCGCTGTTCCTCGTGCCCGTCGACGCGGGCGCCGCCCGCCGGCTGCTCACGTCGCACAACCGGCTGCGCGGGCCCAAGGTGCGGGCCGCCCGGACGGCGGCCTCGCTCGCGGTCGCGGGCCTGGCGGCCGTGTCCGGCGACCGCACGGTGCTGCGGGCCAGCGTGCCCCGTGACGTCCCGGACGACGCCGTCGACGCGGCGCTCGTGACCCGGCACCTGCGCCGGCACGTCCCGGGCGCCGTCGCGACCGCCGTGAGCCTGCGCGCCTTCCACCCGCTCGCCAAGCCGACCGTCCAGGTCACCGACGGCCGCGGCCGGGTCGTCGCCTTCACCAAGGTCGCGTCCGACCCGGCGACCGGCGAGCGGGTCGAGCGGGAGGCGGTCCTCCTGCGCGACCTCGGCGCCGGTCTGCCCGGGCCCGCCGTCCGGCTGCCGCGGGTGCTCGACCACGGCACCGTCGGGCCGTTCACCGTGTCGGTCGTCGAGCCCCTCCCGCAGAGCACCCGCGGCGCCCGCCGGGACGACGAGGACCGGGTGCTCGACCGGCTCGCCACCTTCGCCGCGGCCTTCGACGACGCCGGCCCGGCGACCGCCCCGCTGCGCACGACGGCGCTCTGGACCGAGCTCACCGCCCGGGTCCGCGCCGTGACCGGCCCGGACTGCACCCGCCCCGACCTCGCGGACGCCCTGCGCGCCCTCACCGAGAGCGTCGAGCGGGCGGACGGCGACCGGCCCGTCGCCGTCGGCGCCTTCCACGGCGACTGGGTGCCCTGGAACATGGGCTGGGCCGGCGACACGCTCTGGGTCTGGGACCTCGAGTACGGCAGCCGGCAGGGCCCGGTCGGGCTCGACGCGCTGCGCTGGGTCTACCAGTGCACGCACGTCCTGGACGGCGCGACCTTCACCGAGGCGGTCGCCGCGATGGCCGCCGCCGGACCCCGCGTCCTGCCCCGGCTCGGCGTCCCGGCCGCCGACGTCCCGGACCTGGTCCGCACCCTCGTCCGGGTCCACCTCGTCGCGGTCCTCTCGACGGCCCTCGCGGCGCTCGCTGCGGGCCGCGGCCTGCCGCCGGGCCTGGACCCGGACGCCGCCGCCGTCCTGCGCACCTGGACGGCACCATGATCGTCCCCGGCCAGAGACCGGCCGCCCCGGACCGAACCACCCCCGACCGAACCGACCGAACCGAAGCGGAGCACCCCGTGCAGGTCACCGACACCCCGACGCAGCCGACGACGGACGACGCCACCGCGGCGTCCGGGGCGACCGCCGCCCCCGTCACCGTCGTCATCCCGACCCGCGACCGGGACCACCTGCTCGTCCGGGCCCTCGCCGGCATCGCCGCGCAGGACCACCCGGGCGCCGTCGAGATCCTCGTCGTGCGGGACGGCACCCCCGTCACCGACCTCGCGGTCGACCTGCCCGCCCGGTTCACCCTGCGGCAGATCACGAACACCCGCTCCCCCGGCCTGGCCGGCACCCGCAACACGGGCATCCTCGCCGCGACCCACGCGCTCGTCGCGTTCTGCGACGACGACGACGAGTGGCTGCCGGGCAAGCTCAGTGCCCAGGTGCCGCTGCTCGAGCGCAGCCCCGGCGCCTCGGTCGTCGCGACCGGCATCGTCGTCGTCCACGACGGCACCGAGGTCGAGCGGCCCGGGCCGCTGCACCCGGTGCACCTCGAGGACCTGCTGCTGCGCCGGATCATGGAGCTGCACCCGTCGTCGTTCCTGCTGCGCCGCGCCGACCTCGTCGGCCCCATCGGCCTCGTCGACGAGGACCTGCCGGGCGGCTACGCCGAGGACTACGACCTGCTGCTGCGCGCCGCCTCCGTCGGGCCGGTGCTCTCGGTGCCGCGACCGCTCACGAAGATCCACTGGCACGGCTCGTCGTTCTACTTCAGCCGCTGGGCGACGATCCACGAGTCCCTCGACGCGATGCTCGTCAAGCACCCGCAGTTCGCGCAGGTGCCCCGCGGGCTCGCCCGGATCAAGGGCCAGCAGGCGATCGCGCTCGCCGCGATGGGCCGCCGCCGGGAGGCGCTCTCGACCGCCGCCCAGACCGTCCGGCTCTCCCGCCGCGAGCCGCGCAGCTACCTCGCCGCGGCGGCCGCGCTGCGGCTGCTCTCGATCGACCGGCTCCAGGCGGCCCTGCACCGCCGGGGGCGTGGCCTGTAGTGAGCGCGCCCCCGCCCTCCGGTGCTGCCGACCCTGCGGCGACCAGGACGCAGGTCGCCCGTCACGGCGTCCTCGGCCTGGCCGGCGCCGTGTGCACCGGTGCGGGCGGGTTCGCCCTGACGTTCGCCGTCGGCAGGCTCCTCGACGACCGCGCGACGGGTGAGTTCTTCTCCGCCGTCGCCGCCTTCACCATCGCGACGACGGTCCTGCTGCTCGGCGCCGACACCGGGCTGGTCCGGTCGCTGTCCGGGCTGCGGGCGACCGGCGGGCAGCGGCTGCTCGGCGTCACGCTGCGGGCCGCGCTCGTGCCCGTGCTCGTGGGCTCCGTCGTCGTCGCGACGCTCGTCTGGGCCGCGGCCGGTCCGCTCGCCCGGCTGCTCGTCGACGACCCGGCGGACGCCGCACGGACCGCCTCCGCGCTGCGCCTGCTCGCGCCGTTCCTCGTGCTCTCGACGCTGTCGACGGCGCTGCTCAACGGTGCGAGCCGGGGCCTGGGCGCGATGCGCACGTATACGCTCTACCAGCAGGTCCTGCTCCCGGTGAGCCGCCCGCTGCTGCTCGTCGCCGCCGTCCTCGGCCTCGGCGCCGGGCTGCACGGGGCGCTCCTCGTGTGGGCCGCGCCGCTGCTCGTCGCCGTCGCCGTCGCCGGCCGCGACGTCCGGGCCCGGGTGCGGGCCGCCGTCCGGCGGGGGCACGAGAAGGCCGCCGACGCCGCCGCGGCCGGCGAGCCGCTGGCGGACCTGCCCGCGGACGGCGTCGCGCGCCGGTTCTGGCGGCTCACCGCCCCGCGCGGCGTGGCCGCGACGTTCGAGGTGATCGTCACGTGGGCCGACGTGCTGCTCGTCGCGGCGCTGCGCGGCCCGGTCGAGGCCGGCATCTACGCCGCAGCGAGTCGCTTCGTCACCTCGGGGACCCTTGCGATGCAGGCGATCCGGCTCTCCATCGCCCCCGCCGTCGCCGCCGCGTTCAGCCGCGGCGACCGCGCCGAGGCGCAGCAGGTGCACCGGTTCAGCACCGTCGGCGCGATCGCCTCGACGTGGCCGGTCTACCTCGGGATGGCGGTCTTCGCCCCGGCGGTCCTCTCCCTCATCGGGCCGCGCTTCGTCGCCGGTGCCGACGCGCTGACGATCCTGTCGCTCGCGATGCTCGGCGTCGTCGCGACCGGCAACGCGAACACCGTGCTCAACATGGCCGGCAAGAGCCACTGGGCCGCCGTGAACACCGGCGTCGCGGCCGCCGTCATGCTCGCCGTCGACCTCGCGCTCGTCCCCGGCCTCGGCATGGTCGGGGCCGCGCTCGGCTGGGGTGCGGCGCTGCTCACCGACGCGGCGCTGGGCACCCTCGAACTGCGCCGCGGGCTCGGCGTGCGGTCCTGGGACCGCCGCGTCGCCGAGGTGGCCGCGCTCGCCGTCCTCGCCTTCGGCGGGCCCGCGCTCGCCGTCCGCGCCGTCCTCGGGACCTCGCTCGCGGGCACCGTCGCCGGGGTCGCCGCCGCGTGCACGGTCTACGGCGGCGTGCTCTGGGTGCGGCGCCGGGCGCTCGGGCTCGACGGCTTCGTCGCCGCCCTGCGCCGCCGGCCCGGCACGGTCCAGTCCGGCCCCGCGCCGTCCGATGAACCAGATGACCGGGTGGGCTCCACCACCCGGCCGGCACCGCACCACCCGGCACCGCATGACCCGGCACCGCAGAGGAAAGAGGGATCCGCGCTGTGAACGGCCTCGAGAAGCGTGTCAAGGCGCTCGTCCCCGAGCAGGCGAAGGACCTCGGCAAGGGCGTCATCCGCGCCTACGGCCAGTCCACGGCGGCGCTGCGGCCGATGCCGGACTTCCTCGTGCTCGGCACCAAGCGCGGCGGCTCGACGTCCGCGTGGCGCTGGATCGAGCAGCACCCGCAGGTGCTGCCGATGGTCGCCCGCTGGGAGCACCACAAGAGCCCGCACTACTTCTACTGGCACTACGCGCGCGGCGAGGCCTGGTACCGCGGGCACTTCCCGACCGCGGCCGCCCGCCGGGCCGCCGAGCGCCGGCTCGGCAAGCGCGTCGTCACGGGCGAGGCCAGCCCGTACTACATGTTCAACCCCTACGTGCCGCAGCGGGTCGCGACCGACCTGCCCGACGCGCGGTTCGTCGTCCTGCTCCGCGACCCGGTCAAGCGCGCGTACTCGCACTACTGGGAGCGCGTCGACGAGGGGGTCGAGCCGCTGACCTTCGAGGAGGCGCTCGCCGCCGAGCCCGACCGGCTCGCGGGCGAGGCCGAGAAGATGGCCGCGGACCCGTACTACTACAGCCGGCCGCACGACTACCACACCTACCGCGAGCGGGGCGTCTACGCGCCGCAGCTCGAGCGCTGGTTCGACGCGGTCGGCCGTGAGCGGGTGCTCGTCGTCGTCAGCGAGGAGATGTACGCCGACCCGGTGCCCGTCATGAACACGGTCTTCGAGCACCTGGGCATCGACCCGTGGCCGGTGCCCAAGGAGGCGCACTTCAACAACCGGCCGGCGCCGAAGATCGACCCGGCGACCGCCGAGGAGCTGCGCGCCTTCTACGCGCCGCACAACGCCGCGCTCGCGACGCTGCTCGGCCGCGAGCTGCCCTGGAGCAGCTGACCGTCAGGGCCGGTCGACCGCGAGCCCGGCGGCCTTGAACTCGGCGACCATCCCGGTCCCGTTGTCGATCCGCAGCGTGCACGAGGTGTCGGAGTCCCAGCGGACGAGCGCCTTGATCCGGGTGCGCTTGCGGAGCACGTCGTCGATGTCGCGGTACCACTGCCGGGACTTCGCGTTGTCGCCGTAGTGCATCCCGTACTCCTGGACGAGCAGCGGCTTGCTCCCCAGGCCGTTCGCGGCCGACCAGTCGTAGAAGCCCTTGACCGTCTGGTCGAAGGTCTCCCAGCCGCTCTTGTGGCACGTGTTGAAGTTGTACGGGTCGTACCCGATCCAGTCGACGTACGCGTCGCCGGGGTAGAACGACTTCACGTGCGGGCCGTTGCCGTAGGCGACGTAGCCGGACGTCACCCAGGTCCACACGACGTTGTCGACGCCCTGGGCGGCGAACACCGCCCGCAGGTGCTTGTAGGCGGCCCGGTACTCGGCGGCCGTCCCGTGCTTGGCGTAGGACAGGTCCATCTCGTGGTCGAGCCCGAGCATGACCTTCTTGCCGTACGCCTTGACCCGCTGCGCGGACGGGACGACGACGCTCGCGTCGTACTTCCCCGCCGCGATGTCGGCCCAGCGGTAGTTCGCGCCCGTCGAGAAGTTCCGCGACTCCCAGTCCAGCAGGAGGATCCGGCTCGACCCGAGGTTCTTCATCGACGCGTCCGGGAACCAGCCCGGACCGTTGCGGCCGGAGAAGTCGTAGTACATGAGCACGATGTCGAAGCGCCGGCCGACGGTCGACTCCCAGGCCTTCACGGTCGTCTCGACGTTGCCGCCGCCGTAGCGCCGCGAGTAGATCCCCCAGTAGGCGCCGCAGGAGGGCACCAGGGTCCGGCTCACGGCGCAGCGGGTCGCGAACGGTGCGCCGCCGGCCCGCAGCCGCGGGGTCGGCCCCGGCGCGGCGGACGTCGTGCGCCGGGCCGTCGTGGTGGCGCCGGCCTTCGTCGCGGCAGGGGTCTTCGCGGTCTTCGCGGTGCCGGTCGCGGTCGCCGGGCCGGTCGCGGTACCGGTCGCGGTGCCCGTCGCGGTACCGGTCGCGGTGCCCGTCGGCGTGCCGGTCGCGGTGCCGGACGCCGCCGAGCCGGCGGTCGTCGCGCCGGGGACGGCCGCGGACGACGGCCCGTCGGCGGCGACGGTCGTCACGCCGTCCGAGCCGGCCGGACGGTGGGTCGCGGCGAGGACGCCCACCCCCGCCACGGCGACCGCGACGAGGGCGGCGACGGTGCGGCGACGGCGTGCGCGGGCGGCGCGCTCGCCGTCGCCGCACCGNCGACGGCGTGCGCGGGCGGCGCGCTCGCGCCGCCGGGGCCGGTGCGACGGCCCGCGCAGGGCAGCGGGCGCCCCCTCGGTGAGGTCGAGCTCGGCGTCAGGGCCGTGACCCTGTTCGCTCACGCTACGTGACCTCCCGGACCGGCGGACATGGCTGCGCGACGGCGGTGCCGCCACGACGACCAGCACGCTAACACGGCCGCACCCGCCCGGGCACGGAGCGACCGGGCGACCGAGGTCACTCTCAGTGACTCACCAGGTGGCGATCAGCGACGACGGCTCCGGCCGGCACGGGCCCGCCGGGACGACCTGGCCTCGGCGACGAGCGCCTCCGCGACCTGCCCGACCCGGTGCACGCCGGGCGGCACGGCCTGGGCCGCCGCCCTGCCCGCCACCGGGGCCGGCACCGCACGACGCTGCTCGGCAGCGGCCCTCACCGCCTCGTCGAGCGCCGCCGCCGAGGCGACGAGCGTCACGAGACCGGCATCCGCGAGCCGACCGGCGAAGAGCACCTGGTGCCCGTCGACGTGCTCGCCGTGCGCGGGGTCGCGCGGGACGACGACCGGTACGTGACCGGTACGGCGCGCCTCGGTGATCGTCGCGGGGCCGCCGTGGCTGACGACCGCGTCGCTGCCGGAGAACAGGTCCTGGAGCCGAGCGTGGTCGCAGAACGCGAACGCCTCGAGGTTCGGCGCGGCGGCGGGCGCCGCCGTCCGGCCGTGCTGGAGCGCGACGTCCCAGTCCGGGTTCGCGCGTGCCCAGTCCGCGACCCAGCCGACGAGCCGGTCGAAGGGGTGGTGGTCGGTGCCGACGCTGACGAACAGCCGCGGACGCGCGTCGCCGGTGGCGCTCACAGCACGCACCCCACGACCTCGGCGTCGCGGTAGAGGCCGCGCTGCTCCTCCCACTGGACGAGCATCCGGCTCGCGAACGGCCGGACGAGCCGACCGGTGAGGGTCGAGGTGTCGAGCCGGTCGTAGACCTCGAGGAAGATCGCCGGCACGCCGAACAGGCGGGCGAGCACGAAGAACGGCAGCGCCACCCCGGCACCGGTGCTCAGGACGACGTCCGGCCGCTCCTCGCGCATGACCCGCCACGCCAGGCCGAGGTTGCGCAGGAGGTTCGGCAGGTGCCGGGTCGTCGGGTGGTACGCCCAGGTGACGGACTCGCCGGCGAGGATCGAGACGGCGTCCGGGGTGTCGAAGCACACCCAGTGCCGGTCGTGGGCCGCGCTCCACGGGTCGAGCGCCGTGAGCTGGGCGAGATGCCCGCCGCTGGAGCCGACGAGGAGCAGCCGCAGGCGTTCTCCGCCCGGGGCGCCGGGAGTGCCGGCGCCGGCCTCGGGGTCGGCGTCGCCGGCCGCCGCGCGCTGCCCGGGGAGGGCCACGGTCCACGGGCCGCCGTGGCCCGTCGTCAGTTCGCTCGTCACAGTCCGTCCTGTCGACGCCACCCGCCCCGGGTGAACGTCACCATCCTGCCGTGTCGACCACGCAGCGTCAGGCATTTCGGGGCTGATGTCGACCGCGCTCACGGTCGGTGACGTCTCGGCGACGCCGGACGGGTCCGCCGGGCCGACAGGGTCGGGTGTCATGCCCTTCCCGTCGGCCGGCCCGCCCGCACGTTGAGGGGGCGTGCGGACGACGGCCGTCCGGGTGAGGCGATGACGGTGCGTTCAGCCCTGGTCGAGGATCATCCCCGCGGCGACCGTGGCGTTCGTCGCCTCGTCGACGAGCACGAAGCCGCCCGTCGTCCGGTTGCGGCGGTACTCGTCCGCGAACAGCGGCTGCGTCGTCCGGAGCACGACCCGGCCGATCTCGTTGAGACCGAGACCGGCGGGCCCCTCCTCGCGGTGCAGGCTGTTGACGTCGAGCCGGTAGCGCACGTCCTTGACGAGGGCGCGCGCCGTCCGGGTCGTGTGCTTGATGGTGAGCTTGGCGCCCTTGGCGAGCGGCTTGTCGGCCATCCAGCAGACCATCGCGTCGACGTCCTGCGTCGGCTTCGGCGCGTTGTGCGGGCGGCAGATCATGTCGCCGCGGGAGATGTCGATCTCGTCGGTGAGCCGCACGGTGACGGCCATCGGCGGGAACGCCTCGTCGACGGGGCCGTCCATGGTCTCGATCGCCGCGATCCGGCTCGTGAAGCCGCTCGGCAGCACCATGACCTCGTCGCCGGGCTTGAGGACGCCGCTCGCGACGGTGCCCGCGTAGCCCCGGTAGTCCGGGTGCTGCGCCGACTGCGGCCGGATGACGTACTGCACCGGGAACCGGACGTCGATGAGGTTGCGGTCGCTCGACACGTGGACGTGCTCGAGGTGGTGCAGCAACGACGGCCCGTCGTACCAGGGCATGTTCTGCGAGCGCGTGACGATGTTGTCGCCGAGCAGCGCCGAGATCGGCACGACGGTGAGGTCGGGCACGTCGAGCTTCGTCGCGAACCGGGTGAACTCGTCGGCGATCGACTCGAAGACCTCCTGCGAGTAGTCGACGAGGTCCATCTTGTTCACCGCGAGCACGAGGTGCGGCACCCGGAGCAGGGTCGCGATGAACGCGTGCCGGCGGCTCTGCTCGACGAGGCCCTTGCGGGCGTCGACGAGGACGATCGCGAGGTCCGCCGTCGAGGCACCCGTGACCATGTTCCGGGTGTACTGGATGTGCCCGGGGGTGTCGGCGATGATGAACTTGCGCCGCGGGGTCGCGAAGTAGCGGTAGGCGACGTCGATCGTGATGCCCTGCTCCCGCTCGGCCCGCAGGCCGTCGGTGAGCAGCGCGAGGTTCACGTACTCGTCGCCCTTGGCCGCGCTGGCCTTCTCGACGGCGTCCATCTGGTCCTCGAAGATCGACTTCGAGTCGTAGAGGAGACGCCCGATGAGGGTGCTCTTGCCGTCGTCCACCGAGCCCGCCGTGGCGAACCGGAGCATGTCCATGCCGGCGTGTCCCACTGTCAGAAGTACCCTTCCCGCTTGCGGTCCTCCATGGCGGCCTCCGAGAACTTGTCGTCCCCGCGGGTGGCACCGCGTTCGGTGATCCTCGTGGTCGACACCTCCTCGATGATCGCGTCGAGCGTGTCGGCCTCGCTGCGCACCGCGGCGGTCAGCGAGGCGTCCCCGACGGTGCGGTAGCGCACCTTCGCGGTGAACAGGTCCTCGCCCGCCTTCGGGCGGCAGAACTCGTTGTTGGCGTAGAGCATCCCGGCGCGGTCGAAGACCTCGCGCTCGTGCGCGAAGTAGATGCTCGGCAGGTCGATGCCCTCGCGCTGCACGTACTGCCAGATGTCGAGCTCGGTCCAGTTCGACAGCGGGAAGACCCGGATGCTCTCGCCGCTGTGGATCCGGCCGTTGTACATCGACCACAGCTCGGGGCGCTGGTTCTTCGGGTCCCACTGGCCGAACTCGTCGCGGAAGGAGAAGACGCGCTCCTTGGCGCGGGCCTTGTCCTCGTCGCGCCGGGCGCCGCCGAAGGCGGCCGTGTACCCGCCCTCCTCGAGCGCCTCGAGCAGGACCGGGGTCTGGAGCCGGTTGCGGGTGCCGTCGGGGAGCTCGTGCACGGTGCCGGCGGCGATCGCGTCGGGCACGCTCGCGACGACGAGCTGGACGCCGAGCTCGGCGACCCGGCGGTCGCGGAACTCCAGCACCTCCGGGAAGTTGTGCCCGGTGTCCACGTGGAGCATCGGGAACGGGATCCGCGCCGGCCAGAACGCCTTCTCCGCCAGGCGCAGCATGACGATCGAGTCCTTGCCGCCGGAGAAGAGCAGCACCGGCTTCTCCAGCTCGGCCGCCACCTCCCGGAAGACGTGGATCGACTCCGCCTCGAGCGTGTCGAGCTGGGAGAGCCGGTACTCGGAAGTCCGGCGCTCCGGGGACGGGTGGGTCATCGGGCTCCTCCAGCGGGCGCGCCGGCCCCGGCCGTGGTGAGGGCCGTGGTCAGCGCGAGGATCTGGGCCGCCAGCTCGGGGCGGCAGACGACGAGGTCGGGCAGACGGGGGTCGGGACGGTTGTAGACGAGCGGGGAGCCGTCGATGCGGCTCGTGTGCAGCCCGGCGGCACGGGCGACGGCGACGGGGGCGGCGGAGTCCCACTCGAACTGGCCGCCGGCGTGGACGTACGCGTCGGCCTCGCCGGTCCAGACGGCGGCGCACTTCACGCCGGCCGAGCCCATCGGCACGAGGTCCGCACCGAGCTGCGCGGCGAGCGCGGTGGCGAGCTCGGGCGGGCGGGACCGGCTCACGGCGAGCCGGACCGGCGCCCCGGCGGGCCGCGGCGGGACGACGGGGGCGTCGTCCGTGCCGTGGACGACGCCGCGCGCCGGCAGGGCGACCGCACCGGCGACGAGGTCGCCGCCGGCCCAGAGGGCGACGTGCACCGCCCAGTCGTCGCGGGGCGGCTCGGAGAACTCGCGGGTGCCGTCGAGGGGGTCGATGATCCAGACCCGGTCGGCGGCCAGCCGGGCGGAGGAGTCGGCGGCCTCCTCGGAGAGGACGGCGTCCCCGGGGGCGTGCTCGGCGAGCAGCGCCGCGAGCACCTCCTGGGCGCGGGCGTCGCCGGCGTCCTTGAGGTCGCGGCCGGCGAGGCCCTGCGTGCGGACGGTGAGGAGCGCGTCGCCCGCCGCCTGCGCCAGCAGCCGCGCGAGGCGCGCGTCGTCGTGGCCGCTCATCTCACCCTTTCGGTCCAGTGCGAGGCCGGTGCGTACCGGGCCGCTCACCCGGTGACGCTAACCCACGACAGGCGTGGGCCCGCACCATCGTCCCCCGAAGGGTCGTGGGACGTCGTGCGCGGTCGCACTGCGAGACGTCGGCGCCGCGGGCGCGGATCTTGAGCGCTCGCGGCCGACGGGCGCGGGGCGTCAGTAGGCGCCCTGCGGGCGCAGCACGGCCCGCGCGGTGCGCCAGAGGATGACGGCGTCGAGGGCGAGCGACCAGTTGTCGACGTACCGCAGGTCGAGGAGGACGGACTCCTCCCAGGACAGGTCGCTGCGGCCGCTCACCTGCCAGAGCCCGGTGACCCCCGGGCGGACCCGGAGCCGGCGGGTCGCGTCGTGGTCGTAGCGCTCGACCTCGCACGGCAGCGGCGGCCGCGGGCCGACGAGCGACATCTCGCCGCGGACGACGTTGACGAGCTGGGGCAGCTCGTCGAGGGAGAACCGCCGGATGAACGCCCCGACCCGGGTCACCCGGGGGTCGGCACGGACCTTGAAGAGCATCTCGCCGCCCTCGTTGAGGTGCGCGAGCGCAGCCTTGCGCTCCTCGGCGTCGACGACCATGGAGCGGAACTTGAACATCGTGAAGGGCCGGCCGGCCGCGCCGACCCGGGTCTGCCGGAAGAGCACAGGCCCCGGGCTGTCCAGCCGGACGGCGACCGCGACCGCGAGCATGACGGGCGCCGCGAGGACGAGCAGCGCCGTGCCGAGCACGGCGTCGACGAGCACCTTGAGCACCCGGCGGCCGCCGGCGAAGGCGGGCCGCTCGAGGTGGAGCAGCGACAGCCCGGCGACGGGCCGGATCGTCAGGCGCGGGCCGGCGACCTCGACGATGCCCGGGGAGACGACGAGCTCGACCTCGCGCTCCTCGAGGGCCCAGGCGAGCCGGCGCAGCGCGTGCCCGGACAGGTCCGGGTGCGAGACGACCGCGACGACGTGCACGCCGAGCTCGTCGACGGCCTCGAGGATCCGGCCGAGGTCGCCGACGACCGGCACGTCCGCGACGTGCGAGACGTGGACCTCGACCGCGGGCACGCACGCCCCGACGACGACGAGCCCGTGCTGCGGCTCGTTCCGCAGCTTGTCGGCGACGGCGACCGCGGCGTCGGCCCGGCCGACGACGAGGACGTGCTGCATCGCCCGGCCCTGCCGGCGCAGCCGGAAGAGCCAGCCGCGCAGCGTGTGCCGGGACAGCGTCGTGAGGGCCAGGGTCAGCGGGACGACCCCGCCGACGTACAGCCGGGAGAGGTCCGCCTGCAGCGAGAACGACGCCACGGTGAGCACCGTGAAGAGCACGAACCCGCCGGTGAGGATCCGTCGGTACTCCTCGGTCCCGGTGCCGAGGAACCGCGGCTCGTAGGCCCGGTTCCAGGCGAGGACGGCGACCCAGACGAGCGGGAGGACGGCGCACAGCGCGAGGTAGTCCAGGCCGATCCGGCCGGCGAACCTGGCGCCGGCGACGGCCGCGGAGGCCAGGAGCGCCGCCGTCGCGTCGAGCGCGAGCGCCGCGCCCCGGTAGCGGGCGACGATCCGGGACGCCTCGTCGGCACGCCCCGTCGTCCGGGCCGTCACCTCGACGAGGGTGCGGCGCCAGACAGGCTCCGTCCGTGGGTCCGTCCGTGGGTCCGTCCGTGGGTCCGCCGCCCCGCGGGCCCCGCTGCGAGCACCTTGCGATACCGATTCGGTACTGAGAGTTACATCCTGTTCGGTCTCCAACGACACGAGGTCACCCCAGCTCGTGGTCATCACTTTCGGCGACCCGCCCCGGGTCGCCTTCGCCCCTACGCCACCGAACGTAACTCCGCGCGCACACCCGCATCGTGTGATTCGCGATTCTTCCGTCGGATCCGGGTAGGCCGCCGGGCGGGGTACCCCTCCTGCGCCGATCGTCCGGGGACCGACGTCCCGAACGTCCCCGGCGAACGGTCAGTACGCGCCGGTGCCCCGGACGACGGCCCGCGCCGTCCGCCAGAGGATCGTCACGTCGAGCATGAGCGACCAGTTGTCGACGTAGCGCAGGTCGAGCAGGAGGGACTCCTCCCACGACAGGTCGCTGCGGCCGCTGACCTGCCACAGACCGGTCATCCCGGGCCGGACGCGCAGCCGGCGGGTCGCGTCGTCGGTGTAGACGGCGACCTCCTCCGGCAGCGGCGGCCGCGGCCCGACGAGCGACATGTCCCCGCGGACGACGTTGACGAGCTGGGGCAGCTCGTCGAGGGAGAACCGGCGGATGAAGGAGCCGACCTTCGTGACGCGCGGGTCCTCACGGACCTTGAAGAGGATGTCGTTGCCCTCGTTGAGGTGGGCGAGCTCCCCCTTGCGGTCCTCGGCGTCGAGGACCATCGAACGGAACTTGAGCATCGTGAAGCGCCGGCTGTTCGCGCCGATCCTGGTCTGCCGGAAGAGCACCGGGCCGGGGCTCTCCAGCCGGACCGCCGCGGCGATCGCGAGCATGACGGGCGCCGCCAGCACGAGCAGGAGCGAGCCGGCGACGGCGTCGAACGCGATCTTGGCGACCCGGCGGCCGCCGCTGATGACCGGGCGCTCGAGGTGCAGCAGCGACATCCCGGCGACGGGGCGGATCGACAGCCGCGGGCCCGCGACCTCGACGATGCCCGGGGAGACGACGAGCTCGACGTCCCGCTCCTCGAGGGCCCAGGCGAGGCGGCGCAGCGCGTGCCCGGACAGGTCCGGGTGCGAGACGACGGCGACGACGTGCACCCCGAGCTCGACGACCGCGTCGAGGATCTGGTCCGGGTCGCCGACGACCGGCACCCCGTGGACGTGCGAGAGCTGGACGCCGGCCGGCGGCACGCAGGCCCCGACGGCGACGAGCCCGTGCTGGGGCTCGTGGTCGAGCTTCTCGATGACGGCGACGGCGGCGTCGGCGCGGCCGACGACGAGGACCTTCTGCTGGCCCTGGCCGCGCAGGCGCAGCTTGAAGAGCCAGGTCCGCAGCGTGTGCCGCCCGACGAGCGAGAGCAGGACCGTGAGCGGCACCGCGGTGAGCACCCACTGCCGGGAGAGCTCCGCGCGCAGGGTGAAGGACGCGACGGCGATGACGGTGAAGAGCACGAACGCGCTGTACGCCGTCCGCCGGTACTCCTCGGTGCCCGTGCCGACGTACCGCTTCTCGTAGGCCCGCTGCAGCGCGAGGACGACGAGCCAGGCCGCCGGGAGGACGGCCGTGAGGACGACGATCCCGATCGGCCAGCGCGTGTCGAACCGGCCGATGCCGGCGATCGTCGCGGCGAGCAGGGCGCTCGCGCCGTCGATCGCCATCGCACGGCGCCGGTAGGACTCGAGGATGCCCTGGGCGTCGTCGTCGGCGATGTCGGGCCGGGGCAGCCGGGTGGTGCGGGTGGTGAGGGGCTGCGGCCGCTCGGAGATGTCGAGGTGCTCGGACAGGCTGAGCCCGTCGAGGCCGCCGCGCCCCAGCACGGCACCGAGGTCGCCACCGCCGGCGGCGATCTCCGGGTCGCCCGGCGCAGGACGCCGGAACGCCTCGGGCTCCATGCCCAAGGACACGCGCTTCACCCCATCGCTCGAACCCGACACCCGTCGACCGGCCTGGCCCGGGCCCGGTCCAGACCGACGATAGGGCTGCGCGGGGCGGCAAGTGGGGACAACGCCGGAAAAGCAGGCGGCGCGGCGGGGTGCGTCAGCGCTGGTAGACCCGCACGTGGTCGACGCGGTAGTCGGCCGGGAACGTCGTCGTCGCGTCCGGGCTGCCCGGCCACGAGCCGCCGACGGCCATGTTGAGCCGGATGACGAACGGCTTGCCGAACGCCTCGTCGAGCCACGGGGTCGTCGCCGTCGTGCGGGTGTACGTGAGCCGGTCGTCGACGTACCAGCGGATCACGCCCGGCTCCCACTCGGCCGCGTACGTGTGGAAGCCGGCGCTCGGGTCGACGTCCGTCGTCGCGGTGAGGGTCTGCCGCGGGTGGGTGCCGCTGTAGTCGTACCAGATCGTCTGGTGGATCTTGTTCCACTCGGTGCCGCCGGGGCCGCTGCCGATCGTCTCGAGGATGTCGAGCTCGCCGGTCCCGCCGCCGGCGGGCCGCATCCAGAACCCGGGCCACAGGCCCTTCGAGACCCCCTGGGCGGTCGGCAGCTGGGCCCGCATCTCGATCCGGCCGTACTGCCAGGCGGCCGTCGTCCGGAGCATCCCGGAGGTGTACGAGCGGCCCGCCGGGAACCGGGCGTCGCGGTCGCCGCAGCGGACCGGGGCGGCCTCGCGGCGGGCCCGGATCGTCAGCACACCGCCGCTGGTGAAGACGTTCTCCGGCCGGTCCATGAGGCAGGCCACCTCGGAGTTGCCGTCGCCGTACGTCGAGAGGTCGTCGACCTTCCAGCGGGTGGCGTCGACACCCGTGCCGTCGAACTCGTCGGCCCACTTCAGGGTCCAGCCCGCGCGGGTGGTGCCGGTGGGGTCGTCCGGGGTGCCCGGGTCGGTCGGCGGCGGGCCGGCGGGCGTCGCGTCCCGCAGCGTGACGTCGTCGACGAGCACCGACGCCCCGGCGGGCAGCCGCACCCCGAGGACGTTGACGTCGACCGTGGCGCCCGTCGTCCGCGCGGTGTAGACGGTCGAGACCTTGTGCCAGCCGGTGTCCGGCAGGGTCACGGAACCGACCTTCTGCCCCAGGTAGGTGCGGCCCCGGTACTCCATGAGCCGCAGCGAGACCGTCCGCCGCGGCGTCGACGAGCGCACCCACGCCGAGGCGGCGTAGACGTGCCCCGCGGTGGTCGAGCGGACCGTGTTCACCGTGTCGTTGACGACGCCGGTGCGGGCCGTCGTCGCGCTGTTGCGCAGGCGGACGGCGTACCCGCCGCCGTGCCCGCCGGCCACCCGGGCGAGGGCGAACGAGGACGACGCGAACCACCCCGACGTGCTGCGCTCCATCGTCGGGTTGACGACGAGGTTCGTCGTGGCGGCGCCCGCCTGCGGGGCCGCGACGAGCAGGCTCACGGTGCTCGCGACGGCCGCCGCGGCGGCGACGGCCGCGATCCGGTGCGGGGCGGGGCGGCGGGCCCCGGCGGGCCGTCCGCCGGCGGTGCTCCGGTCCTCGGTGCTCATGCTGCGTGCTCCCCCGGCTGCTCGACGACAGCCGGTGCATCGGCGGCGGCGGCGTCCGGCCTTGACCCGTCGGGGGCCGCGTCCCACCGATGGGTGCGCAGGACCACCCGCACGGAGCACACCGAAGGGCTCAAGGTCGGCGCGGGACGGCGGGTCGTGACGTTTCGTCAGGGTCCGCGCCCGCGCGCTGGGCCGTCCGGGGGCGTCCGGGCGTGCGGCGGGTCAGCGCCGGACGGTGTTCACGGCGCCCTGCGCCCGCTCCCAGCCCTGTCGCAGGACGTCGAGCGCGGCGTCCGCGGCGTCGCCCACGAGGAGGGCGACCTCCTCGCGCTGCGAGGCCGGGAAGTCCTTGAGGACGAAGTCGGCGGCGTCCTGCCGGCCGGGCGGGCGTCCGACGCCGACGCGGACGCGGCAGTAGTCCTTCGTGCCGAGGGACTGGCTGATGGAGCGCAGCCCGTTGTGGCCGGCCTCGCCGCCGCCGCGCTTGAGCCGGACCTCGCCGAAGGGCAGGTCGAGCTCGTCGTGGACGACGAGGACGTTGGCGGCCGGGATCTTGAAGAACTTCACGAGACCGCTCACCGGGCCGCCGGACTCGTTCATGTACGACGACGGCTTCGCCAGGACGGCGCGCGGCCCGGGGCGGCCGCCGACCGGGGGCAGCCGCACCTCGCTGACCTCGGCCCGCGAGCGGTGCGCGGAGAACCGGGCACCGAGCTCGGCCGCGACGGCGTCGAGGGCCATCGCGCCGACGTTGTGCCGGTTGCCGGCGTACTTGGGCCCGGGGTTGCCGAGGCCGACGACGAGCCAGACTGCGTCCGGGTCGCCGCCGGCCACGGCGGGGTCGTTCACGATGCTCTACCTGTGCTCGTCGGGCGGTGCCGACCGGGCCTGCCGGGCAGGGCCGGTCAGCCCTCGCTCGCCGCGGCCGAGGCCGCCGCCTGAGCCTCGGCGTCGGCCGCGTCGGAGGCCTCGTCGGCCGCGTCGGAGGACGAGCCCGGCGTCGAGATGAGGAGCACGAGCGCCTCGGGGTCGGACACGAGCGTCGCACCCTCGGGCAGCGTCACCTGGGAGGCGTTGATGTGCGTGCCCTCGTCGGCGCCGTCGATGTCGACGTCGATCGACTTCGGGATGTGCGTGGCCTCGACCTCGACGGAGATCGTCGTCATGTCCTGCGTGACGATCGTGCCGGAGACCGGCGAGCCGACGATGTGGAGCGGGACGTCGACGGTGACCTTCTCGCCGCTGCGGACGAGGATGAGGTCGACGTGCTTGATGAAGCCCTTGGTCGCGTGCCGCTGCACGTCCTTCGGCAGCGCGAGCTGCTTCTTGCCCTCGATCTCGAGCGCGAGGAGCGCGTTCGAGTTCTTCAGCGCGAGCATCGTCTCGTGGCCGGGCAGGCTCACGTGGACGGGGTCGGTGCCGTGGCCGTAGAGCACGGCGGGCACCTTGTTCTCACGGCGCAGGCGCCGCGCGGCGCCCTTGCCGAACTCGGAACGGGTCTCGGCGGAGAGCTTGACCTCGGCCACTGTGTAACTCCTCGTCGTCCGGGCTGTGTCGCCCGGTGGTCCTCGATGGCGGTGCAACGGTCTGCGGGGCCACGGCGTGGGCGCGGGCGCGACAGCGTCTGCACCGCGTCGATCACGGAGCCGCATCGCGGCCTACCCTCGCCGAGGCAACCGGGCCATGTTAGCCGCCCCGGCTCCCCGGGCTGAAATCGCCTGCGTGTCAGGGCCTGGTGAGGACCGCGCTCGCGGTGTTCGTCGGCTCGGTGTCGTCGACCCAGGCCCAGGCGGCCTTGTTCGTCGAGCGCTTCGTCATCGTGATGTCCGCGCCGAGGGCGCACAGGCCGTCGCCGGAGCGGGTCGTTCGCTGGTGGAGCCGCAGCACGCTCGCCGTCGGCGTCCCGACGACGTCGACGACGCCCGTGCAGCCGAGGGTCGAGGAGACGATCGTGCCCCGGTCGGCGCCGCGGCCGAGCCGCATCGTCACGTCGAACGAGGTGACGATGCCGCCGCGCTGGGTGGCGGTCCCGGACCAGACCCCGGCGAACGACCGCGGCACGCCGCCCTCCGCCGGCGGCGTCCCGGCGGGCGTGGACGACGGGCGGCGGGTCGCGGTCTTCGTGCGGGCGGTCCGGCGGGTCGCG
>NZ_MWLL01000263.1 GCF_002198675.1 Kineosporia sp. R_H_3 | reverse complement strand
CCGCACGCGGTGAGGCCGAGGGCGAGCAGAGCGGTGCCGGCGAGGAGCGGGAGGCGGTGGAGCGTCATGGCGATCGTGCCCTTCCGGACCGTCACGGTCCTGGCGAGTGTCTGGCGGGTGCCGTCCTGTCGACCGCCCCCTCGGCGGTCCGGCAGGTACGAGCGGCCGCGCGGCGGAAAAGTTCACGGGGATTGACGCGACGGCCGGGGACTCGCCAGGATCTGGCCCAGAGCGCACCAGGGCGCCTCCTGTCCGCGGCAAGCACCGAGTGCACCTGGGGAGCACCACACCCGTCGCACGGACCCCTCTTGCGGTCCCGGCTCAGCGGACGCGGGATCTGCCGCAGGAGGCAGCCATGAACGACACCGCCACGCCCGTCACCGCGCCCGTTCACGGGCACGACCACGCCCCGGACGACCCGGCGCACGACCACGACCACAGCCGGCACACCGGGGACGTCGTCCCGCTGCCGGGCAACCCGGACCTCAAGCAGCTCGCGACCCAGGCCAAGGACCTGCGCCGGGGCGTCCGGCGCGGGGTGCCGGACGACGTCGCGACCGTCGCCGCCCACCACCCGCGCGGCGCCGAGCTCACGGCCACCGCGGCGGGCCGGGCCGCGCTGACGCTGCGGGACGCGCAGGTCGCGCTCGCCCGCAAGCACGGCTTCGAGGGGTGGCAGGCGCTCGTGCAGAACGTCGGCCGGGCACGCGTCGAGGAGCGCGACATGCACCGCTGGTTCGGCGTCGAGCTGAACAACGAGGTGTGGTCGCTGCTCGGCGACGGCATCACCCCGGACAGCCCGCAGGACGACAAGGACCTCGTGCTCTACGGCGCGTACGCGTCGGCCCGGCACTGGCGCGAGTGCGGCGACGCCGCGAACGCGGCCCGGGCCGAGCACGCGATCGCCCGGGCGGCGCTGGCGGTCGGCGAGCCCGACGTCGCGCTGCGGCACGCCCGGCGCTGCCTCGCGCTCGTCGAGGCGAACCCGGACGTCACGGCCGACTGGGACGCCCCGTTCGCGCACGAGGCGCTCGCCCGCGCCCTCGCGGCGACCGGCGACCTCGAGGCGGGCCGGGCCCACCGGGAGACCGCCGTCCGGCTCACCGCGGCGTGCGCCGACCCGGGCGACCGCGAGGTCCTCGAGGCCGAGCTGAGCCGGGCGCCCTGGTTCGGCCTCGACGCGTAGGCGGCCGCCGCTGAGGTTCGCCCGGCTGGCGACCGTCGGCTCCACGACCCGCCCGGATGTCACCGATGCGCTGTGTCGGTGGCGTCCGGGCGGTGGAACGATGGGGGCATGACGACGTCCCCCGACGACCTCCTCGCCCTCGACGCGGTCCTCACCGACGACGAGCGCGACACCGCGAAGACGGTCCGCGCCGTGCTCGACGAGCACGTCCGCCCGAACGTGGGCCGCTGGTACCTCGACGGCTCGCTGCCGGCGCGCGACCTCGCCCTGCTCTTCGGCGAGCTCGGCCTGCTCGGGATGCACCTCGAGGGCTACGGCTGCGCCGGCACGACCGCGACGATGTACGGCGTCGCGTGCCGCGAGCTCGAGGCGGTCGACGGCGGGATCCGGTCGCTCGTGTCGGTGCAGGGGTCGCTCGCGATGTACGCGATCCACGCGTTCGGCTCCGAGGAGCAGAAGAGCCGCTGGCTGCCGGAGATGGCCGCCGGCCGAGCGCTCGGCTGCTTCGGCCTCACCGAGCCGGACGCCGGCTCCGACCCCTCGTCGATGCGCACCAAGGCCCGCCGCGACGGCACCGGGGACACCGCGGACTGGGTGCTCGACGGCGCGAAGATGTGGATCACGAACTCCCCCGTGGCCGACGTCGCCGTCGTCTGGGCGAAGACCGAGGACGGCGTCCGCGGGTTCGTCGTCCCGACCGACAGCCCCGGCTTCAGCGCCCCCGAGATCGAGGACAAGCTCTCGCTGCGCGCGTCGGTGACCGGCCAGATCGTGCTCGAGGGCGTCCGGCTGCCGCACGACGCGGTGCTCCCGGGCGTCGTCGGCCTCAAGGGCCCGCTGTCCTGCCTCACCGAGGCCCGCTTCGGCATCCTCTGGGGCGTCACCGGCGCCCTGCGGGACAGCCTCACGGTCGCGCTCGACTACGCCGCCACCCGGGTGCAGTTCGACCGGCCGATCGCCGGCTTCCAGCTGACCCAGGCGAAGTTCGCGGACGCCGAGGCGGCGTACGTGAAGTCGGTGCTCCTCGCCCTTCACATCGGCCGGGTCAAGGACGGCGAGGTGCCGGGCGCCCGGCTCACCCCGGAGATGATCAGCCTCGGCAAGATGGACAACGTGCGGACGGCGCTGGAGGTCACCCGGACGCTGCGCTCGGTCCTCGGCGGGTCGGGCATCACCGCCGACTACTCGCCGCTGCGGCACACGACGAACCTCGAGACGGTGCTCACGTACGAGGGCACCCAGGAGGTGCACCAGCTCGTCGTCGGGAAGGCGCTCACGGGGCTCAACGCGTTCTCGGGCTGAGGATCACCCGGCGGGCCGATGAGATCGTGGTGGCGGTCCGGTCCACCGACACGTCCCCGCTCCCACCGAAGGGTCCACCGCGATGGCGAAGCTCGTCTCCACCCTGTTCGTCTCGGCCGACGGCGTCGCCGAGATCGACCCGGCCTGGCACTTCCCGTACTTCGACGAGAACATGGGCCGCGCGGTCGGCGAGGACTACGACACCGCGGACGTGCTGCTCATCGGCCGCGAGACGTACGACAGCT
The DNA here is from genome assembly GCF_002198675.1 of Kineosporia sp. R_H_3. Classification (GTDB taxonomy): domain Bacteria; phylum Actinomycetota; class Actinomycetes; order Actinomycetales; family Kineosporiaceae; genus R-H-3. The sequence continues at coordinate 16,256 of NZ_MWLL01000263.1, read as the reverse complement.
TCGCCGGCGCGTGGCCCGACCGGGAGGCCGCGGGCGGTGACGACGCGGGCTTCGCCAAGCAGCTCGGGGACGTCCGCAAGGTCGTCGTGTCCCGCAGCCCGCTCGAGTTCACGTGGCGCGGCTCCGAACTCCTCGGGGGCGAGCTCGTCGAGGCGGTCACCGCCTTGAAGGCGGACCCCGGCGTACGCGGGATCCTCGTGCCCGGCTCGATCTCCGTCGTCCAGCAACTGCTCGCCGCGGGGCTCGTCGACGAGCTGCGCCTGCTCGTGCACCCGGTCGCCGCGCGGAAGGGCCGCCGGCTCTTCGACGACGGCGACGCGCCGTACCACCTCTCCGTCGTCGCAACCGAGGTCTTCCCGACCGGGGTGATCCGCGTCGTCTACGCCCCGACCGAACCGCCGGCGCCGGCCGGCTACGACGACGTCACGGACCAGGTGCCCGAGGGGAAGTAGCGGCCGGGCCTCAGCCGCCGAGGAGCGACACACCCGCCACGGCGCCCGCCCCGGGCGACGGCGCCCGTTGCGTCCCACCACGGGCGCGCGCCGCGTGCCCGCGGGCGGGCGCGTCAGGCCGTGCGCAGGCTCTCGACCGACATCGCCTCGGCGAGCGGGCGGCGCAGCAGCCGCTGGGCCCCGGCCGCGCCGAGAGCCGCTGCGCCACCGGCGAGGAGCACCGCGACGACGACGGCGCCGAGCGCCGCGGCCATCACCCAGAGCCGGCCGCCGCCTTCCGCGACGACGAACCACCCGCCGAGCAGCGTCGCGCCCACGATCGCGCCGCCGATCGCCGGGAGCACGGAGACGGACCGCAGCTGGGTGCGGACGACGCGGACCACCGTTCCCGGCTCCGCACCGAGCGCGACGAGCGCGGCGGTCGGACGGCGCGCGTCGAGCACCTGCTCGGCGGCACCGACGACGAGCGACAGCGCCGCGACGACCGCGGCGAGACCGATGGCGCCGAGGGCGGTGAGGATCCCGCCGCCGAAGAAGGCGAGGTCGTAGGGGTCGGTCCGGCCGCTGAGGAAGATGCCGATGACGTCGCTCACCGCGAAGCCGACGGCGAGCCCGACGGCGAGGAGCACCCCGGCGACGCGGCCGGGGGTCCGCGGGTCCGCGAGGAGCCGGCGGCCCGCGAGCACGGCGACCGGGCTCCCTCGACGGAGGTGGCGCCGTCCGACGGCGACGACGATCCAGGGCCCGGCCGCGACGGCGGCCGCGACGAAGACCAGCGGCAGCACGAGGACGACGACCCCGGCCGCCGCGCCGTTCGGGGCCAGGACGAACAGCGCCAGGCCGAGCAGGAGCACGCCGAGGGTGACCCCCGTCGCCGTGGCGGACGAGCGGCTGAGCGGGCGCGCACGACGGCGCGTGAGACCGATCGCGTCGACCGTGCCGACGTCCGCGGCGCGCCGGGCGGCGAGCACCGCCGCCACGACGACGAGGAGGGCGACGACCGGCCAGCCGATGACGAGGGCGGGGCCGGGGGGCGGCAGGAGGCGCCAGCCGCTCGGCGGCAGCACCCCGAGGAGGAGCCAGAGCCCGAGATAGGCGGGCAGACCCGCCAGCCCGGCGACGAGCCCGGTGCCGCGGACCTCCGCCGCGGCGATCCGGCGCAGGTCGGCGGACGTCGAGCCCTGCAGGCGCAGCGCCGCGAGCCGGCGCTCCCGGGCCGCGCTGCCGAGCCGCACGACCTGCAGGGCGAAGAGCGCGAACGGGACGACGAGGAGCAGGGCCGCCACGACGACGCCCGGGCGCAGCCCGGACTCGCCGACGTACGGCGCGAGGCCGGAGGTGTCCGGGACGAGGCGGCCGCCGAAGGTGAGGTCGTCGATCGGCTCCGAGACCCCCGGCGGGGACGTCACGCTGTAGCCACCGCCGCCCGCCAGGCAGACCGTCGAGCCGCCCGCCGTGCGCAGGCACTCCGGACCTGCGAGACCGAAGGTCCCGATGGCGATCGCCGCGAGCAGGAACGCGGCGCAGCACGTGAGCGCCGCCCCGAGCAGCCGGCGCCGTCGTCGCTCGGCCGGGTCCCCTCCGACCGACCGGGCGACGACGGCCGCCGCCCTCCGCGCCCGGGCCGCGGCGCCCCGGGTCACCGGAGCACCGCCTCGGACGCCACCGTGCCGTCGACGAGGCGGACCTCGCGGTCCGCCTTCGCGGCGACCGTGTTGTCGTGCGTCACGAGCACGAGGCTCGCCCCGCGCTCCCGGACGGCCGCGACGAGCAGCCCGAGCACCTGCCGTCCGGCGAGGGTGTCCAGGCTGCCCGTCGGTTCGTCGGCGAAGACGACGCTCGGGCCGGTGACGAGGGCGCGGGCGACGGCGACCCGCTGCGCCTCACCGCCCGACATGTCCGACGGCATGGTCGCCGCGACGTCCTCGGCGCCGCAGCGCTCGAGCCAGTCCAGCGCGAGCCGGCGGGCGCCGTCCGCCGGGCGGCCGTCGAGCAGCAGCGGCAGCGCGACGTTGTCGACGGCGGTGAGCTCCGGGACGAGCTGGCCGAACTGGAGCACGATGCCCACCTGGCGGCGACGCAGCAGCGCCCGGTCGTCCTCGCCGAGGCCGGCGAGGTCCTGGCCGAGCAGGGTGACGGTGCCGGCCTGCGGCACGAGCAGGCCCGCCGCCGCGTGCAGGAGGGTCGACTTGCCGCACCCGCTGGGGCCGGTCACGGCGACGACCTCACCGGCGTCGACGCGCAGGTCGACGCCGCGCAGCGCCACGGTGCGGCGGTAGGCGTGCTGGACGCCGCGCGCCTCGAGGACGGCACCCGCGGGCACCCGGTCCGCGGCCGCGCGGTGGTCGGCCGGCGGGGTCCCGGGCAGGTCGCCCGAGGTGCTCTGCGGGGTCATGCCCGGCTCCTGTCGTGGGAGAGGTCGTCGGAACTGTCGTGGGAGAGGTCGTCGGAACTGTCGCCGGGGCGGTCGCCCGGACGGTCGTGGGCCACGGCCCGGGGGATGCCGTCGGCGGCGGGGTCGGCCGCGACGTACCCCGCCGCGGCCTCGAGCCAGCGCAGGTCGGCGTCGAGGTGCGCGACCGCGTGCTCGACGACGAGCCGGCTCGTCGGGTCCGTCGCGGGCGTCTGCTCGAGCACGCGCATCCGGCGCAGGTGCGCCGCGCGCTGCCGGGCGACGAAGCCCGCCGGGTCGAGGCCGAGCCGCAGCGCGGCGACCGTCTTGCGGATGAGCTCGTCCGCTCCGGGTGCCGCCGGCTCGGCGGGCTCGGCGACCCAGGCGGCCAACCGGGCCCGGCCGGCCGGCGTGATCTCGTACACGGTGCGCTCCGGACCGCCGCCGGTCTCGGTGTGCGCCACGGCGGCGAGCCCGTCGCGCTCGAGCCGCGCGAGCGTCGCGTAGACCTGGCCGAAGGCGAGCGGCCTGCCCTGGTCGAACCAGGTGTCGTGCCCGCGCTTGAGGTCGTACCCGTGGGCCGGCCCGCGCGACAGCAGCGCGAGGACGACGTCGGCTGTGCTCATGGGGCGACTATACACTCGGTGTATTCATGGAGTGAATACTTTCTCCGCCGAGAGGTCGCTGGGCCACCCGTGGACGGCGGAGACCGGACGGGTGACGACACCCGGGCCGGGGAGCCGGCCCCGAGGGCCCGCCTCGTGCCGTCCCGGGTGGGTCTGTCGTGGTTCCCGACTCCCTCGTGGCCCACTGGATCACGCTGCGTTACGCCATCTCGGTATCACTCGGTCAGCGACTGTCACGCATGGTGATGCTCAGCCATTGTTGTTCATGGCAGGCGACACACCGCCGGCCAGAGCGAGCAACGATCCGTCAGGTGCACATGGTCGCCCCGCGCACTCAGCGCAGGACCTGACGGGGAGCTAGTGGCGAACCCCCCGCTCTCGACCGAACGAGACCGTAGGGGGTCCATTCCATGTCCGTCTTCACCCGCGCCACCCGTCCCGCCGGCCGCGCCCGTCGCACGCTCCTCGTCGGCGCCGGCACCGCCGTCGTCCTCGTCGGGGGCGTCGCCGCGGCCCAGGCCGCGATCGTCTCGAACAACGTCATCACGGCCTGCATGAAGACGTCGACCGGCACGATCCGGGTCATCGACACCGCCAAGCAGAAGTGCGTCACCGGCGAGAAGGCGATCGCCTGGAACCAGAAGGGCGTCAAGGGCGACACCGGCGCGACCGGCGCCAAGGGGGCGACCGGGGCGACGGGCGCGACCGGCGCCCCGGTCGCCCCCTTGGCGNGGGTCTCCAGGGCGAGCAGGGTCTCCAGGGCGACCGGGGCCCGAAGGGTGAGAACGGCGGCCCCGGCATCCAGGGCGAGAAGGGCGACACCGGCGCGACCGGGGCGCAGGGCGAGCAGGGCCTCCAGGGCCTGCAGGGCGAGAAGGGCGACACCGGTGCGACCGGCGCGACCGGCGCCCAGGGCGAGCAAGGCCTCCAGGGCCTCCAGGGCCTCCAGGGCGAGAAGGGCGACACCGGCGCGACCGGCGCCCAGGGCGAGCAGGGGCTCCAGGGTCTCCAGGGTCTGCCCGGCGAGACCGGCGCCCAGGGCCCGCAGGGCGAGGTCGGGCCGCAGGGCCCGCAGGGCGAGGCCGGCCCGCAGGGGCCGCAGGGTGAGGCCGGCGCGACCGGCGCCCAGGGCCCCAAGGGCGACACCGGTGCGACCGGCCCCCAGGGCCCCAAGGGCGACACCGGCGCGACCGGCGCGACCGGTGCGACCGGTGCGAGCGGTGCCAGCGGCGCGACCGTCGTCAGCAACAACTCGAACTCGTCGACCGTCACGGCCACCTGCCCGTCCGGCAAGGTCGCGCTCGGCGGCGGCGGCAGCAGCTCGAGCCAGCGCACGGTGACGCAGTCGTTCCCGGTCGTCAACGGCTCGAACCAGGCCACCGGCTGGACGGTCCGCTTCGACAGCTCGAGCAGCAGCAACACGGCGTACGTCATCTGCGCCGCCTGATCCCCGGCCCTACCCGGGGCGCATGACGAAGGGCCCGCCGGTCTCGCGACCGGCGGGCCCTTCGGCGTCATGAGCGCGACCGGTCAGGTGCGGCGCAGCACCGGTGCGAGGGCGTCGAGCACGCTCGCGTCCTCGATCGTGCTCGGTACCGTCGGGGTCTTGCCGTCGGCGATCTCCCGCATCGTCTTGCGCAGGATCTTGCCGGAGCGGGTCTTCGGCAGCGCCGCGACGACGTCGATGTCCCGGAGCGCCGCGACGGCGCCGATCTGGTCGCGGACCGCCTGGACGAGCTCCTTGCGCAGCGTCTCGGGGTCGGCCTCGACCCCCGCCTTGAGGACGACGAACCCTCGCGGCACCTGACCCTTGAGGTCGTCGTGGACGCCGACGACGGCGCACTCGGCGACCATCGGGTGCCCGGCGAGGACGGCCTCCATCGAGCCCGTCGACAGCCGGTGCCCGGCGACGTTGATGACGTCGTCCGTGCGACCCATGACGTAGAGGTAGCCGTCGACGTCCTTGAAGCCGCCGTCACCCGTCAGGTAGTAGCCCGGGTACGCCGACAGGTAGCCGCCGACGTAGCGCTCGTCGTCGTTCCACAGCGTGGGCAGGGTCCCCGGCGGCATCGGCAGCTTGATGCAGATGGCGCCCTCGGCGTCCGGCCCGAGCTCCTCGCCGTACTCGTCGAGCACCTGGACGTCGTAGCCGGGCACGGCGACGGACGGCGACCCGGGCTTGGTCGGCATCGGCTCCAGGCCGCGCAGGTTCGCGCAGATCGGCCAGCCGGTCTCGGTCTGCCACCAGTTGTCGACGACCGGGATGCCCAGGGTGCTCGACGCCCACTCGTAGGTGTCCGGGTCGAGCCGCTCGCCGGCGAGGAAGAGGGTGCGCAGGCAGGAGACGTCGTAGCGCGCGAGGTGCTCGGCGTTCGGGTCCTCCTTCTTGATGGCCCGGAACGCGGTCGGTGCGGTGAACAGCGCCGCGACCTTGTGCTCGCTGATGACCCGCCAGAACGCGCCCGCGTCCGGCGTCCCGACGGGCTTGCCCTCGTAGAGCACCGTCGTGGCGCCGAGGAGCAGCGGCGCGTAGACGATGTAGGAGTGGCCGACGACCCAGCCGACGTCGCTGGCCGCCCAGAACACCTCGCCGGGGTTGATCCCGTAGACGTTCGACATCGACCAGTGCAGCGCGACCGCGTGCCCGCCGTTGTCGCGGACGATGCCCTTGGGCTTGCCCGTCGTGCCGGACGTGTAGAGCACGTAGAGCGGGTCGGTCGCCTCGACGGGCACGCACTCGGCGGGGTCGACGGCGCCCGGCCGCATGACCGTGGCCCAGTCGACGTCCCGCTCCCCCATCTCGGCGACGACCTGCGGCCGCTGGAGGATGACGCAGCGGTCCGGCTTGTGGGTCGCGAGCTCGATCGCGTGGTCGAGCATCGGCTTGTAGGGGATCGTCCGTGACGGCTCGATGCCGCACGACGCCGAGACGATGACCTTCGGGGTCGCGTCGTCGATCCGGATCGCGAGCTCGTTCGGCGCGAAGCCGCCGAAGACGACGGAGTGCACGGCGCCGATCCGGGCGCACGCGAGCATCGCGACCGCGGCCTCGGGCACCATCGGCATGTAGACGACGACCCGGTCGCCCTTCTCCACCCCGAGCGCCCGGAGCACGCCGGCGAACCGTGCGACCTGCTCGAGGAGCTGGGCGTAGGTGATGACCTTCTGCGTGCCGGTCACCGGGGAGTCGTGGATGATCGCCGGTTGGTCGCCGCGGCCGTGGACCACGTGCCGGTCCAGCGCGTTGAAGCACGTGTTGAGGACGCCCCCGCGGAACCAGCGGTAGAACGGCGGGACGTCGTCGTCGAGCACGCGCACGGGTTTCCTGATCCAGTCGATGCCTGCTGCGGCGTCGCCCCAGAATCCGGCCGGGTCCTCGATGCTGCGGCGGTACGCGTCCGCGTAGGCGCCGTTGCCCTGGGTCGTCATGGGTGCATCGTCGCGGCTCCGCCGCCCGGCGTCGAGCGGCACCCCGTGCCGCGCGACGACGGGGCACCCGCGTGCGACGAGCGGCGGGCGTCGTCGCGGGTCACCAGGACCGAAGGTCGGGACCGGCGTCCGACCGCCGTGACACCGGCGACACCGGCGACACCGTCACCGGACCGGGTGGATGTCCGGCCTCGTGTCGACGACCGGGTCCGGCGCGTCGGCGGCGGTGAGGTCGAGCGTCGCCGTCCCGACGACGGGCAGGTCGGTGAGGGTGTCCACCCGCGCCGGCGGTGCCGCGGGCAGCAGCCGAGGTGGCACGTCGGACGGCGGTGCCGCCGGACGACGGGCCCGCCGCCGCGCCACGACGGTGCCGAGCCCGGTGAGGACGACCACGACGAGGACGGCGAGCGCCGCCGACCCCCAGCCGGGCCACCACACCCCGACCTGGGTGCGCCAGTCCTTGATCGGGCCGCCCTGCGGGAGCAGGACCGTCGGCGCGGTGCCGAGGTCGCGGCCGGACAGCGCCGTGACGACCCAGCCGCGGGCCGGCACGGTGCGGGCCTCGAGCGCGGGCAGCGACGCGGGCAGGGTCCGTGCGTTGTCCACCGTGAACGTCGGGACGCTGCTGCGTGCGTTCCCCGACGGCGCCGGGCCCGTGAGCGACTCCGCGGCCGCGTCCGCGGTGCCGGCGGCGTCCGTCGCCCCGGCGAGGTCGTCCGCCGTGGGCAGGGCGAGGTCAGGCTGGGCCGGCGCGAGCACGCGCGGAGCGACCGTGAGGAGCGTGACCGCGCCGGTCGCCGTCGGCCAGGCCGTGGACGGCACGAGCGGTGTCGACGTCGCGAAGTCGATCGACACCGGGCCGACGACGGTCGAGGGCGTCGACGTCGTCACGGTGACGACCTGGACGGTCCAGCCGAGCCTGCGGACGTCGCGCGCCCAGTCCCGGGTCGCGGCGTCGTCCTCCAGGCCCGCGGCGCGGGCGGCGGCGAGCACGGCCGCCTGCCCGGACAGCCGGCCGGTCCGGACCCCGGACACGGTCGTGCCGGTCGCGGCGAGCGGGGAGGCGAGGTTGTCACGGGCGCGGGCGCCGTCGTCCGAGAAGAGCAGCCACGGGTGCGTGACGAGCCAGCGGTCGCGCGGCCTGGCGACGTCCGCGACCTGGCCCAGGGTGCCCGCGGCGAGGGTCGTCGTCCGCGCCCTGGCCGGTGTCGCGACGAGCCAGCTCACCCGGGTCACGGGGCTGTCGAACCGCCAGCGGACGGCCGCGGTCTCCCGGGTGCCGTCCCAGACCACGAGCAGGTCGGTGCCGGTCACCCGCGGCGTGCCGCGGGCAGCGGCAGGTGCGGCGGAGCCCACGAGGGCGGTGACGACGAGTGTCGCGAGACAAGCGACGAAGGCGGTGACGCGTCCCCCCAGACTGCGTCGGCCTGCGACCGCGCAGCGTTGTTGCATACCGTCATCCTCGTCGTTCCGGGGCCGCGATGTGGCCCGGACGCGCCAACTCACGGCCCCCTGCGGCACGCTGGTGCCGTGAGCTTCGACCCGGCCGCGCTGCCGACCGCCGTCCGCACCTTCCTCACCGAGCGGCACCTCGCCACGCTCACGACGCTGCGCCGCGACGGGAGCCCGCACGTCGTCGCCGTCGGGTTCACCTGGGACGACGGCGCGGGGGTCGCGCGGGTCATCACGAGCAGGGCGTCGGTCAAGGTCCGCAACGCGTCCCGGGGCGGCCGGGCGGTCGTGTGCCAGGTCGACGGGCGGCGCTGGCTCGCGCTCGAGGGGATCGCGTCGGTGCGCACCGACGGGGACGCCGTCCGCGACGCGGAGGAGCGCTACGCGGGCCGGTACCGCCGGCCGCGGGAGAACCCGGAGCGCGTCGTCGTCGAGATCGCGGTCGACCGGGTGCTGGGCTGGGTGCCGCCGGACGAGCAGGCCGGCTGACGGTCAGACGGTCGCGACGACGAGGAGCTCGACGACCCGGTCCAGGAACGCGTCGACGGCCGCCTCGCGGTAGCCGCGCGAGCCGCGCCGGCTCTTGAAGACGGCGAGGCGCACCGAGTCCGGCGGGAGCGGGCGGCCCATGCCGAACGACTCCTCGATGCGGCGGCACAGCTCGTCCACCTGGTCGGGGTCGTAGGTGAGCTCGAGGCCGGAGCCTCGCGGGAAGCGCTGGCCGTCGGGGCGGGCGAGCTGCGCGCGCAGCGACTGCTCCTGGGTCCGCAGCTGGCTCTGCCAGCCGGAGGACCCGGCGCGCTCCTCGCCGCGCTGCTTCTCGCGACGGGCGAACGCGTCCTCGATCCGGTCCAGGGCGGCGTCGACCGCTTCGACGTCGTACCCGCCGCGGACGAGGTCGAAGCCGACGGTGCGGACGTGCCATGACGTCATGGCGGGGCCGCGGCCGGCGTCCTCGTAAGCGGCGCGCGCCCGGGCGAGGAAGGCCTCGACCTGCTCGACGTCATAGCCCTTGGCCATGCGGCTCGCATGCGGGAACGTGTCGGTCACCCGATGATTGTGCATCATGACGGGCCCCGGGTCAGGTGCCCTGAGGTCCCCCGGGGTCCACCGTTCGGCTGATCGCGGCGCGTCGCAGGCACTCCCGTCGCGGCGTGTCACGGCGTGTCGCCGGGCGTGTCGCCCTGTGGGCCCGGTCCGGGAGGGCCGGTCAGCCCGCGGTGGCGGCGAGCTGCCCGCAGGCCCCGTCGATCTCCCGCCCGCGCGTGTCGCGCACCGTCGTCGGGACGCCGTGCGCACGGAGCCGGGCGACGAACTCGTCCTGGACCCGCGGGTCGCTCGCGGTCCACCGGGAGCCGGGCGTCGGGTTGAGCGGGATCGGGTTGACGTGCACCCAGCCGCGGCCGCGCTGGTTGAGCAGGGTGCCGAGCCGGTCGGCCCGCCACGCGTGGTCGTTGACGTCGCGGATGAGGGCGTACTCGATGCTCACCCGGCGACCGGTCGCGCGGAAGTAGCCGTAGGCGGCGTCGAGGGCCGCGGCGACGCTGAACCGGGTGTTGATCGGCACGAGCTCGTCGCGCAGCTCGTCGTCCGGGGCGTGCAGCGACAGGGCGAGCGTCACGGGGAGGCCCTCCCCCGCGAGCCGCTCGATCGCCGGCACGAGGCCCACGGTCGACACGGTGACGCCGCGCGCCGACATCCCGAGCCCGTCGGGGCGCGGGTCGGTGAGCCGGCGGACGGCGCCGACGACCGCCCGGTAGTTCGCGAGCGGCTCCCCCATGCCCATGAAGACGACGTTCGAGACCCGGGCCCGGCGCAGCGCGCGCTCGGCGGGCGTGCCGCCGTCCGGGGCCTCGCCGCCGTCCCCGTCCTCGTCGGTCTCGTCGCCGAGCCCGAAGGTGGCCGCGGTCGTCGCACCGGGGAACGCCGCGGTGTCCGGGACGCCGTCCGTCGCACCGGAGGGTGCGCCGTGCGCGAGCCCGCGGGCGGCCGAGACGACCTGCTCGACGATCTCGGCCGTCGACATGTTCCGGGTGAGCCCGGCCTGCCCGGTCGCGCAGAACGGGCAGTTCATCCCGCAGCCGGCCTGGCTCGACACGCAGACGGTCGCCCGCTGCGGGTACCGCATGAGCACGCTCTCGACGAGCGCCCCGTCGAAGAGCTTCCACACCGTCTTGACCGTCGCCCCGCCGTCGCACTCGAGCACGCGCACGGGCGACAGCAGCGACGGCAGGAGGTCGGTGACGAGCCGGTCCCGCGAGGCCGCCGGCAGGTCGGACATCTGTGCGGGGTCGGCCACGAGCCGGTCGAAGTAGTGCACGGACAGCTGCTTGGCCCGGAACGGCTTCTCCCCCAGCGCCGCGACGGCGTCCCGCCGCTCGCCGGCCGTGAGGTCGGCGAGGTGCCGCGGCGGCTTCGGCCGCCGCGGGGCCGCCATCTGCAGCTCGCCCGGCCGCGGGCGGACGGCGGCCTCGGCGGCGGCGACCTCGCCGGCGTCGGCGGACGTGGTGGCGGGCGCGGGCACGGCGGCCTCGGCAGGCAGGGTCCCGGGGGTGGTGTTCTCGATGGACATGAGACCCCCAGTCTCTCATCGCGCGCCCCGTCCGCCTCGCCACGCTGTTTGCTCTGCCCTCGCTTGTGAGGGTTGGGCGACCGTGGGGGTGGACCGACCGGCCGACGCTTTGCTCTGCCATCACCAGCGAGCCAGGCCCCCCGCCGCGACCTGCCCCCACGGGACGCCGTCCCGCTTGCACTGCCATCACCAGCGAGCCAGGACCGCGACCCGCACGACCTGCGGGCCGATCGCGCCACAACGCAACCACAAGTGCCCTGCGACCGCAGGAACCGGCCCGGATCGGGGGTTCTGTATGCGTTGTGGTCATCGACGTCGGACGCCGACCGCTCGCCGCGCCACAGCGTCGACGTTGCACCGCGACACCCCGGGCCGACCTCGGCGTTTCGCGAGGTGACGTCGATCCTGTGGCGCGCCGGCCCGACGCTCGTAGGCGTCTTCGCGCGCACGTCGCGCCGGCTCGCTGGTGATGGCAGAGCAAAGCGTCCTGCGGGCGGCCCCCTCGCAGCCGGTCATCCTCGCTGTCGCTCACCCTCACAACTGAGGGCAGAGCAAACACCCCGGCGACGCGCCGCGACCTGCCGCCCCGGTCGGCATGCACCGGCCGACCGTTCACCGAACGCTCACCCGCCGGCAGGACGTTCGTCGGCGCGTGCGGTGGCAGGCTGCCGAGAGGGTGGAACCGTTTGCGGCAGACGGTCGGTCATCCACCGACGCGACAAGGGGCGGAGCGCCATGTCCACCAGCGAGACCACGAACGCCACCACGTCCAGCAGCGACGCCCCGGAAAACGCTCCGGCGGCCGCCGACGGGTCGCCGTCCGGTACGCCGGGCAGTGCGGACGACGGACCGCGGGCGATCCAGGGGCACGAGGAGGCACCGCAGGCGCACGTCACCCACGAGCCGTACCTGTCCGCCGCCGACCTGGCCGCCCTCGACGCGTGGTGGCGGGCCGCGAACTACCTGTCGGTCGGCCAGATCTACCTCATGGACAACCCGCTGCTGCGCGAGCCGCTCGTCGCCGAGCACGTCAAGCCGCGGCTGCTCGGGCACTGGGGGACGACGCCGGGCCTGAACTTCGTGCACGCGCACCTCAACCGCACGGTGCTCGACCGCGACCTCGACATGATCTACGTCTACGGCCCCGGCCACGGCGGTCCCGGCGCGGTCGCGGCGGCCTGGCTCGACGGCCGGTACAGCGAGGTCTACCCGCGGATCACGCAGGACGAGCTCGGGATGAAGCGGCTGTTCACCCAGTTCTCCTTCCCCGGCGGCATCCCGTCGCACGTCGCCCCGGAGACACCCGGCTCGATCCACGAGGGCGGCGAGCTCGGGTACGCGATCTCGCACGCGTTCGGCGCGGCCTTCGACAACCCCGACCTCGTCGTCGCGTGCGTCGTCGGCGACGGCGAGGCGGAGACCGGCCCGCTCGCGACGTCCTGGCACAGCAACAAGTTCCTCGACCCGGTCGGGGACGGCGCGGTGCTGCCGATCCTCCACCTCAACGGCTACAAGATCGCCAACCCGACGGTGCTGGCGCGCATCCCGGAGAGCGAGCTCCTCGCCCTGCTCACCGGCTACGGCTGGGCGCCGGTCATCGTGTCCGGCGACGACCCCGACGCCATGCACCACGCGTTCGCCCGGGCGCTCGACGGCTGCCTCGACGACATCCGCCGGATCCAGGGCGAGGCCCGCCGCGGCGGCGCGACGCTGCGCCCGCGCTGGCCGATGATCGTGCTGCGCTCCCCGAAGGGCTGGACCGGCCCCGCGGAGGTCGACGGCAAGAAGAGCGAGGGGTCGTGGCGCTCGCACCAGGTGCCGTTCGCCGACACCCGCAAGAACCCCCAGCACCTCGCCCTGCTCGAGGAGTGGATGCGGTCGTACCGGCCCGAGGAGCTCTTCGGGGACGACGGGACGCCGGTCGCGCTCGTCCGCTCGCTCTCCCCGGACGGCGGGCGGCGGCTGTCCGCGAACCCGCACGCGAACGGCGGCGAGCTGCTCCGCGAGCTGCGGATGCCGGACTTCCGCGACTACGCCGTCGACGTCAAGGAGCCCGGCACCGGGGCCGTCGAGTCGACGAAGATCCTCGGCGACTTCCTCCGGGACGTCATGCGGGACAACCTCGACCAGCGCAACTTCCGGGTCTTCGCCCCCGACGAGAACAACTCCAACCGGCTGCAGTCGCTGCTCGAGGTGACGCCGCGGGCCTGGACCGCCGAGACCGTCGAGGGCGACGACAACCTCGGCATCGGCGGCCGGGTCATGGAGATCCTCTCCGAGCACACCTGCCAGGGCTGGCTCGAGGGCTACCTGCTCACCGGCCGGCACGGCTTCTTCTCGTGCTACGAGGCGTTCATCCACATCGTCGACTCGATGTTCAACCAGCACGCCAAGTGGCTGAAGACGACCCGCGACATCCCGTGGCGCCGTCCGGTCGCGTCCCTGAACTACCTGCTGACCTCGCACGTGTGGCGCCAGGACCACAACGGCCTGAGCCACCAGGACCCGGGCTTCATCGACCACGTCGTCAACAAGAAGGCCGACGTCATCCGGGTCTACCTGCCGCCGGACGCGAACACGCTGCTCTCGGTCGGCGACCACTGCCTGCGCAGCCGCAACTACGTCAACGTCATCGTCGCGGGCAAGCAGCCGGCCCTGCAGTACCTGACGATGGACGAGGCGGTCGTCCACTGCACCAAGGGGATCGGCATCTGGGAGTGGGCGAGCACGGACGCCGGCGAGGAGCCGGACATCGTCTTCGGGTGCGCCGGCGACGTCCCGACCCAGGAGGCGCTCGCGGCCGTCGACATCCTCCTCGGCTTCTTCCCGGACCTGAAGATCCGGTTCGTCAACGTCGTCGACCTCATGCGTCTGCAGGACGACCGCGAGCACCCGCACGGCCTGTCCGACACGGCGTTCGACGCGCTCTTCACCAAGGACACCCCGGTCGTCTTCGCCTACCACGGCTACCCGTGGCTGATCCACCGCCTCACGTACCGGCGGACGAACCACGCGAACATCCACGTCCGCGGGTACAAGGAGGAGGGCACGACGACGACGCCCTTCGATATGTGCGTCATGAACCAGATCGACCGCTTCCACCTCGCGATGGACGCCCTCGACCGGCTCCCGCAGCTCGGCGACCGCGCGGCGCACTACCGGCAGCAGCTCCAGGACCTGCTCATCCGGCACCGCCTGCACACCCGGACGACGGGCGAGGACCTGCCCGAGGTCTCGGACTGGACGTGGACCCGCGGCTCCGGCGACGAGGCCGGCGAGCGCCGGCCGAACCGCACGGACGACGTGAGCGCGGCCGCCGCGACGGCGTCCGACTGAACCCCGTCCGCAGCACCGCGCCGGCGGCCCCTCGTCAGAGGTGGCCGTCGGCGCGCAGGCGTTCGACGACGGCGATCTCCCGCGGTACCCACCACAGCGTCGCGTCGAGCCAGTCCGTCGGGTGCGCGGCGAGGACGGCGCGGTTCGCGGCGAGGGCGTCGTCCGGGCGCGCCCACTCCGGCTCGAGCGCGAGGTCGGCCTCGTAGCCCTCGAGGTCGCGCGGCCCCGAGGGCTCGGCGGCGGACGTGACCGCATAGTGGAGCACCGTCATCCGGAAGACCGCGCCGGGCTCGTGGGCGGGGCGGGCGTCGACGACGGTGAGCAGCAGCGGGCCGACCTCGGCCGCGTCGAGCCCGCACTCCTCGCCGAGCTCGCGGACGACGGCCCGCTCGGGCGTCTCCCCCGGCTCGACGCCGCCGCCGGGCAGCTTGAGGTCGCCGTGGCGCGAACGGAGCAGGAGCAGCCGGCCGCCGCGGACGAGGACGCCCTTCGCGGCGAGCCGCTCGATCACCGGTGCGTCGTCCGGCAGCCCCGGCCGGCGCAGGTCGAGCACCGGCGCGCTCATGCGGGCCCCGGGCGTCACAACGCGATCGGCGGGACGAGCACGAGCAGCAGCAGGTACGCCAGCGGGGCGGTCGGCAGGAGCGAGTCGAGCCGGTCCATGATCCCGCCGTGGCCGGGGAGCAGGTGGCCCATGTCCTTGACGCCGAGGTCGCGCTTGAGCAGCGACTCGGACAGGTCGCCGAGGGTAGCGCTGACCGCCGCCGCGGCGCCGACCGCGAGGCCTGCCCACCACGGCCCGTCGAGGAGCAGGACGACGGTGCCCACCCCGGCGACCGCGCAGAGGACGACGGACCCCGCGAAGCCCTCCCAGGACTTCTTCGGGCTGACCGTCGGCGCCATCGGGTGCCGGCCGAAGAGGACGCCGGCGGTGTAACCGCCGACGTCGTTCGCGACGACGACGACGACGAACACGATGACCCGCATGGGGCCGTCGTCCGCGGCGAGCATGAGCATGGCGAAGCCGGCGAGGAACGGCACGTAGGCGGCGGTGAAGACCCCGGCCGTGACGTCCTTGACCGCACCGTCGAAGCCCTCGATGACGCGGTAGAGCAGCACGCCGAAGGCCGTGAGGACGAACGCGACCATGAGCCCGGGCGGGCCGGCGACGAACGCGGAGACGAGCATCCCGACGGCGCCGACGGCGAGCGGCGGGACCGGGACGGCGATGTCCTTCTCGCGCATCGCCGTCGCGATCTCCCAGACCGCGACGACGGCGACGATCGCGACGAGGCCGACGAAGGCCTCCTTGCGCACGAGCAGCGAGGCGAGCACCGCGCCCGCGAGCCCCAGCCCGACGGCGATCGCGGCGGGCAGGTTGCGGCCGGCCTTCGGCGTCGCGTCGGACGGCGGACCGTCCCGCCGTGGGCGGGCGGCCCGGCCCCGGCGGCCGGTCGGCTCGTCACCGCCGCCCGCGCCGGACCGGGCGCGCGGGTCGACGCTCAGCGGGAAGAGGTCGTCGTCGACGTCGTCCCCGGCGGGAGCCTGCGGCCCGGCGGCGCGGGACCCGGCCCGCGACCCGGCCCGGGATCCGGAGCGCGACGGGCGCAGCACCTCGGGCTCGACAACGGACCGCTCGGCGGCGGACGGGTCGGCGACAGGACCGGGGACCTCGCCGTCCGGGTCCTGCGTGGACCCGACGGGGACCCGGCGGACCACGGGCAGCGGGACGGGCATCGGCCCGGCGGGCGACGGGGAGGCGGCGGCCAGGGCACCGGGCACGACGCCCCCGAAGGCGCTCGGCCGCACCGGGGCGCCGGACAGCCGCAGGGCCGGCTGCGGCTGCTCCTCGAGCGCGCGCAGGTCGATGACCCGGCGCTCCCCGGTGCCGCCGACGACGCCCGGCGGCAGCGGTGCGGGGACGTGCTGGACGGGTGCGTGCCGGACGGCCGAGGGGCCGGGTTCGACGGTCTGCGGCCGCGGGGCCGGAGTTCGAC
>NZ_MWLL01000262.1 GCF_002198675.1 Kineosporia sp. R_H_3 | reverse complement strand
CCGACGACCCCGCCCGCGGCCCCCGCTGCGGCTCCTGCCGCGGCCCCTGCCGCGGCCGTGCGGGCCGCCGGGCTGGTCAAGGTCTACGGCGACGAGCGGACCGGGGTCCGGGCGCTCGACGGCGTGGACGTCGAGTTCGAGGCCGGCCGCTTCACCGCGATCATGGGCCCGTCGGGCTCGGGCAAGTCGACGCTGCTGCACTGCGTCGCCGGTCTCGACACCCCGACCTCGGGCCGGATCTGGTTGGGGGACACCGAGATCGGCAGCCTCGGCGACGAGGCCCTGACCCGGCTGCGCCGCGAGCGCGTCGGCTTCGTCTTCCAGTCCTTCAACCTCCTGCCGACCCTCACCGCGAAGCAGAACGTCCTGCTCCCGCTCGACCTCGCCGGCCGCGCGCCGGACCCGCAGTGGTTCCAGTACGTCGTCTCGACCCTCGGTCTCACCGACCGGCTGTCGCACCGGCCGGCGGAGCTGTCCGGCGGCCAGCAGCAGCGGGTCGCCATCGCCCGGGCGCTCGTCAGCCGGCCGACCCTCGTCGTCGCCGACGAGCCCACCGGCAACCTCGACTCCCGCTCGGGCGCGGAGGTGCTGTCGCTCCTGCGGGCCAGTGTCCGCGAGCTCGGCCAGACCGTCGTCATGGTGACCCACGACCCGGTCGCGGCCTCCTACGCCGACCGGGTCCTGCTCCTCGCCGACGGCCGGATCCACGGCCGGATCGAGTCGCCGACGCCCCAGGCCGTCGCCGCCGCCATCGCCGGCGCCGAGACGCGACGGGCCGGCTGATGCGCGCGTACCTGTTCTCCCGCCTGAGGTTGCAGCGTCGCGCGTTCACCGCGACCGGGCTCGCGGTCGCCCTCGCGGTCGCGTTCGTCGTGGTCGTCCTCGGTGCGACCGCGACCCTCAAGAAGTTCGTCGAGGACGGCGCGGCACCCCGGGCGCGGGTGGCGTCCGTCGTCGCGGTGACGGACTTCGGCGACGAGCAGAGCGTCTGGCCCACGGACGCGCAGGTGACGCAGATCGGCCGGCTCCCCGGGGTCGAGGCGGTCTCCGCGGTCCGCCGCACGAACCTCCAGCTCGGCTGGCCGGACGGCCTCACGCCGACCGGCGTCGAGAGCCTGCCCGGGGCGCCGGGGCTCGCCTGGTACACGGTCGTGGACGGCGCCGCCCCGGCGGCGCCGGGCGAGGTGCTCGTCGACCGTCGCAGCGCCGCGGAGCTCGGCGTCCGCCCCGGGGACCGGCTCGCCGTCGGTGCCCGGGAGGGGTACGCGCTCCCGAAGTCCGTGCTCGTCACCGGGCTGTTCCGGGCGACCGGCCCGCAGCCCACGAGCCGGACCGTGCTCGCCGCGTCGGCTGACGTCGCGACCTGGGGCACGGCCACCGATGACCCGGACTCCGCCCCTCTCGTCGCGGAGGTCGACGTCCTCGGTGCCCCCGGCACCGACCCGCAGGCCCTCGTCGAGCGGGTCCGTGGCGTCGTCCCGGGCCTGGACGTCCGGACCGGTCAGGACTTCGTCTCGGAGCAGGTCCTCCAGCAGACCCGGGACGTGGACATCCTCGGCCGCCTCGTCCTCGGCTTCACGGTGATCGCGCTGCTCGTGTCAGCGATCGTCATCGCGAACACCTTCACGATCCTGCTCGCCCAGCGGGCCCGTGAGCTCGCCCTGCTGCGCTGCGTCGGCGCGAGCGTCCGGCAGCTGCGGCGCGCGACCCGGGTCGAGGCGGCCGTGCTGGGCCTGGGCGCCTCGCTGGCCGGCGTCGCCGTCGGGGTGGTCGTCCTCGTCGGGGGCGTGGCCGTCGCGGAGTCGGCCGTCGGTCTCCTCGAAGGGCTGCGGCCCGTCGTCGGGCCCGGCAGCCTCGTGCCGCCGGTCCTGCTCGGCCTGCTCGTCACGGTCGGGGCGGCCGTGCTGCCGACCCGTCGTGCGACGCGGGTCGCGCCGCTCGCGGCCCTGCGCCCGGACACCGCGGCCCAGGTGCGCCGGACCGGGCGGCTGCGCATCGCCGCGGCCGTGCTCCTCGGGCTCGCCGGCGGCGCCGCACTGGTCGTCGGGCTCGGGCTGTCCCAGGAGATCGGTCTCCTCGTCTCGGCGGGCGGCGGGGTGCTGCTCGTGCTCGCGGTGGTCCTCGGGTCGCCGGTGCTCGTGCCGTTCGTCACCCGGCTCGTCGGTGCACCGTTCGCCCGGCTCGGACCGGTCGCCCGGATCGCGGTCGGCAACACCCGCCGCAACGCGACCCGGTCGGCGGCGACGAGCACGGCGCTCTTCGTCGGGGTCTGCCTCATCTCGGTGCTCACCGTCGGGGCGGCCACGACGACCCGCGCCGTCGACGAGCGGCTCGACACCGCCCGCCCGCTCGACGTCGCGCTCATGACCGGCGCCGAGTACACCGACAAGCCCACGGGCTTCCCGGCCGGGCTCGTCACCACGGTCGGCGCCGTCGACGGCGTCGCCGGCGCGGTCGGGCTGCGCGGCGTCGCGGTCACCGTGGGCGCCGCCGGGGCGAAGGCCCCGACGACGGGCGGCGACCGGCAGGTGACCGGGCTGCTCGGGGCCGACGCCGCCGCGCTGCGCGGCGTCTACCGCGGCGACCTGCCGCTGGCGGACGACGTCGTGCTCGTCCCGGACACGATGGTCGTCGACGGCGTCACGGACGGCGGCCGGGTCGTGCTCCACGCGGGCCGGCGCTCGGTCACCGTCACGGCGCACGTCATGCCGTACCTGGAGTCGTGGCTCGTCACGCCGGCGGCGCTCGACCGGCTCGGCGCCGGCGACGCCACCCTCGCGCTGTGGGCGCGGGCGGCGGAGGGCGCCGACCCGGTCGCCGTGACCCGGGACGTCGACAAGGCGGTGCGGGCGGCCGGCCTGTCCGGTGACGGCGTCACCGGGTCGGGCGGGGTCGCGGTGATCGACTACTTCGACCAGGGCAGCCTGGCCGAGCGGGCGTCGATCCTCCAGGCGATGAACATCATGCTGCTCGTCTCGACCGGGCTGCTCGGGGTCGCGCTCGTCATCTCCCTCGTGGGGATCGCGAACACGCTGTCGCTGTCGGTGCTCGAACGGGCCCGGGAGTCCGCCGTGTCCCGGGCGGTCGGGATGACCCGACGCCAGCTCCGGGCGGGGCTGGCGATGGAGGCGGCCCTGCTCGCCGTCGTCGGCTGCCTGCTCGGCGTCGTCGTCGGCGGCGGGCTCGGCTGGGCCGGTGCCGTCTCGCTGCTCGACGGGCTGGCCGGGGTCGGCGGGCCGGTCGTCCCGCTCGGGCGGATGGGGCTCGTCGTCGGGATCGCCCTCGGCGCAGCGGTTCTCGCGTCCGTCCTGCCCGGGCGGCGGGCCGCCCGGGTGCGCCCGACGCAGGCGCTCGCCGAGGTCTGACGGCCCCACGCCGGACCGGCCGCGGGCCGGGCGACGCTCAGGCGTCGTCCGGCCTGCGGAGCACGAGGACGACGTCGGTGACGGTGAAGAGGAAGCGGCCGGCGTCGGACAGCTCGTGGAGCGACTCCACCCAGCCCGCCGCGAGCGGCGCGAGCTCGGGGTCGTCGGCCGCGGCGACGAGGACGCCGCGGGTCACCTTCCACGCCACCGAGTCCACGTCGAACCGGCGGTGCGCGTCGGCCCAGGTGACGACGTCGACGACGTCGAACGGCGCGGCGTCCGCGAGCCCGAGCAGCTTGCGGCCCATGAAGCCGTCGGCGCGCTCGGCGAAGCGCGGCACGGCGACGACGAACCGGTCGACGAGCCGCCGGGTCAGGGCGTCGTCCGTGCTCGTGAAGAGCACCGTGTCCCAGTCGCTGTGGGCCAGCACGAGCACCCCGCCCGGCCGCAGCACCCGGTAGGCGTCGGCGACGTGCGCCCGCGGGTCGGCGAGGTGCTCGGCGACGTTGACGGACACCACCCGGTCGAGGCTGCCGTCCTCGAACGGGAGCGGCTCCTCGAGGTCGGCGATGACCGACCGCACCCGCTCGTCGTGCAGGACGTCGTCGTCGAGGGCGCTCGCGACGTCCACGGCGTGCACCCGCAGCGGCACCGAGGCCGCCGTCCCGGCCGCGAGCAGGGCCCGGACCGTGCGGCCGTAGCCCGTCGCGAGGTCGGCGACCTCGAGGGGCCGCCCGTCGTGCGGGGCCTCGAGCGCCGTCAGCTCGGCGATGCGGTCGTGCCGTCCCATGCCGCGCACACTAACGTCGCTTGCCGTGGAGGAGCACGAGAGGCCGGCCGGCACGTCCGACGTCACACCGGGCGGCCCGCAGCGGCGCCCCGGCCGGCTCGGGGTCGGGGTGGTCGGCGCGGGCAAGGTCGGCGCCGTCCTCGGCAGCGCGCTGCGCGCCGCCGGGCACGCCGTCGTCGGGGTCTCGGCGGTGTCCGCCGCGAGCCGGGACCGGGCGGACGCGATGCTGCCCGGGGTGCCCGTGCTCGAGGTGCCGGACGTCGTCGAGCGGGCCGAGCTCGTGCTGCTCACGGTGCCGGACGACGCCCTCGTCGACCTCGTCGCCGGTCTCGCCGCGACGGGTGCCTGGCAGCCCGGCCAGCTCGTCGTCCACACGAGCGGCCGGCACGGCTGGCGGGTGCTCGGCAGAGCCGTGGAGTCCGGGGCGATCCCGCTCGCGCTGCACCCCGCGATGACCTTCACCGGGACGAGCCTCGACGTCGTCCGCCTCACCGACTGCTGCTTCGGCGTCACGGCGCCGAACCCGGTGCTGCCCATCGCGCAGGCGCTCGTCGTCGAGATGGGCGCCGAGCCCGTCGTCGTCGCCGAGGAGCTGCGCCCGCTCTACCACGCGGCCCTGGCGCACGGCTCGAACCACCTCTTCGTGCTCGTCGCGCAGGCCATGGAGACGCTGCGGCTCGCCGGGGTCGAGGAGCCGGCGCGGCTGCTGGGGCCGCTCATGTCCGCCTCGCTCGACAACGCGCTGCGCCGCGGCGAGGACGCGCTCACCGGGCCGGTCGCCCGCGGGGACGCTGAGACCGTCGCGGTCCACGTCGAGGCGCTCACCGCGGCCGGCGCCGCGGACGTCCTCGCGACGTACCGGTCGCTGGCCCGGACGACGGCCGACCGGGCCCTGGCGTCCGGCCGGCTGCGCCCGGACGTCGCCGAGGCGCTGCTCTCCGCGCTCGCCGGGCCGGCCGACCCGGCCTGACCGGCGAACCGCCTGCGGCGCGCGGCCCGCTGGGGCTAGCGTGATCGTGCTGGACGGGTCCGGGGGGATCCACGTCTGGGGCCCCCTTCGCAGCGCCCGGCCGCACGAGCCCGGGGAGACAGGCATGCAGCAGAGGGCGACGACCCCGTCGTCGAGGACGACCCGTCCTGGACCGACCCACCGGTACCGCCGCCACCGCCGCGCCGCGGTCGCCGTCACCGGCGCCGCCGCGCTCCTGGCCGGTCTCGCCGGCCCCGCGCAGGCCGGGCCGCAGCAGGCCGGGCGGGTCGCGCTGCGCGCGGCACCGGCGGTGGCGCCGGTCGCGCTGCCCGACGGCTGGTCGCTCGCCGACGGCGGGACGACGCTGCGCTGGACGTCCCGGACGCCGCTGCCCCTCGGCGGTGCGCGGCTCGACGTCGTCGCCGACGGCGCCGTGCTCGGCACGGGCCGGCTGTCCCCGGACCGCCGGACGGTCTCGCTCGCCGTCGACGCCGGTGCGGTGAAGGACCCGGCCTCGCTGCAGGTCGTCGCCGCGGGGCGTCGCCTCGACGCCGGCCCGACCTCGGTCGCCGCGTCGGCCCGCACGTCCGCGCGCCGCCGGCCGCCCGGTCCGGGTCACCGTCCGCCGCGACCCCCTCCGCGGCAACCCCTTCGGCGCCCCCCGCGGTGCGGGCATCCGCGGACCCCGGCCGGCCCGGCCCGTACCGCACCCGGACCGGTGAGTACACGCTCGCCGACCTGCCGGTCACCGGCCTGCCCGTGCCGGTCGAGATGACCGCTGTCGTCGTCGCACCCGTGGGAGCGTCGGGCAAGCGCCCGCTCGCGCTGTTCCTGCACGGCCGGCACGAGCCGTGCTACTTCGTCGACGGCGACCCCGACACCTTCCCGGACAGCTTCTGGCCCTGCCCCGCGGGCTGGGCGCCGGTCCCGAGCTACCGCGGCTACCTGCAGAGCCAGGAGCTGCTCGCCTCGCAGGGCTGGCTCACCGTCTCGGTGAGCGCGAACGGCATCAACGCGCAGGACTTCGCCGCGGACGACGGCGGCGCGCTCGCCCGGTCCGAGCTCGTCCGGGCGCACCTCGCGCGCTGGGCGTCCTGGGCGGCCTCGGACGCGGCGTGGGCCTCGGCACCGGAGGTCGTGCGCGCCGGTCCGCGGCCGAACCTGTCGAAGGTGCTGCTCGTCGGGCACTCCCGCGGCGGCGAGGGGGTCAACCGCGCCGCGGTCGACAGCGCCCTCGACCCGGCCGCGCGGTGGAAGGTCAAGGGCCAGCTGCTGCTCGCGCCGACGGCGTTCGGCCGCAACCCCGCGCCCGGCGTCCCGACCGCGGTCGTCCTGCCCTACTGCGACGGCGACGTCTTCGACCTCCAGGGCCAGGACTACCTCGACGACGCGCGTGACCTCGCCACGGACCGCTCGCTGCGCAGCGCTGTCCTCGTCCTCGGCGCCAACCACAACTTCTTCAACACCGAGTGGACGCCCGGGGAGTCGGTCGCCCCGTCGTTCGACGACTGGTTCGACGACGCGGACCCGACGTGCGGCGCCACCGCCCCGGGCCGGCTCTCGCCCGCCGAGCAGCGTGCGGTCGGCGCGACGTACGTGGCGGCCGCGGCCCGTGTGCTCGTCGGCCGGGACACCACGGTCGAGCCGCTGCTCGACGGCTCCGCGGTGCGGGCGCCGTCCGCCGGCCGTGCCGTCGTGCTGACCCACGCGCTCGGCGCCCGCCGGGACGCGCTCCTGCGTCCCGGCGCGACCACGTCGGTGACCACCACCGGCACCGCGCGGGCCCGGACCTGCGACACCGAGGCCGTCGCGGACCGCACCCGGCTGTGCGTCGACGACGACTCGCTCTTCGGGGCGACGCCGCACTTCCCGCTCGACTTCTTCGGGGTCGGCGGGGCGCCGGTCCGGCAGGTCGTCGAGGTGGGCTGGTCCCGGCGCGGCGGTGCCGCCCGGGTGCGGCTCGACCGGCCGGTGTCGGTCTCGGGCGACGACACGCTCGCGCTGCGGGTCGTGGTCCCGCCGAACGCCGCGCGCGCCCGGTTCGGAGTCCGGCTCGTCGACGCCGACGGGAGCCGGCTCGTCCTGGGCGACGCGTCCGTGACCGGTCTGCCCGGGGGCAGCGACCCGGCCACGCAGATGCCGGGCAAGTACTGGGGCCAGGAGGTCCGGGTCCGGATCGACGCGAAGAAGGCCTCGGCGGCCGGCCTCGACCTCCGCAAGGTCGTCGCCGTGGAGGTGCTGCCCCGGTCCGCCGCCGGGAAGATCTGGGTGCTCGACGCCTGGGGCCGCCGTCCCGGCCTCGCCGCCGACCGGACCGTGCCGTTCCTGCGCGTGGACGTCGGCCGGCTCACCGTCGAGGAGGGCGACGCGGGGACCCGCGACGTGCGGCTGCCGATCAGCGTCACCGGGCGCATCGACCGCACGGCCCGGGTCTGGCTCGGCTCGGCCGACTTCGGGACCGGCACGCTGCCGGCCGGGCTGCCGCAGGTCGTCCGGATCGCCCCGGGCACCCGGCACCTCGACGTGACCGTCCCCGTCGTCGGCAACACCCTCGACGACGAGGACCTGCTCCAGGTGCCGGTCTTCGCGCGCGGGGTGCGCAACGCGGTCGGCGGCGACTGGATCGGCGGGCTCGCGATCGCCGACGACGACCCGTCGCCCGACGTGACGATCACCCCGACGGCCACGGCCGTCGAGGGCACCTCCCTCGTCTGGACCGTCACGCTCTCGGCCCCGAGCAACCGGTTCGTCTCGGTCGACATGCTGGTCCAGCCGGTCGCTGCGCCAGGTCGCGAGCTCGACTCGGACGACGTCCCCGAGGACTGGCTGCTCGCCCAGACCGGGCTGGACGCCAGGCCGGTACCGCCGGTGCCGCTCTCGGAGCTCGGCCTGTTCCTCGGCGCGTTCGTCGAGCCCGGCGCGACGACGGGGACGGCCGAGATCCCGCTCGCGGCCGACGCCACGGTCGAGGGCACCGAGCAGGTGTCGCTGCGGGTGCCGGCACCGGACGAGCTGTTCCCCGGCTACCCCGGGACGCCGGGCCTGCCTGCCGGCGCCGACCTCACCGGGACGGTGACCGACGCCCCGTGACCGCTCCCGTGACGGGTCGGACGTCACGCTCGAGGAGCTGACGTCCGACCCGTACCCGGTGCTCGCCGCGCTGCGCGAGCGGGCGCCGGTGTGCTGGGTGCCCGCGCTCGGCGGCTGGCTCGTCACGAGCCGGGACGCCGTCGTCGAGGTGCTCGACGACCCGGTCGCCTTCACCGTCGACGACCCGCGGTTCACGACGGCGGCGGTCGTCGGCCCGAGCATGCTCTCCCTCGACGGCGACGAGCACACCCGGCACCGGCGGCCGTTCGCCGCCGGGTTCCGGCCGTCGCTCGTGGCGTCGCAGTACGCGCCGGCGACCCGGGAGCTCGCCGAGGCGCTCGTCGCCGCGGTCCGTGCCGACGGCCGGGTCGAGGTGCGGCGCGGCCTCGCCGGCCCGCTCGCGGCGGGCGTCGTCACGGGGATCCTCGGGCTGACCGGCGTCGACGCGCGCGTCGTCCTCGACTGGTACGCGGCGATCGTCGCCGCGGTGTCGGCGCTGAGCGCCGGGGAGCCCGCGGGCGCGGCCGGGGCGCGCGCGGCCACCGACCTCGCGGCCCACGTCCGGCGCACGGTCGAGGACCCGGCGGCGGCAGGCATGCTCGCCGCGGCGGCCCGGCCCCCGTACGGGCTCGACGCCGCCGAGGTCGCGGCCAACGCCGCGGTGCTCATGTTCGGCGGCATCGAGACCGTCGAGGGGATGGTCGCGAACGCCGTCCTGCACGTCCTGTCGGCCCCGGACCCGTTGCAGGTCAAGAGGTCCGGGCTCGAGAACGCCGTCGAGGAGTCGTTGCGGCTCGAGCCGGCCGCGGCCCGGGTCGACCGGTACACGACGCGGGACGTCGTCCTCGCCGGGGTCAGGATCCCGGCCGGCGACCTCGTCGTCGCCTCGATCGGCGCCGCCAACCGGGACCCGGCCGTCTTCCCCGACCCCGACCGGTACGACCCGGCCCGGCCGAACGCCCGGCTGCACCTGGCGTTCGCCCGCGGCCCCCATGTCTGCGTCGCCGCCGGGCTGGCCCGCGCCCAGGCCGCGATCGCGCTCGAGGTGCTGCTCGACCTGCCGGGCGTGCGGCTCGACGCCGGGGCCTCGACCGCGCCCGCGGGGCTCGTGTTCCGCAAGGCCGACCGCGTCGTCGTGCGCTGGGACGTCTGAGCCCGCGACCGGCGGCCGTCGAGGCTGCTCCGGGTGGGTTCGCTCACAGCCCGCCCCGGTCGTCGCCCCGCGGCGGAGCGGTAGCGTGCGCGGCGTGAACGACTCCCCCCGTCCGCCCGTCGTCGTGCGGACCCGGCCCGAGCTCGAGGCCGCCCGCGCCGCCCTGACGGGCACGGTCGCGGTCGTCATGACCATGGGCGCCCTCCACGACGGCCACGCCTCCCTCGTGCGCCAGGCGCGCAAGGAGGCCGACCACGTCGTCATGACGATCTTCCTCAACCCCCTGCAGTTCGGGCGCAACGAGGACCTCGCGAAGTACCCGCGGACCTTCGACGCCGACCTCGAGCTGTGCACGGCCGAGGGGGTCGACGTCGTCTTCGCGCCGGGGCCGGACGTCGTCTACCCGGACGGCGACCCGGGCGTGCGCGTGAGCGCCGGACGGCTCGGCGACCTGCTCGAGGGCAAGAGCCGCCCGGGCCACTTCGACGGCGTCCTCACGGTCGTCGCGAAGCTGCTCCACCTCATCCGGCCCGACCGGGCGTACTTCGGCCAGAAGGACGCCCAGCAGCTGCTGCTCATCCGGCGGATGGTCCGGGACCTCGACTTCGGCTGCGAGGTCGTCGCGGTCCCGACCGTCCGGGAGCCGGACGGCCTGGCCATGAGCAGCCGCAACACCTACCTCACGCCGCTCGACCGCGAGGTGGCCCTCGTGCTGCCGACGGCCCTGCGCGCCGGGGAGTCGCACGCGCCCGAGGGGGCGAGCGCCGTCCGCCGGGCGGCGCGGGACGTGCTCGTCCGCGAGCCGCTGTGCCTCGTCGACTACCTCGTGCTCGTGCACCCGATGACGCTCGAGGACGTCCCGGAGTGGTACCGGGGCGAGGCTCTGCTGGCCGTGGCGGCCCGGGTCGGGACGACCCGCCTCATCGACAACGTGCTCGTCAACATCGGCGCGGACGGCGAGCAGGCCCGCACGGCCTGAGGCCGGCTACGCGGGGTCGGCGTCGGCCCCCGGCGCCGCTGCGGCGCCGGTGGTCGCGGCGGCACGCCCCTGGCGGGGGAGCCGGTCCCGGACCGAGGCCGGGGTGTTGAGCAGCTTGACGCGCCAGCGGGTGTGCAGCGTGACGATGAAGTCGATGCCGGCGCCCTCGACCGACGTCACGTCGTCGAGGTCGACGACGACCCGCTGGAGCGCGAGCCGGGCGACCTCGTCGACCGCCGTGGACAGCCGTTCGCGGCGGGACTCGTCGACGGCGCCGGACAGCCGGACGACGACCTGGGTGCCGATCCGTGTGACCGTGACTCCGTCCACGTCGGTCCTCCCGTCTGCGGCAGATGTCGTCGGGGGCGCCTCCCGCGCGTGCTGGTCACATGCTCACAAGGATGTGGCCTGCCCGCCACCGGAGAACTACGCCTGCTGACCATTCGCCGTGACGGGCCGTTCCGGATGCACCCTGCGCCGGGCGGGCGGCGAGAACGTCGCCGGCGACCCGGCCCGTTCGGCCCGCGGCGGACCCGGTCGCCAGAGCAGGCCCGGCGCCCGGCCGGCGAGCGTCGCGCGCCCGGCCCGGACCGCGGCCGGCACGGGACCCCGGACCGGCGGGACGGGCGTCACCACCGGTCCCACCCGAGGAGCCGCTCGTAGACCCCGCGCAGCGACTCCGCGCCGCGCACCCGCTCCGCCCAGCGCTGCTCGGGGTCCGAGCGCCAGACGTTGCCCTGCTCGCGGGCGGTCCACAACGCCTTGCCGAGCGAGTCGGCGAGCGCGTCGACGTCGCCGTCCGCGCCGCTCGCCCCCTCGTACGTGAGGCAGGGCCGCTGCTGCGCGGCGTGCGTCCCCGCGGGCAGCAGCGGCGTCGTCCCGAGGTCGGTGCAGGCCTCCGGCCACACCGAGTGCGAGCCGTACAGCCCGGGGACGACCGAGACGTCGAGGGAGAAGAGGTGGTCCCACAGCCGGGGCTCGGTGAACGGGCGGTGCACCCGGACCGCGCCCCCGACCCCCGCGACGAGGGCCTCGATCTCACGGACCTGCTCGGGGGCGTAGGCGTTCGAGCCGCTGTCGACGACCGTCTCGTGGAGGTGGACGACGAGCATCGCGGTGTCGACGCCGTGCACCGCCCGGGTCAGCGCGTCGACGAAGAGCACCGGGTCGACGGGCAGCCGCAGCGCCGCGAGGTGCAGGCCGACGAGCAGCCGGTCGCCGCGGAACTGCGGGCGGGGCTGGCGCATCCGGACGAAGTCGACCGCGTGCGGGTGCGGCAGCACGAGCGCCTCGACGTCCCAGCGCCGGCGCATCTCCTCGGCCGCCGAGTCGGTGAGCGTGACGACGGCGTCCGCCCGGGGCACGAGGGCGTCCATCCGGGCGTCGTGGCCGGCGGCGTCGGTGCCGGTCGGGTCGCTGAGGTGGTAGCCGGTGACGACGAGCGGCGTCCCGGTCGCCCGGACGGCGTCGGCCGTCGCCGCGACCTCGGCCGGGTCGGCGGTCGACGGCAGGCCCAGGACGTGGACGACGTCGACGTCGGCGGCGCACTCGGCGACCCAGCGCCGGTCGAAGCTCGCGCGCGGCCGGGCGGCTCCCGGCGGGCCGACCGTCGTCCGGTGCACCGAGTCGACCCCTTCGGGATGGCCGAGGTGCCGGGCGTAGAGCCCGCGGCCGGGGATCGTCGCGACGCGCACGGTCGGGCGACCCTCCCACGCGGGGCTGGCTCGGCGAAGCCGGCGTGCCGACGCGGGTCGAA
>NZ_MWLL01000261.1 GCF_002198675.1 Kineosporia sp. R_H_3 | reverse complement strand
TTCGTGATCATGCGGTGCGGCAGGGCTGACGCTGAGTGACCTATCGGGCAGACCTCTCACGTCCGGATACTCGCACGGCTGCGGGCGCCGCCTCAACCGCCGTTCGCGCTTTTCGTCGTGGCAGCGGCACGAAGCAACGAATCCGTTACATGGGAGCGCTGTCGAGTAGCGTGGACAGCAGAATCCGGGCGCTGCCACCGACGTATTGACTCGCTGCTCATCGCCGATGGCCTAGCGTTACCGAATCCCCGCCCGCCCGTCGTCCGGAGGTGCTGTGGCGCCGACCATGGCCGATGTCCTGGCCCTGCAGGCCCTCGCCGCCGGCGGCCCGCGCGTCGTCGCCGGGGCGTCCCGGCTCGACACCCCCGTGCGGTGGGCGCACGTCGCGGAGATCCCGGAGATCCCCACCCTGCTGCGCGGCGGCGAGCTCGTCCTGACGACCGGCATCGGGCTGCCGACCGACCCGGCGGGCCGGGCGGCGTTCCTCCGGGCGCTCGCCGACGTCCCGGTCGCGGGCCTCGTCGTCGAGCTCGGCCGCGCCTTCGTCGGCCGACTGCCGGCGGCGATGGTCACGCAGGCGGAGCAGCTCGGGCTCGTCCTCGTCGAACTGCCCCGCGAGGTCGCCTTCGTCGAGGTGACGGAGGCGGTGCACGCCCTCGTCCTGGACGCCCAGATCGCGCTCATGCGCGCGACGCAGGCGGTCCACGAGGCGTTCACGGAGATGTCCGTCGAGGGTGCCGAGCCCGAGCACGTGCTGCGGCTCGTCGCCCGGCTCGCCCGCACGCCCGTCGTCCTGGAGAACCTCGCCCACCAGGTGCTCGCCCACGACGCGGCGGGCGGCGACCCCGGCCGGCTGCTCGACCGCTGGGAGTCCCGCTCCCGGCAGGCCCGCCCGGAGGGCCGGACCGGCTGGGACGCCGACGCCGGGCTGCTCGTGACGACCGTCGGCGCCCGCGGCCACGACTGGGGGCGGTTGCTCCTCGTGCGGCCGGAGCCGCCCGAGCCGCTCGACGTCCTCCTCGTCGAGCGCGCGGCCGCGACGCTCGCCCTGAACCGGCTGCTCGCCCGCGACCTCGAGGGCCTCGAGCGGCAGACCCACCGCAGCCTGCTCGCCGCCCTCCTCGCGCACACCGAGCCGGACGCGGACGTCGTCCTGCGGGCCCGCGCGCTCGGCGTCCCGCTGGAGGGCCGCCGGCTGCTCGGGGTCGTCGTCCGGCCGTGGAGCCCGCCCGGCTCCCCCACCGGCGGCCTCGAGGGCCAGGCCCGGCTGCGCGACCTCGGCGAGTGCGTCGCGCACGCGGCCCGCGCGGCCGGCGTCGCGGCCCTCGTCGGCGCCCTCGACGACCGCGGGATCGGCGTCCTCGCGGCGCTGTCCCCGCGCCAGCGCGACGTCGACGTGCTGCCGCTGCTCGCCGACGAGGTGCGGCGCAGCGTCAAGGGCCGGCTGCCGCACGTCGACGCCGACCGGCTCGTCGTCGCCGCGGGCTCGGTCGTCGGCGGCCCGCGGGACGCCCGCCGCTCGCTCGTCGAGGCCGGTCAGGTCGCGGACGCCGCGGCGCACCTGTCGACGACCGCACCGTTCCTGCGGCTGCCGGACCTGCGGCTGCGCGGCCTGCTCCAGCTGCTGCGCGACGACCCGCGCGTGCACACCTTCACCGAGCGCGAGATCGGCGCCCTGCTCGCCCACGACGCGGCGACCGGCGACGACCTCACCGGCACCCTGCGCACGTACCTCGCCGCGGGCCGGAACAAGTCCGTCGCGGCCCAGCGCGCCCACCTGTCACGCCCGGCGTTCTACGACCGCCTCGCGAAGGTCGAGCAGGTCCTGCGCGCCGACCTCGACGACGTCGAGACGTGCACGTCCCTGCACGTGGCCCTGCTGGCCCACGACACCCGCTGACTCCCCTGCTCGTGCTCGCGCCCCGTACCGTTCCGGCCCGACGTGGGCGCTGTTCCCGGTACGGGGCGCGAGCATGAGCGCAGGTGGTGGGACGCCTCAGTCCAGGGCGGCCATGACGTGCTTGACGCGCGTGTAGTCCTCGAAGCCGTACATCGACAGGTCCTTGCCGTAGCCGGAGTGCTTGAAGCCGCCGTGCGGCATCTCGGCGACGAGCGGGATGTGGGTGTTGATCCAGACGCAGCCGAAGTCGAGGCGGCGGGCCATCCGCATCGCGCGGCCGAAGTCCTTGGTCCACACCGAGGACGCCAGCCCGTACTTGACGCCGTTGGCCCACTTCAGGGCCTCGTCCTCGTCGGTGAACCGCTGGATCGTCATGACCGGGCCGAAGATCTCGTTCTGGACCATCTCGTCGTCCTGGAGCAGGTTCGCGACGACGGTCGGGGCGACGTAGAAGCCGCGGTCGCCCTGCCGGGCACCGCCCGCGACGACCTCGGCATGGCCGGGCACCCGGTCCAGGAAGCCGAGCACCTGGTTCATCTGGTTGACGTTGTTCACCGGCGGGACGAGCGCGTCCTCGTCGGTCGGGCCGCCCTCGAACGTCGTCTTCGTGCCCTTGGCCTGCTCGGCGAGGGCCGCGACGAAGCTGTCGTAGACCTTCGGGCCGACGAGCACCCGGGTCGCGGCGGTGCAGTCCTGGCCGGCGTTGAAGTAGCCGGCGACGGCGAGCCACTCGGCCGCGGCCTCGACGTCCGCGTCGTCGAAGACGACGACCGGGGCCTTGCCGCCGAGCTCGAGGTGCACGCGCTTGAGGTCCCTGGACGCCGACTCGGCGACCTGCATGCCGGCCCGGACCGAGCCGGTGATGGCGACCATGGACGGCGTGGGGTGCTCGACGAGCGCCCGGCCGGTGTCGCGGTCACCGGCGATGACGTTGAAGACGCCAGGGGGCAGGATGTCGGCCTCGGCGACGAGCTCGGCGATCCGGGTCGTGGAGACCGGGGTCGTGTCCGACGGCTTGAGGACGACGGCGTTGCCGGCGGCGATCGCCGGGGCGAACTTCCAGACCGCCATCATCATCGGGTAGTTCCACGGCGCGACCTGGCCGACGACGCCGATCGGCTCGCGCCGGATCATCGACGTGAAGCCGCTCATGTACTCGCCCGCGGACCGGCCCTCGAGCACCCGCGCGGCGCCCGCGAAGAAGCGGATCTGGTCGACCATCGGCGGGATCTCCTCCGCCGTGGTCACCGCGATCGGCTTGCCGGTGTTCTGCGACTCGAGGGCGACGAGCTCCTCGGCGTTCGCCTCGATGACGTCCGCGATCTTCAGCAGCGCGCGCTGGCGCTCCGACGGGGTGCTGTCGCGCCAGGTCTCGAAGGCCGCCGCGGCCGCCCGGTAGGCGCGGTCGACGTCCTCGGCGCCGCTCAGCGGGGCGGTGCCGAACACCTCGCCCGTCGACGGGTCGACGAGGTCGGTCGTCCGGCCGTCGACCGCGTCGACGGACTCGCCGTTGATGACGTTGCGCACGACGCGCTTGACGGACTCGCTCACGGGACTTCCCTTCCGAAGGAGGTCGCTGGGGTTCGCGCGGCTCCGCAAGGGCAGGACCGCCTCAGGGCGACTCTAACCAGCAGGCACCGGTTTCGACAGCCCCGAGGCCGCCAAACTGAAGATTCAGTGTCCAGAAACCATCGCGACGACGGAATCACTTGCACCAGGGACGTTGGACCCGTCAGGATCTGGACGTGGTGAACCGCCCTTCGCGGCCCCGATCCCTCCATGCCCTCCTCGACGAGACGTCCAAGCGGATCATCGAGCAGCTGCAGGAGGACGGCCGCCGCGCCTACGCGACGATCGGCAAGGCCGTCGGCCTGTCCGAGGCAGCCGTCCGGCAGCGCGTCCAGCGTCTGCTCGACAGCGGCGTCATGCAGATCGTCGCCGTCACCGACCCTCTCCAGGTCGGCTTCGCCCGCCAGGCGATGATCGGCCTCAAGGTGTCGGGCGACATGGTCGCGGTCGCCGACCGGCTCGCCGAGCTGCCGGAGATCGAGTACGTCGTCGTCACGGCGGGCTCGTTCGACGTCATGGTCGAGGTCGTCTGCGAGGACGACGACCACCTGCTCGAGCTCCTCACGCAGAAGATCCGGACCCTTCCCGGGGTCGAGTCCACCGAGACGTTCGTCTACCTGAAGCTGCGCAAACAGCTCTACAACTGGGGTACCCGATGACCATCAGCCCGCAGGCGTTCTCCGAGCCCGGCAAGGACACCCTTGCCGACAAGGCCCGGGACCACCTCTGGATGCACTTCACCCGGCACTCGACGTACGAGAGCGGTGCCGGGCACGTGCCGGTCATCGTCCGCGGCGAGGGCGCCTACATCTGGGACGACCAGGGACGGCGCTACCTCGACGGCCTCGCGGGCCTGTTCACCGTGCAGGTCGGCCACGGCCGCCAGGAGCTCGCGGACGCCGCCGCGATGCAGGCGCGCGAGCTCGCGTTCTTCCCGCTGTGGTCCTACGCGCACCCGCGGGCCATCGAGCTCGCCGAGCGGCTCGCGGCCTCGGCGCCCGGCGACCTCAACCGGGTCTTCTTCACGACCGGTGGCGGCGAGGCGGTCGAGACCGCGTGGAAGCTCGCGAAGCAGTACTGGAAGCTCGTCGGCAAGCCGCTGAAGCACAAGGTCGTCTCGCGCAACGTGGCCTACCACGGCACCCCACAGGGGGCCCTGTCCATCACCGGCATCCCCGCCGCCAAGGAGATGTTCGAGCCCCTCGTGCCCGGCGGCCTCAAGGTCCCGAACACGAACATCTACCGCGCCGACGAGCAGCACCGCGACGACCCGAAGGCGTTCGGCCTGTGGGCCGCGAACCGGATCGCCGAGGCGATCGAGTTCGAGGGCCCCGACACCGTCGCGGCCGTCTTCCTCGAGCCGGTGCAGAACTCCGGCGGCTGCTTCCCGCCGCCGCCGGGGTACTTCGACCGGGTCCGGGAGATCTGCGACCAGTACGACGTCCTGCTCGTCGCCGACGAGACGATCTGCGCCTTCGGCCGGATCGGCGGCATGTTCGCGTCCGAGGACCTCGCCATCAAGCCCGACATGATCACCTGCGCCAAGGGCATGACGAGCGGTTACTCCCCCATCGGCGCGATGATCGCCAGCGACCGCGTCTTCGAGCCGTTCCGGCACGGGACGACGTACTTCCCGCACGGGTACACCTTCGGCGGGCACCCGGTGTCGGCCGCGGTGGCGATGGCGAACCTCGACATCTTCGACCGCGAGGACCTCTACACCCACGTCCGCACCGAGGGGCCGAACTTCCGGGCGACGCTGGAGAAGCTCACCGACCTGCCGATCGTCGGCGACGTCCGCGGCGAGGGCTTCTTCTACGGGATCGAGCTCGTCAAGGACAAGACGACCCGCGAGACGTTCGACGACGACGAGAGCGAGCGGCTCCTGCGCGGCTTCCTCTCGAAGGCGCTCTTCGACGCCGGCCTCTACTGCCGGGCCGACGACCGCGGCGACCCCGTCATCCAGCTCGCGCCGCCGGTCATCATCGGCCAGAAGGAGTTCGACGACATCGAGGGCATCCTCCGCTCGGTGCTGACGGAGGCGTGGTCGCGGCTGTGACCGACCGGCGCGGCCGTGCACGCACCGACGTCCGGCGCGCACCGCAGAAGCAGGTGCGCGACCGGGCGGCGCTCGACGCCCTCCTCGACTGCGCGCTCGTCGCGCACCTCGCGGTCGTCGAGACGTCGGCGGAGGGTGCCGTGCAGCCGTACGTGGTCCCCGTCGGCATGGCGCGGGACGGCGACCGGCTGCTCGTCCACGGGTCGACGGCGTCCCGGGCGTTCCGGGCGCTCGCGGCCGGGGCGCCGACGTGCGCGACGGTGACGATCCTCGACGGGGTGGTCGTCGCGCGCAGCCAGTTCGAGTCGTCCATGAACTACCGCAGCGCGATGGTCCTCGGCCGGTGCACCGAGCTCGTCGGGGAGGACAAGGAGCGGGCGCTCGCCGTCCTGTCCGAGCACCTGCTCCCGGGGCTCACGGAGCAGCGGACACCGACCCGCAAGGAGAGTGCGGCGACGTCGGTGCTCGCGCTGCCGCTCGAGGAGTGGTCGCTCAAGGTCTCGGCGAAGGGCGGCCCCGAGGACGACCCGGCCGACCTCGACCGGCAGACGTGGGCGGGCATCGTGCCGCTGCACCACACGTGGGGCGAGCCCGTCGACGCCCCCGACCTCGCCGCGCCGTACCCGGTGCCCGCGCAGATCGCCGACTGGCCGCAGGGTCGCACCTGACGAGGGCGCCCACCCGAACGACGTCCGAACCGTTGTCCTGGAAGGGTTCTGCGATGACCACCCCGACGAGCGCGGGCTACCGCGCGCTGTCCCTGTGGCACGACACGCTCGCCGCGTCCGGTGACGACGACCTCGCCCCGCGCCCGGGGCTCGACGGGGACGCCGACGTCGACGTGTGCGTCGTCGGCGGCGGCTACACCGGTCTGTGGACGGCGTACTACCTGCTCCTCGCGGAGCCCTCGCTCTCGGTGCTCGTCGTCGAGGCGGAGGTCGCCGGGTTCGGCGCGAGCGGCCGCAACGGCGGCTGGTGCTCGGCGCTGTTCCCCGCGTCGTCCTCGTCGCTGGCCCGCCGGCACGGCCGGGACGCGGCGCTCGCGATGCGCCGGGCCATGAACGACACCGTCACCGAGGTCGGGCGGGCCGCACGGGCCGAGGACGTCGACTGCCACTGGGCGCCGGGCGGCACGGTCCGGCTGGCCCGCACCGAGGTCCAGCTCGGGCGGGCCCGCGCCGAGGTCGCGGAGGACGCGCAGTTCGACGGTGTCGACGGCGTCGAGATGCTCTCCCGCGAGGAGGCGCTGGCGCACGTCGGGGCGACCGGCGTGCTCGGGGGCACGTACGTCCCGCACTGCGCGCGGATCCACCCCGCCCGGCTCGTGCGGGGCCTGGCCCGTGCGGTCGAGCGCCGCGGCGGCCGGATCGTCGAGCGCACCCGCGCGATGCGGATCGAACCCGGTACGGTCCCCGCCCGCGCCGGCGCGAACCCGCTGCGGGACAACGCCTCCGGCCCACGGGTGGTCACCTCGCGCGGCACCGTCCGGGCGCGGTACGTCGTCCGGGCCACCGAGGCCTGGACGGCGACCCTTCCCGGCTCGGCGCGCGACGTCATCCCGGTCTACTCGCTCGTCGTCGCGACCGAGCCGCTGCCCGCGTCGTTCTGGGCCGGTGCCGGCCTGGCGAAGGGCGAGACCTTCTCCGACCACCGGCACCTCATCGTCTACGGCCAGCGCACCGCCGACGACCGGCTCGTCTTCGGCGGGCGCGGGGCGCCGTACCACCGCGGCTCCCGGATCGAGCCGGAGTTCGACCGCGAGCCGGAGGTGTTCGCCGGCCTGCGCGCCGCCGTCGCCGACCTGTTCCCCGCGATCCGCGGGCACGCCTTCACCCACGCCTGGGGCGGGCCGCTCGCGATCGCCCGCGACTGGCACGCGAGCGTCGGGCTCGACCGGCTCTCCGGCGTCGCCTGGGCGGGCGGCTACGTCGGCGACGGCGTCGGGACGGCGAACCTCGCCGGCCGCACGCTCGCCGACCTGCTCACGGGGCGCACGACGGAGCTCACCCGGCTGCCCTGGGTCGGGCACCGCTCGCCGCGCTGGGAGCCGGAGCCGCTGCGCTGGCTCGAGGTCAACGCCGGGCTGCGCACGATGAGCCTGGCGGACGGCGAGGAGCGGCTCACGAAGCGCGGCTCGCTCGCCGCGCGGCTGCTCGCGCCGATGCTCGGGCACTGACGGCGGCGGCCGTCCGCGGTGCGGACGGCCACGGCAGGAAACTGCGGGAGAAGGCGGGCAACCTGTCGCGCCGCCCGCACGACAGAAGGGTGTGGCCGCACCCGCCCCGTCGCAGGCGCCTGCCCGGACGCCGTCTCCCGACGGGGCGCCGGGCCGGCCCGACGGCGCCGTGACGGACGCGCGCCCGGCGGTCGCCGCGGCGTTCGAGGCGTTCTTCGAGACGCACCACGCCGAGCTGTCGCGGCTGGCCTACCTCGTCACCGGGAGCTCCGGGACCGCCGACGAGGTCGCGGCCGACGCGCTCCTCGCGACGTGGACGCAGTGGGACCGGGTCTGCGCCGCGGACTCCCCCATCGCGTACGTGCGCCGGATGGTCGTCAACATCGGGACGAGCCGGGTGCGCCGCACGATCCACGAGCGGCGTCTCATGCCGATGCTCGTCGCCGCCGACGACGAGGACGCGCCGGACCTCACGACCGCTGACGTGCTCGACGTCCGCGAGGCGCTGCGCGCGCTGCCGCCGCGGCGCCGGGCGTGCATCGTCCTGCGCTACGGCCTGGACCTGTCCGAGGAGGAGGTCGCCCGGACGCTGCAGATCAGCCCGGGGACCGTCAAGAGCCAGACGTCGAAGGCGGCCGCGCAGCTGCGCGGGCTGCTCGGCGGGAGGCCCCGATGACCGACGACGACCTGCGGGACCTGATCGCCCGCGCCGCCCGCGAGCACACCCCGGACCGGGCCCGGATGCGGGCCCGGTTCGAGAGCGGCCGGGCCGGGCAGGAGGGCCGCCGCCCGCCCGGCCCGGGCGTCCCCGGGCCCCGCCGGGGCTGGGTGCAGCCCACGGCCTGGGCGGTCGCCGCCGCCTGCGCCGTGACGGCGTTCGCCCTCGGCACCGGCGGCGTGCCGGTGAGCGGCGGGCCCGACCCGGGCACCCCCGCCGCGTCCGCCGCCACGACCGGACCGGCGCGCACGGCCGCCCCGACGACCTCGGCGGTGCCGACGGCCCCGCTGCCCGACGCCGTCGCGACGAGCGCCGACGCGACACCGCGGACCCACCGTGCCATGCCCCGGCCGGGCGCGCCGACGACCCGGTCCCCCGGGCCGGCGACGACCGGTTCCGCGGCCGGCGGCAGGGACCGCTGCGACGTCGGGGCGCGGCTCGTCGACGGGCCCTACGTCGTCGCGAACAACCAGTGGAACGCGGAGGCCGGCACCGGGCGGCAGTGCGTGCGGCTCACCGGCGCCCCGGGCGACGCGACCGGGTGGACCGCCCGCTGGACGTGGTCGGGCGGCGAGGGCACCGTCAAGGCGTACCCGAGCGTCGTGCGCGGCTGGCACTGGGACTGGGGGGTGACCGACGACGCGTTCCCCGTCCGGCCCGGCCCCGGCAGCACGCTGCGGACCGCCTGGCGCTACCGCGTCGAGGGGTCCGACCCCGGGCGGGCCGACGTCAGCACGATCCTCACGCTGCACGCAGGCACGCCGGCCGGTCCCGAGGACGTGCCGGACGCCGAGGTGCACGTCGTCCTGTCGACGTTCGGGATCGCCCGACCGCCCCGAGACGCCATGCTCGGGAGGGTCCGGCTGCCCGGGGCGGGCACGTTCGACGTGACCCGGGCGGGGCCGATCTGGACCCTGACGTCCACCACGGCCGCGGACCGCCGGGAGGTCGACGTCGACCTCGACCTCGTCGGCGCCCTGCGTCTGCTCGAGGGGTTCGGTCTCGACGGGCGCCTGGTCGTGTCCGGCCTCGTGGCCGGCGCCGACGTGAGCACGGGAACGGCCGCGCTCGTGACGACCTCCTACCGCGTGCGGGCGGGCTGACCGAGAAATCCGGCGATGTCGGGAAACCGATCTGGCCTCCCGCGCGACGGACCCCGCGTGGAGACCTCGACGACCCAGGCCCTGAAGCAACGCCCGCGGCGCCGCACCCGCCGCCGGCTCGTCGCGCTCGGCGCGGCACCCGTCCTCGTCGCCGGGGTGGCCGTCGCCGCACTCGCGACGAACGGCGACGCGGCAGTCGTGACGTCGAACGGGGTCCGGGTCTCCGGCTCCGCCACGCCGACGGCGGCCACCCCCGGCTCGACGCTCACCCTGACGACGAAGGTGCGCAGCTCGGCGGCCCGGACCGTGCTCGTCGACGTCGAGCTGTACGGCCCCGACGGTGCGCGGACCGCCCAGAAGTTCTGGACGTCCCAGGCGCTCACGGCGGGCCGGACCCGCACCTGGTCGACGACGGTGCGACTTCCCGCGACCGCCCGGGCCGGCACCTACCAGCTCCGCGTCGGCGTCTTCGGCACCAACTGGACGCCGCTGCTCGCCTGGAACGGCGACGCCGCCCGGGTGACCGTCGGCGGGGCCCCGGCGCCCGCCCCGACCACTCCGGCCCCGACGACACCTCCCGCACCGACGGCGACGGCGACCGCCGGCACGCCCACGGCGACGGGCCCGACGGCGTCCCCCGCTCCGACGACCCCGACGAGCACGGCCCCCGCCCCGCCGTCGCCGACCGCGACGACGACCGCACCGACCGGCGGCACCGCCCCCGCGCACTTCTCGCTCGTCGCACCGGGCGGCGCGCTGCCGAGCAGCGCGCAGTGCGCCGCGTGGGTGCGCGCCGTGCCGGCACCCGCCGAGGTGAAGGGCGTCAACCGCACCGCGAACGCCACCCAGGGCCGCCCGGTGGCCGGCGCGACCGGGCTGCGGGCCCGCGTCGACGGCGCCTTCACGGGCACGACGGAGCAGATCCTGCGCTGGACCGCCTGCAAGTGGGGCGTCGACGAGGACTTCGTCAAGGCCCAGGCCGCGATCGAGAGCTGGTGGCGGACGGACACCAAGGGCGACCTCGGCTCCGACCCCGCCCGCTGTGCCCCCGGCCACGGCATCGGCGTCGACGGCACGGCCGGCACGTGCCCCGAGAGCTGGGGCCTGCTCCAGGTGCGCTACCCCTACAACCAGGCGGCGTTCCCGGACGCGATCAGCTCCACCGCCTTCAACGCCGACTGGGCGTACTCCTCCTGGCGCAGCTGCTACGTGGGCGAGCTGACCTGGCTCAACGACGTCGAGCGCGGCTCGCAGTACGCCGCGGGCGACGCGTGGGGCTGCGCCGGGGTCTGGTTCTCCGGCCGGTGGCACACGGCGGCCGCCGAGGGCTACATCACCCGCGTCAAGGGCTACCTGGACCAGCGGATCTGGGAGACCGCGGACTTCCGGCAGCCCTGACCCCCGACCGGGCCGCCTGTGCTTCCACCACTGCGGCCCCCGCCGGGCGGGTACCCCGACCCGCCCGCGCCGCCCGCACCGCTCCGTCCG
Source organism: Kineosporia sp. R_H_3 (assembly GCF_002198675.1). Classification (GTDB taxonomy): domain Bacteria; phylum Actinomycetota; class Actinomycetes; order Actinomycetales; family Kineosporiaceae; genus R-H-3. The sequence goes on along the minus strand of NZ_MWLL01000261.1, from coordinate 1,096 downwards.
CTCTCGGACCGGCGGGCGGCAGGTCCCCGCCCGCCGGTCCCACCCCCTCGGCACCGGCGGGCGGGGACGCCCTGGCACCCGCCCCGGTCAGCAGTCGAAGGACGCGTCGATCCGGACCGGCGGGGCGTCGGAACCGGCCGGCGGCACGAGCAGGGCCGCACGGACCTCGGTCCGCCGCGGGGTCAGCGTGACGACCGGCGTCGCGTCCCCGACGTACTCGACCGCGCGGGTCGGCTCGCCCTCGACGGTGAGCGTGATCTCCGCGACGTTCGGACCGGTGACGTGGACGACGAGCACGGCGCCCTTCTCCAGGGTGGCCGTGACGGTCCGGACGTCGTGGGCGAGCTCGCACGTGCCGGCCACCGAACGGATCTCCCGGTCCGTCCCGTCGTCACCGGTGACGGTGCCCCGGGTCCGGTAGGTGCCCACCCGGGTCCCGCCGCCCCAGGCGGGCTTCTTCGTGCCCGCCGTGGGAGAGCCCGCCTCGGCGGCCTCCGCCACCGTCGGCTCGTCGGACGGCGGGGCTTCCGCGTCGTCCGTGGGGGTCTGCTCGGCCGGCTCCGCCGTCGCGGTGGCCACCGGACCGGCCGTCACGGTCTGCGGGTCCGACATCGACACCTCGAGCTCGCGCGAGCAGCCGGCGGACCCGAGCACCGAGAGCACGACGGCGACGGACGCGGCGGCGCGCGCCGCCGTCCGCCCGGGTCTTCCCGTGATCATGTCCGCCTCCCCGGGCCCGCATCCTGCCATGCCGGGGCGTCAGCAGGTGAAGCTCGCCTCGACCGTCACCGTGCTGCCGTCGCCGGCGAGCCGCGCACCGCGCAGGACGGTCCGCCCCGGGGTGAGCGTCACGACGGAGCCGCCGTCGCCGTTGAAGTCGGCCTCCCAGGTCCCCGCGGTGCCGTCGAGGGTGATCGTCGACTGCGGGGCGCCGTTGGTGTCGACCGTGAGCACGTACCCGTCGGGCAGCGTCGCGACCACGGTGCGCTGGTCGGAGTTCACGTCGCAGGTCGCGGTGACCGGTCCGCTCCACGTCACCTCGCCGCCGAGCACGACCCGGCCGGTGACGCCGAAGGTGCCCTGCCGGGAGCCGCCC
>NZ_MWLL01000260.1 GCF_002198675.1 Kineosporia sp. R_H_3 | reverse complement strand
CGGGACCCCCGGACGCCGCTCGGGCACCCGCCCGGTACGCCCGGCAGCCTCGTGGAGGTCGCGGGGACGTACCGGCCGGGTGCCTGAGTCGTTCGTGGGTCGTGCCGGCGGTCGGGACGTCAGCGGCCGAGGGGGAGGCCCACGACCTGGTAGGCGGCGCTGGCCGGGTCGGCGACGCCGAAGCGGGCGTTGACCGCCCAGAGCCGGCCGCCCGCGAGCGTCGCCGTCGACGGCACGTCGAGCGCGGGGTCGGTGAGGTCGCGGACGTGCCGCGCCGTCCACGACCGGTGCTTCCCGTGGCCCTTCGCGGTGAGCCGGAACTGCGCCACCGAGTTCTGCCCCGTGCCCCGCACGACGTAGAGCGTGCTGCCGCGGACGACGAGCCCGTCGCCGCCGGTCAGCGTCGCGCCGGTGACCCGCACCGCGGTGGCGACCCCGCTGCGGGTGTCGACGGTCCGCAGCACCGCGCCGGTGCTGTTGACGACGAGCAGCGTGCGCCGGTCGAGCGCCCGGATCCCGTTGGCCCGGTTGCCGTCCGGGGTCGGCCAGTCACCGCTGATCGTCAGGTTCGTCGGCGCCGCAGACGTCGGGCGGCCGTTGCCGCGCAGGGCGATCCGGGTCAGCCGGTCGACCCGCGAGTCGGTGACCCAGACCGCGGAGCGGGTGACGTCGAGGTCGTTGAGGAAGACCGCTCCGGGCACCTCGATCCGTCGTTCGACGCTGCCGGTCCGGGCCCGGACGGTCAGGACGATGCCGGTCGGCCCGTCGTTGCCGACCGCCCAGAGCAGACCGCTGCGGCCGTCGTAGCGCAGCCCGCGCAGGGCACGTCCGGTCACCCCGGGCAGGAGCACCCGGCTCTCGCCGGTCCTGCGGTCGAGCACCTGGATCCGGCCGTCGGCGAGCGACCCGGCGAAGAGCCGGCCACCGGGACCGGCCTCGACGCCCTCGGGGCGGAACCCGGCGGGCAGCGCGAGGACGCGGGCGTCCCGGTGGTGGGAGGCCGTGGACGGACGGTCGGCGAGGGTGGTCGGCGCCGCGGCGGACGCCGGGGCCGCCACGAGGGCGGAGGCCGCGGCGGTGGCCGCCACGGCGAGGGTCACGGTGACGAGCCGGGCTCCGAGCCGTGGAGCAGGGCGGGCCGTGGACCGTCGGGGGCGCGTCGTCGCGCGTGCTGTCGTCATACGGCAGCCTCACCCGGCGCTGCGCGACCCGCACGCCGACCGGTCAGCGGTAGGTGCGCCAGGCGAGGACGGCGGCCACCGACACCCCGCAGCCGGCGACGAGGACCCGCAGCACGCCGTCCGGGAGCCGGCGGGCGACGGCCGGGCCGAGCGCACCGCCCGCGAGGAAGCCCGCCGCGAGCGGGACGACCGCGCCCCAGTCGACCGGCCCGAAGGCGATGAAGCCGAGCGCCGCGACGCCGTTCGCGAACCCGGCGAGGGCGTTCTTCACGGCGTTGAGCCGCACGAGCGGGACGTCGAGGACCGAGCCGAGGACGACGAGCGTGAGGATGCCGCCGGCCGCGCCGAAGTAGCCGGTGTAGACCGCGGCGCACGACAGCGCCGCGAGCGTCCACGGCGTCATCCCCCGCGGGTGCAGCCGGAGCCGCTCGCGCAGCCGGGGCTGCAGGTACAGCAGCACCGACGCCGCCGCGACGAGCACCGGCGCGACGAGCTCGAACGCCCTCACGGGCAGCAGCAGGAGCAGCGCGGCGCCGGTCGCCCCGCCGAGCGTGGACATCACCGCGAGCCGCAGCACCGTGCCGCGCATCCCCACGAGCTCGCGCCGGGAGCCGAGCGTCGACCCCAGACCGGTGAAGGTCAGCGCGACCGTGTTCGTCACGTTCGCGGCGACCGGCGGCAGCCCGAGGGCGAGCAGCGCCGGGTACGAGATCACCGACGCGAGCGAGACGACGACGGACACGACCCCGGCGACGACCCCGGTCCCGAACAGCACCACCACCGCGCGCATGCTCACCGCACGTACCGTTCCGGCGCCGTCCGCGGCCCCGGAACGGTACCCACCGCGAGCATCAGCGGTGGGCGTTGGCGGCTCGGACGGCGTCCGCGGACGCCTCGTCGCCGCGGGCGGCGAGGCCGGCGACCACGCCGGCGACGTCGGCGGCGGGGCGGTTCTGGCTCAGCTTGACCTTCGCCTCGACGCGGGTGATCTCCACCCGGACCCCGACGACCGCCCGGAGCTGGCCCTCGACGAAGGGCCGCGGGGCGTCGTCGACGCTCCACGGGGCCGGGCCGCCCAGGGCGCCCTCGTGCTTGGCGGTGAGCCGGCGGACGACGTCCTCGACGAAGGCCGGGTCGTCGTGCCACGTGACCCGGCCGTAGACGTGGGCGGTCACGTAGTTCCACGTCGGGACGACCCGGCCGTGCTCGGCCTTGCTCGCGTACCAGCCGGGCGAGACGTAGGCGTCCGGGCCGCGGACGATGACGAGGGACTCCCCCTCGACGGGCAGCCGCCACTGCTCGTTGTTCCGCGCGACGTGCCCGAGCAGCGCGCCGTGCGGGCCGTCGTCCGGGTCGTGCACGAAGGGCAGCAGGGTCGCCACCGGACCGGCCCCGGTGACCGTGACGAGGTCGGCCGCGCCGTGGTGGTCGAGCAGGTCGCGGACCGTCGCGTCGTCGGCGGCGAAGTGGGCGGGCACGTACACGGCGGCTCCTCGGATCCGGTTGCCCGACAGTCTGTCGCGGCGGGCCGCGGGTGCGCGACAGTACCCACCATGACCTCCAGGACCTCCCCGAACGGCAGCCCGACCGGCGCGGCACCGGCCCGCTGGGGCATCGAGGACGCCGTCCTCGCCGACGGCACACCGGTCGACGTGCTCGTCGAGGCCGGCCGGGTCGCCGCCGTCGGCCCCGGTGCCTGCCGTGTGCCGGGCCTGCCCGACGGGTCGGTGCTCGACGCCGCCGGCGGCCTGCTGCTCCCGGCGTTCGTCGACACCCACGTGCACCTCGACAAGGCGGGGATCCGCCCCGGGCTCGACACCGGTCGGCGCTACCCCGGCAGCGCCAACCCCGGCGACCTCGCGTGGGCGATCGCCGCGACGCACGAGGCGAAGCGGGCGTACACCGTGGAGTCCGTCGCGGCCCGGGCGGTCGAGGTCGTCGAGCAGCACGTGCAGCACGGCACGACCCGGATCCGCAGCCACGTCGACGTCGACACCATCGGCGGCCTCACGCCGCTGCTCGGGGTGCAGGCGGCGGCCCGCGCGTGCGCCGACGTGGCCGACGTCGTGACGATCGCCTTCCCGCAGGAGGGCATCGCCCGCGACCCCGGCGCGGCCGACCTCATGGTCGCGGCGATGGAGCACGGCGCGGACGTCGTCGGCGGCATGCCGCACTGGGAGGACGGCGAGGACGCCCGCCGCGCGCACGTCGCCTTCTGCTTCGACCTCGCGCAGCGGTTCGACGCGGACGTCGACATGCACGTCGACGAGACCGACGACGGCGACGTCCGGACGCTCGCGACGGTCGTCGAGGAGACCGAGCGCCGTGGCTGGCAGGGCCGGGTCACCGTCGGCCACGTGTGCGCCCTCGCGGCCGCCGACCACGCCTACGCGGACGAGGTCGTCGCGGGCTGCGCACGGGCCGGCATCACCGTCGCGAGCAACCCCGTGACGAACCTCGTGCTCCAGGGCCGCGGCGACCGCGGGCTCGTCCGCCGCGGCACGACCCGGATCCGTGAGCTGATGGCGGCCGGGGTGCCGGTCGCGTTCGGGCAGGACTGCGTCGACGACGCGTTCTACCCGTTCGGTCGCGGCAGCATGCTCGAGGTGGCGCTCGTCAGCGCGCACGCCGCGCACCTGACGACCCCGGCCGAGCTGGGGACGGCGCTCGCCGCGGTCACCGACGTGCCGGCGGCCGCGTGGCGGCTCGGCGCGGAGTACGGCGTCGTCGCCGGGGCGCGGGCCGACCTGCAGCTCTACGCCGCGCCGACCTGGCCGCAGGTGCTCCGGCTGCAGGACGCACCGCGCTCGGTCTGGCGGGCCGGCGTCCTCGTCGCGACGAACGAGGTGCGGCGCACCCTGCGGCCCGAGTACACCTAGGCCTGTGCGCCGAACAGCGTCACGAACTCCTCGACCCGCTCGCGGGCGGCGTCCGGGCCGAGGTCGAGGTGCTCCAGCACGGTGAACCGGCCGGGCCGGGTGCCGGGGCCGTCGAGCACGGCCCGGGTGAACTCCTCGGTCGTCAGCCCGATGTCGGCCGGGAGCCGGGGGACGCCGTGCCGGCGCAGGCAGGCGTCGAGGGCCCCGATGGCCGGGTCCTCGCGCAGCCACGACGAGAACAGCGCCCCGACGGCGACCTGGAGCCCGTGCGTCGAGCGGCCGGGGAAGTTCTGGTCGATGGCGTGGCAGATCTCGTGGCAGGAGCCGCTGCACGGCCGGGACGTGCCCGCGACCGACATCGCCAGCCCGGACAGGACGAGGCCCTGCGCGAGCGAGGTGAGGAAGTCGTCGTCCTCGGGGGTCCCGGGGTGGTGCAGGATCGCCTCGCCCGCGGTCTGGGCCATCGCCGCGGCGAGCCCGTCGACCTGGTCGCCGTGCTCGACCTGGGCGAGCCGCCAGTCGGCGAGCGCGTTGAGGTTGCTCACGACGTCGCCGATCCCGCCGAGGAGCTGGCTGCGCGGGCTCTGCCGCACGTAGTCCAGGTCGATGACGACGGCGAGCGGCAGCGCGACGCCGTAGGAGTGCTTGCGCCCGTTGTGCTCGAGCGAGGCCACCGGGGACGCCAGCCCGTCGTGCGTCAGCGTCGTCGCGACGGACACGAACGGCAGGCCGATCATCCCCGCCGCGTACTTGCCGACGTCCAGCGTCCGGCCGCCGCCGATCCCGACGAGGGCGTCGTACCCACCGGCCCGCAGCGCGTCACCGAGCGAGAGCGCGGCGTCGACGCTGCCCTCGTCGACGCGGTAGATGTCCGCCTTCTCCAGCACCGGCCCGACGGCCGGGATGATCTTCTCCCCGTAGCCGCGGCCGACCGCGACGGCGACCCGCCCGAGGCGGGACACCCGTGAGTCCGCGAGCAGGTCCCCGAGCGCAGCGACCGCCCCGCGCCGGATCTCGACCGACACGGGGCTGGGGACCATCCGGGCTAGTAGAGGCACGCGATCTCACGGGCCCGGGCGAGGTCGGCGTGGTTGTCGACCTCGACCCACGGCACCTCACCGATCGACGTGACGTGGATGTCCCCGCCGCGGTCGACGTACTCCTGGTAGCCGTCCTCGTAGTACAGCGTCGTGTCGCGCTCGAACGTCGCGCGCAGGGCGTCGGCGAGCCGGGCGCCGGCGGCGGGCCGGATGAGGCTCGCACCGATGTACTCGCCGGCGGCGGTGCCCGGGTCGAGCGCCTTGTTGATCTGCCGGAGCCGGCCCGCGTCGTCGAGGTGGACCTTCATCTCCTCCTCGGCGAGCGACTTCACCGTGTCGAGCGCGAGGAGCAGGTCGACCGGCTCGTGCTCGAGCAGCGAGCGCTCGACGCTGCTCGGGTGCACCGTGTCGCCGTTGAGCAGGAGGCAGCCCTCCTCGAACGCCTCCCGCGCGCAGTACAGCGAGTAGGCGTTGTTCCAGACGAGCGCCTTGTCGTTGTGCACGAGGGTGAGCTTCACCCCGTGGCGCGACTGGAGGGTGTCCAGGCGCTCCTCGATCCGGTGCTGCGCGAACCCGGTGACGACGAGGACGTCGGTGAGCTCGACCTCCGCGAGGTTGTGCAGGGCGATGTCGAGGATCGACGTGTCGTCCCCCGCCACCGGCAGCAGGGTCTTGGGCAGGTCCTCGGTGAGAGGAGCCAGCCGGCTGCCCCAGCCCGCCGCCAGAACGACGCCGATCATTCGTCTTCCTCCTCGTCCTCGGACTGCACCAGCGACGCACGCCGCTGGGACGCGATGAACCGGGCCCAGCTCGCGACGCTCTCGGTCACGAACAGCAGGGCGAACGCGCCCGCGGCGACGTAGTACGCCTGGGCGACGACACCGGCCACCGCGACGGCGTAGGCCGCGACGAGCCGCAGCTCCCAGCCCCCGGCGATCATGGTCAGCCAGGTCGGCGGGGCGACCCGCTGGTGCCGGAGCCGGTACACGCTGTCGTAGTGGTGGAACGTCAGCGCGCTGAGCAGCGCGAACGCCGCCGGCAGCGCCGCGTCGTCCGACGCCCACATCGCGATCCGCAGGATCACGAGGTACTCGGCGGCCCGCATGATCGGCGGCGCGAGCCAGCTCAGCGTCCCCGTGGTGAGCCGCGAGGCGATCCCGCCGCAGAGCACGTACCAGCCGAGGGTGGCCCCGAGCGCGCGGGCCGGCAGGTCCGGCCCGGCGAACGCGACGACGGCCGCGAGCGGCAGGACGCCGAGGATCACCGGCACGAGGACGTGCACGTCCGGCAGCGCGCTGCCGGCCCGGCCGAGGCCGCGCGCGAGCGGGCCGTCGTCCCGGTAGACGTCGTAGGTGATGCCGCTCATCGGGCCACCGACCGCAGCGAGCGGCCGACGAGGCCGTAGAACAAGGCGAAGCACCCCCAGGACAGCACGGCCAGCAGGGCCGCGCGGGCGGAGAAAAAGGCCGCGACGACGGAGATGAGGGCGAACCGCTCACCGATCGGCAGCAGGATGATGCGCTTGGTCCAGAGCAGGCCCGGGAGCTTGTCGAGCGAGTGCCAGAACCTGATGATGCGTCGGCCGAGCACCCGGACCCGCTGCCGCGGCGTGACGACCTCCGCGACGACGAGGCTCTCCTCGGGCAGCGGCTCGGAGCCCTCGACCTCGAGCTCGGCCGCGGGCCGCTCGGCGACCGGACGGCGCGACGACGCGGCGGGGGCCGGCGCCGGGGCACCGTTGAGGGCGGACTCGTCGAGGCTGCTGCGCGGCTCGTCGAGGAGGAGCCGGCCGACGCTCACGGGCCGGTCCTCGGGGAACTCCAGCGGCAGCTGGGTCAGCGACTCGATGACCTGGTGCTGGCTCGCCGAGTAGGAGAAGTCCATGAGGTGCCGCACGGTCTGCAGGGTCAGGGCGGCCGCCGCGAGCACCCACAGCTGCTCGCCCGAGCGGGCCGCGCCGAACGCCAGGCCGGCGTAGACGACGTACTCCTTGCCCCGGTCGAACACCGAGTCGAGCCAGGCCCCGAGCTTGGAGAACTGGCGCGAGTACCGGGCGAGCTGGCCGTCGACGCAGTCGAGCGTGAAGGCCGCCTGGAGCAGCAGGGCACCCGCGACGAGCCCTGCCCGGTTGCCGACGGCGAAGGCGAGGGCGGCCAGGATGCCCACGAGCATCGACATCGTCGTGACGATGTTCGGCGTGAGCCCGACCCGGGCCGACCAGCGCGCGATGTAGCGCGAGTACGGGCTCACGAAGAAGGTCGTGAAGAACCCGTCGTTGGCCTTGACCGCGGAGGCGAGGAGCACGGCGTCCTCGTCGACCTGGGCGAGGGACGTCAGGGACTGGTCGAGCGCGTCCGGGCCGGTCGGCCGCGCCCAGAACAGCTGGCGCAGGTAGCTGTTGCTCATGGGGACCCCTGCCCGGACCAGGCCGGTGAGCACGAGCGAGGCGACGTTCGTCTGGGACATCCGCACGCGCTGCGAGACGTCGGCCCGGGCCCGCTCGACGGCCACCCGGGTGTGCTCCTCGAGCAGCCCGTCCACCTGGCTGCGCAGCTCGACGGGCTCGTTCGCCTCCCCGAGCGAGAAGGGCTTCCAGCGCACGGGCGAGGGCTCGCCGGTCGGCCACCCGACGAGCCCTTCGGCGGCGAAGCTCGCCCGGCCGGCCTGGGACTGCCACAGGACGACCTTGCGGTCGTACTCCTCGAGCCAGGCGGTGGGCGGGTCGTGGGCCAGTGCGGCGAGCTCGGTCGCGACCGAGACGAGCGTGGGGAGGTCCTTGACGTCGACCTTGAGGATGTCGAGGAAGTACCCGGTGGGGCGGGTGACCTTGTGGAACGGCGACGCCGCGCTCACGAGCCGGCCGCGCAAGGCGCGGACGTGGAAGCTGACGGCCGCGTTCGGGCGGGCCGACGTCGTGACGATCCCGGACGCGATGCGCGGGTCCGCGAGGAGCCCTGCGAGGGCCTCACGGTGCAGGACGACGTCCGCGGCCGCGACGACGAGCGGGCTCTGGCAGGTCCCGGCGGTCGCGGCGAGCACGCCGAGGTCGGCGGCGAGGTCCGCGGACTCGACGACCTCCACGGTGGCCCCGGCGGCGGCGTCGACGGCCGACGCGGCCGCGCGCACCGCGGCGGCGCCGTCCGGGCGGGCGACGACGGTCACCTGGTCGACGCCGAGGCTGCCGAGCTGGGCGACGAGCCGGCCGAGCACGGTGCCGTCGTCGATGACCTGGACCGCGGCCGGGGTTCCGGCGGCATCCGCATGGGTCGCGAGCAGGACCGCGGCGGCACCACTGTGCGTCGCAGTGCCCATCGAACGGCTCCTCGATTGTCCGGCAGGGGCCTCACCGTGCGTAACGACCCCGAAACTTCCCGGGCGACCTGTCACGCCGGGTGCCCGGGCGTGGATCCGCCCGAGTACTGATCCTCGGGCACGGAGGTTAGCACCGTGACCTACGAGTGAATGCTGGGCGACCGGTCGGCGAACGCCCCGCTCACCCGGACGGCGGCCAGCCGGCCGGCCAGGAAGGCCTGCTCCGCCGCGTTCTGGGTCAGCTCGAGTGACTCCGAGTAGGCGGTCGCGGCCTCCTCGGACCGACCGAGGCGGCGCAGCAGGTCGGCGCGGGCCGCGGGGAGGTACGGGTACCCGGCGAGCCGGGCGTCGGCCGCCAGCGCGTCGACGGCGGCGAGCGCCACCTCGGGCCCCCCGTCCGGCGCCGGCAGGAACGCCACCGCGGCCGCCCGGTTCAGGGCGACGACCGGGGAGTCCCAGACGGCGAGCAGCCGGTCGTAGAGCCCGACGACCCGGTCCCACTGCGTGCCGGCGAACGTGGGGGCCGCGGCGTGCACCCCGGCGATGGCGGCCTGGAGGGCGAACCGGCCCGGCGCCGGGCCGGCCGTGAGCGCCTCCGCGGTGAGCTTGAGCCCGAGCGAGACGAGCACCGGGTCCCAGCGCCCCCGGTCCTGGTCCTCGAGCAGGACGAGCCGGCCCTCGGGGTCGGTGCGGGCGTGACGGCGGGCGTGGGTGAGCAGGAGCAGCCCGAGCAGCCCGCGGGCCTCCGGCTCCGCCGGCAGCAGCGCGACGACGGTCCGGGCGAGGTCGACGGCCCGTTCGCAGAGGTCGTCGCGCACCAGGGCGTCCCCGGACGGCGCGGTGTGCCCGGTGCTGAAGAGCAGGTGGACGACGGTGAGCACGCTGTCGAGGCGCTCGGGCAGCTCGGCCGCGGCCGGCACCCGGTACGGGATCCGGGCGCCCTGGATCTTCTTCTTCGCCCGGGTGATCCGGGCCGCCATCGTCGCCTCGGGGACGAGGAAGGCGCGGGCGACGTCCGGCGTCGGGACGCCGCAGACGAGCCGCAGCGTCAGCGCGACCTGCGCCTCGGGCGCCAGCGCCGGGTGGCAGCACGTGAAGAGCAGCCGCAACCGGTCGTCCGGGACGCCCCCGTCCGCGGCGTCGAGCACCTGGTCCGCCGCCCGGCCCGTGGCGTCGGCCTCGACCGGCTCGACGAGCAGCGGGAGCTTGCGGCGCAGGGTGCTCGCGCGGCGCAGGGCGTCGAGCGCCTTGTGCCGCGCGGCCGTCGTGAGCCACGCACCCGGGCTGCGCGGGACGCCGTCCCGCTGCCACGCCGCGAGCGCGCTGACGTACGCCTCCTGCGCGCACTCCTCGGCGAGGTCGAGGTCACCGGCGACGCGCACCGTCGCGGCGAGCACGAAGGCCCACTCGCGACGGTGCGCGTCCTCGAGCGCCCGGGTGACGTCGTCCACGGACCGGGCCGCGCCGCTCAGGAGTGGTCGACGACCGGCCGGACCTCGACGCCGCCGGTCGGGGCCGGGCACAGCTTCGCGATCTCGATCGCGTGGTCGAGGTCGCGGGCCTCGACGAGGTAGAACCCGCCGAGGGTCTCCTTCGTCTCGACGAACGGCCCGTCCGTGACCGCCCCGCCGCGCACCGACGTCGCGGTCGAGACGCTGTTCAGCTCCTCCCCGCCGAGCAGCTGGCCGCCGAGCTCGCCGACGGCCTTCGCGAACGCGCCGTGCGCGTCCATGACCGCGGCCGTGCCCTCGGGGGTCAGGCTCGCGTAGTAGGCCTCGTCGCCGTAGATGAGGATCGAGTACTTCGCCATAGGTGCCTCCGCTGTCCGCGGGGCGGCCTGCCCGCCCCGACACAGACCTCGACGCACAGCCTGCACCCGGATCGACAGCGGTGGCGAAGAAATCTTCGACGCGGCCGTGGATCCGGCGCACCGGGCCGCCGGACCACGCAGCGTGAGATCGTCAACGGGACCGGTGACGCTCGGCGACCGCACCGGCCGGGCAGATGACAAGTTGCCTTCCGGTCGATGACAGTTCATCCCTCGACCCCCCGTTGACCAGGCGTTTTGACCTTACGCTGACCTTCGGACCCCCGACGGGGTCCGGCGACCGTGCCGCGGAGGGCGAACCCGGCACGGTCGTGACATCAGGGGCACGGCGACAGGGGCGACGACCGGACCGCGCTGGGGCGCGGGCCACCTCGGCGACGGCACACACGTGCCCTCGCTGCCTCCCGCACGGCCCGAAGGGGCACCGGACCGCACGGTCCGGTTCGGGCGAGGGGCGGTTCCTCATGCAGGACGAGGCCAGGTCGGCAGCACCACCCACGGACGTCACACCTCCGGACGTCGCACCCCCGGACGCGCACGACGTCCCCGCGACCGGCCGGCGCCGGGCGACGACGGCGCTCGCGGCCGTCGCCGTCCTCGGGCTCGGCGTCGCGGCGGCGCTCGGGGTCTCGACGGCGCAGGCCGGGCAGCAGCAGCCACGGGCAGGAGCGGCGACGGCCGCGCTCGCGGCGTCCCCGGCGTCCGGCATGACCGGCGACGGCTACTGGGACTCGGTGGGCGGCGCGACGTTCAGGTCCAACGGGAAGACCCGGACCTACTACGTGGCCGCCGACGAGGTCGTGTGGGACTACGCGCCGTCCGACAAGAACCTCATCACCGGCGAGGCCTTCGACGAGACGGCGGACGTCTTCGTCGCGAGCGGCCCCGGCCGGATCGGCGCGAAGTACCTCAAGTGCCTGTACCGCGGGTACACCGACGCCTCGTTCACCAAGCGCACCAAGATCGCGTCGCGCGACGCCTACCAGGGCTTCCTCGGCCCGGTGATCCGGGCCGAGGTGGGCGACACGATCAAGGTGGTCTTCAAGAACACGTGCTCGATCCCGACGAGCGTCCACCCGCACGGGGTGTTCTACGAGAAGGGTTCCGAGGGCGCGCCGTACTCCGACGGCTCGTCGGGCGCCGAGAAGGCGGACGACGCCGTGCCGACGGGCGGCACGCACACCTACACGTGGCTCGTCCCCGAGCGGGCGGGCCCCGGGCCGCACGACGGCTCCTCGGTGATGTGGATGTACCACTCGCACACCGACGAGGTCGGGGACACCTACGCAGGGCTCACCGGCTTCATGGTCGTCACGGCGCGCGGCATGGCGCGGGCCGACGGCAGCCCGAAGGACGTCGACCGCGAGGTCTTCCAGCTCTTCGAGGTGATGAACGAGAACGCCAGCCCGTACCTCGACGCCAACGTCGAGCGCTTCGCTGACGGGCCGCCGGCCCCGGACGACGAGGGCTTCGAGGAGTCCAACCTCATGCACGGGGTCAACGGGTACGTCTACGGCAACCAGCCCGTCGTGACCCTGGACCGCGGTGAACGGGTGCGCTGGTACCTCATGGGCATGGGCACCGAGGTCGACCTGCACACGCCGCACTGGCACGGGAACGACGTCGTCGTCTCGGGGATGCGGATGGACGTCGTCAACCTGCTGCCCGCGAGCATGCTCGTCGCCGACATGGTGCCGGACGCCGCCGGCACGTGGCTGTTCCACTGCCACGTCAACGACCACCTCACCGCCGGGATGATCGCGCGGTACCGGGTGCGCTGACGGCACGCAGGTCCGGGCGGCGGTACGCGGGGAGGGCGGACGGCTAAGGCTGTTCGCCCTCCCCGGCGTCCGGGGCCGGACCGGACGGCACGGGCTGCGGGG
>NZ_MWLL01000026.1 GCF_002198675.1 Kineosporia sp. R_H_3 | reverse complement strand
GCCTGCACCTCCGCACCCGCCCGGGCCCCAGCCGCCGGGCGGTGCCGGCGGGGCGGGCGGGTGCGGAGGTGCAGGCGGGGCCTGCCGGCCGCGGCTGCGCGTCTCGCGGCGCATCTCGCGGGCGGCGGCCTTGAGCTCCGCCTTGAGGTCGCGGACCGAGCCGTGCACCTCGGTGCGGATCTCGTCGGCGAAGTCGCTGACGGATCCGGCGATGTCCGCCTCGAGGTCGTCGAGCTCGGACCGCCGTGCGGCCAGCTCGGCCCGGCCGGCGTCCGTGATCGAGTAGACCTTGCGCCCCTCGGAGACGACGTGGGTCACGAGACCCTCGCTCTCGAGCCGCGCGAGTCGCGGGTAGACGGTGCCGGCGCTCGGGCTGTAGAGGCCCATGAACCGGTCCTCGAGCTCGCGGATGACGTCGTAGCCGTGCCGCGGGCTCTCGTCGAGCAGCTTGAGCAGGTACAGCCGCAGCCGGCCGTGCCCGAAGACCGCGGGGCTCACTGCGGCACCCGGGCCAGCAGGACGACGTCCCCGCTCACGGTCGTGACCTTGAGGCGGCCGTCGGCGGCACCGACCCGGCCGGACATCTTGTTGCTGCCCGGCTTCTTGGTGACGTGGAGCGCCTCGAACGCGCTCTCGAGCCGGCCGCTCGTCGACGAGACGTCGACGTCGAAGCCGCACTCGGCACCGACCCGCAGCGTGACGTCCCCGGAGACGGTCTTGAGGTCGACCCTGCTGCCGCTGTCGACGTCCACGTCGAGCATGAGGTCGCCGCTCACCGTCTTCGCGGCGAGCCGGGACGTGCGGCCGCCGGCGATCGCGAGGTCCCCGCTGACGGTCTCGAACTCGAGGGTGCCGGTGACCCGCCGCGTCTCGAGGTCACCGCTGACGGTCTTGGCGCGCACGCTCGAGCGGACGTGGTCGAGGGTGACGTCGCCGGAGACGCTCTTGACCTCGGTCTCCTTGGCGACGATCTCCGAGACGACCGCGTCGGCCGAGACGACCCCGAGCCGGACGGGGCACGTCGTCGGCACCGAGACCGCGACGACCGCCTCCGTGCGGCGGCCGTTCAACCAGTCGAAGATGCCGCCCCACGTGAGCTTCTCGTGGACGATCTGGAGCGTGCCGTCGTCGTCCAGGGTCACGGTGAGCGGCCCTTCGAGCTTGCTCACCTCGACGTGCGCGGCGCCCGACTCGGCGTCCTCGGTGCGGCCCACGACGTCGACCCGCCCGGACACCATGCGCACCTCCAGCCGCCGGACCCCTTCGAGCTCGATGGACTGCGGCTCTTCGACCCGCCACTGCTGCATGACCGCCTCCAACTCGCGATGTATCGTGTCTGTGAGGAACACGCTATATCGCGTCCACCCAAAGTCAAGCTATATCGCATCTTTGCTTTTCCGGAGAGCCTCTCATGCTCGCGGTCGGTACCGTTCCGAGCTCTGAAAACGACGCAAACCGGTACTGGGCTCGAGCATGAGCGGGGCTGGGCGCGCGGTTCCCGTGACCCGGCGATGGCGTTGGTCGCGCATCTCGCGGTCGATCAGTGCCGCCAGGCGGTCGGTGCGGGCGGGGACGAGGACGTCGGCCGGGCCCCAGCGGACGAGATTGGCTCCGGTCGCGCGCAGGCGACGCTCCCGCTCACGCTCCTCGGCGAGCACCTGGGCGAGGCCGTCGGCGTCTGCCCCGGCGAGCTCGGCCGCCCGGAGGAGGTACTTCGCGCGGCCGTCCGACTCCCCGATGAGCCCGCCCTTCCAGCGGAAGTCGACCCGGCCGACAGGGCCGTCGCGGTCCTCGATGTCGACCTGCACGACCGGCTGCGGAACGCCGGTGTCGTCGAAGGCCACGGCCGACCACGACTCCAGCGTCGACTCCCGCCGGCCGTCGGCCAGCGCCGCGAGCCGTCGCGCCTGGACGACGCCCGGCCAGCCCTTCATGCGCACGAGCGTCGCGTCGATCTCGGCCCGGGTGACGAGCCCGGTCCGCAACGCGCGGTCCGCGACGGCCACGGCGTCCGGCGGCCGCAGGTGCCGCAGGCAGTCGGCGACGGTGCGGCCGGGAGACGTGACGACGAGGCCGTCCGGGAGGACGACGAGGTCGCCGTCCGCCCACGGAGCGACCCGGATGCAGAGGTCGTCCTGGTTGCGCGTCGGCCCGGACAGCGCGAGCAGCATCGGCTTGCCCCAGCCGTCGAGCGGTCTGGGCAGGTCCCAGACCCGCGCGGCCTGCGCGACCGCGACCGCGACGTCCCGCCCGGTCGACCGGACGGCGGCGAGCATCTCGAGGTCGAGCACCTGTGGTGGGCCGGCGAGCGCCGGCCGCGCGGGCAGCAGCAGACCTCGCCGGACGGCGCGCCACTCCCCCGTGGCCAGGCGGCGCGTGATCTGACGGTCGCTCAGCCCGACGTCACGGGCAGCGGCCCGGCTGACGAGGGGTGGCAGGACGGGGTCTGGTCGATGCACGCCGCCGAGGGTGACCCGGCACATCGCCCCGCGCACCCGCCGTCCACCCGCTCTGTGGACAACCCGCACCAGACCCGCCCTGTGGACGGCTCACCCCCACCCACATGTCCA
>NZ_MWLL01000259.1 GCF_002198675.1 Kineosporia sp. R_H_3 | reverse complement strand
CCTCGCCCCGGTCCCCGTCGCGCCGGTCCCCACCGCGCCGGTCGCCTACTCCCCGGCCGGGTACGCCACGGCCGGGTACGCCCCTGTGCCGCCGACGAGCGCGGCCCCGCCCCCGGTCGCCGGCCCGGCCGGGGGCATCCCCGGTCGCGGCGGCGCCGGGAGCAGCCAGAACGGCACCTCGTCGTCGTCCGGGGGCGGTGCGGCAGCCTGGTCGGACGCGAGCGGCTCGTAGACCGCGGGCTGCGGAGCCGCCGGTGCGAACAGGTCGTTCTGCTCGACGGTCGGGGTCGGCCCGGTGCCCGGGTACACCTCGAGGCGCTCGGTGGCCGCGCCGTCCGGGGCGCCGTCCGGTGCCCCGTCGGGAGCGCCCGTCGCCTGCTGCGGGTCGTGCGCGGTGAGGTCGACCCGGGGCGTGCGGGGACGCGCCTCGAGGGCCACCTCGTCGTCGCGGTGGGTCACGTCGCTCCACCAACCGTCATCCGCCATCGCGACCACGGTACCGGCCGGGGGCCCGCGACGTGAGCGGGCCAACACGGGCATAGGGCACGGACCGGGCGTCCGGACCGTGAGCCGTGGCTCAGATCGTGTAGTGCAGCCCGCACTCGGTCTTGGCCCGGCCCGCCCAGCGGCCCGAGCGGGCGTCCTCGCCCTCGGCGACGGTCGACGTGCACGGCCAGCAGCCGATCGACGGGTACCCCATCTGCAGCAACGGGTTGAGGATGACGTCCGGGTGCTCCTCGAGGTAGGCGTCCACCTCGGTGTCGGTCCACCCCGCGATCGGCGCGATCTTCACGAGCTGCCGCTTGACGTCCCACTGCACGGTGGGCGTGCCCGCGCGGGTCGGCGACTCGTCGCGGCGCAGGCCGGTGGCCCAGGCCCGGTAGCCGCGCAGCGCGTTGTCGAGCGGGGCCACCTTGCGCAGCGCGCAGCAGGCGTCCGGGTCGGTCTTGTACAGCCGGCCGCGCTTCGCCTCGTGGTCGGTGACGGTCTCGGCGGCGCGCACGGTCCGCAGCCGCACCGGGTACGTCGCGAGGACGGCGTCGGCGGTGCCGAGCGTCTCGCCGAAGTGGTACCCGGTGTCGACGAAGAGCACGTGCACGCCCGGCACGGCGCGGGACGCGAGGTGCGCCAGCAGCGTGTCGCCCATGGCCGCGGTGACGGCGAGGCTGCGGTCGAAGGCGCGCCCGGCCCAGCCGAGGACGGTCAGCGGGTCGGCGCCCTCGAGGACGGCGCTCGCCTCTTTCGTGAAGCCGACCGGGTCGGCCTCCAGGGCCGCGGCGACGTCCTCGGGACGTGAGATCAGCGATCCGATCATGGTGTGCTCCCCGATGGTGGAACGGGTGTTCCGGTGAGAGGTTCCGGCGTCGAGAACGACGCCGGCTCGATGCCGTGGAACGCGACGGAGAAGACCCGCAGGCACGAGCGGCAGTGCCAGCGGCCGCCCTCGACGGGGCGCAGGTCCTCCTCGCCGCAGAAGGCGCAGACGTAGGGGACGGCGCGCTGGCCGTCCGGGTTCGCTCCGCCCGTCGGTCCGGTCGCGGCCGCGCCGCCCCCCGCGCTCACGCGAGGTCGCTCTCGTCGGCCCGCGCGACCCACGCCGCGAAGGACTCGTCGTCCGCGCGCTGGTCGAGCCAGCGGCGCACGACGCGCTCGACGTAGTCGGGCAGGTCGGCACTCGTCGTCTTGAGGCCGCGCAGCTTGCGGCCGAAGCCGCCGCCGGCACCGAGCCCGCCGCCGAGGCTGATCTGGAACCCCTCGACGGTGGGCCCCTGCGGGTCCGCCGGGTTCGGCAGCTGGACGCCCTTGAGGCCGATGTCGGCGATCTGCGCGCGGGCGCAGGAGTTCGGGCAGCCGTTGATGTTGATCGTCAGCGCCGGTGCGTCGGCCGTGAAGAGCTCGGGGACGTCGGCGAAGCGGCGCTCGAGCTCGGCGACGAGGTGCGCGCCGGTCGCTTTCGTCTCGACGATGGCGAGCTTGCAGAACTCCAGCCCGGTGCACGCCATCGTCCCGCGGCGGAACGTCGACGCCCGCGCGGACAGCCCCACCGCCTCGAGGTCGTCGACGAGGTCGGCCACCCGGGGGGCCTCGACGTCGAGGACGACGACCTTCTGCTCCGGGGTGAAGCGGATCCGGTCCGACCCGGCGCGCTGGGCGGCGTCCGCGAGGCCGTGGAGCATGTCGCCGTTGACCCGCCCGACGACGGGCGCGACCCCGACGTAGAACCGGCCGCGCTTCTGCTTGTGCACCCCGACGTGGTCGGTCCGCCCCAGCGGCGGCGGGGGCGGCGGCGGACCGTCCTGGAGCTTCCTGCCGAGGTACTCGGTCTCGAGCACCTCGCGGAACTTCTCCGGCCCCCAGTCGGCCATGAGGAACTTCAGCCGGGCGCGGTTGCGCAGGCGGCGGTAGCCGTAGTCGCGGAAGATCCGGACGACGCCGTGCCAGACCTCGGCGACGTCCTCGAGCGGCACGAACGCACCGAGCCGCTGCCCGAGGATCGGCGTCGTCGACAGCCCGCCGCCGACCCACACGTCGAAGCCGGGGCCGTACTCCGGGTGGTCGATCCCGACGAACGCGACGTCCTGGATCTCGTGCGCGACGTCGTGGTGCGGGCTGCCGCTGACGCCGGTCTTGAACTTGCGGGGCAGGTTCGCGAGCTCGGGGTCGCCGATCCAGCGGCGGACGATCTCGTCGATCGCGGGCGTCCCGTCGACGATCTCGTCGGCGGCGGCACCGGCGACGGGGGAGCCGAGGACGGTGCGCGGCACGTCGCCGCAGGCCTCCGTCGTCCCCAGGCCCACGGCCTCGAGCGCCTCCCAGATCGCGGGCATGTCCTCGATGCGGATCCAGTGGTACTGGATGTTCTGCCGGTCGGTGACGTCCGCGGTGCCCCGGGCGTACTGCTTGGAGATGTCCGCGAGGGTCCGCAGCTGCGCGAGGCTGACCCGGCCGCCGTCGATCCGCACCCGGAGCATGAAGTACTCGTCGTCGAGCTCCTCCGGCTCGAGCGCGGCGGTCCGGCCGCCGTCGATCCCGGGCCGGCGCTGGGTGTAGAGCCCCCACCAGCGCATCCGGCCCCGCAGGTCCTCGCCGGGGATCGACGCGAACCCCTCGGCGGCGTACGTGGAGACGATGCGGTCCTTGACGGCGAGACCGCCCTCGCGCTGCTTCCACGCCTCGTTGGCGTTGAGCGGCTCGGTCTGGCCCAGCGCCCACTGGCCCTCGGGGCGGCCGGGTCAGCCTCGCGCAGCTGCGGACCCTCGCGGNGGACGGCGGGACGCGCTGCGGCTCGCGGGCGCCGCCGGCCTCGGGCTCCTCGGGACGGCGGGCTCGGCGGCGGGGGCGGAGTCGGTGTCGGTCACTGCTCGGTACCTCTCGGGGCGGGCGCGCCTCGACGGCGGCCGGACGACGCGGCGGGCAGGCGTGCCGCGGACGGGGTCCGACCCGGCTCGTCGTCGAGCAGGGGGACCCGGTCAGGGTGACGGGGCGGTGGCGACCTGCGGGCGCGGCGTCACCCGGACGGGTGAGCGGAGCCTCGCGGTGGGGCCGGGCGGCGGGTCAGGGACGACAGGCGGCGCTGGCCGTGCGGAGCAGGTCGACGTGGTGCCTGCGGACGAGGCGCAGCGGCCTCGGGGGCGTCGTCATCGTGCGGGACCTCCATCGGTCCTGGCGGTAGCACCGTCCGCGGGGCCTGCGGGCCCTGCGGTGGTTGCTGCGGCGTCGGGGAGCCAGGTCTCTCGGCCGCTCTGGATGGGTTTGTCGTGACGGTACGGAGGCGGTACAGGTGGGTCAAAGGTCGTCCACGATCTGAGACCTCCCGTCCGCGGGGCGGACATGCTCCGGAGGTCGACGACGTCGACCTAGCGTCCAACCTCGGCCGGGGCCCGGGCATTCCCGGGCCCGCCGAGGGCACGGCCCACGAGTGCGAGGTGGTGCGGCATCTGCCGCCGCCAGAACCGCCGGTTGTGCGAGCCGGGCCAGAAGCCGCCCTCGGGCGCCGGGTCGATCGCGGCAACGAGGTCCCGGACGGCGGGCAGGTACACCTCGCCGAGGGCGCAGTCGACGCGGACGGCGACCCCGGCGAGCCGGTGCGCCCCGGCGACGACGTCGTGGCGGGCGAAGTCCGCCTCGTCGTCGAAGGTGAGGTCCCGGGTCGCGGCGTACGTGCGCCAGATCGCCGGGGACATCGCGCCGACCGCGGCGCAGCGCGGGGCACCGACGGTCTGGCCGACGAGGAGCGCGCCGTAGCCGCCCATCGACCAGCCGACGACGGCGAACGGGTCGTCCGGCCCGGCCGCGTAGCCCTTGGCCGCCATCCGCGGCAGCACGTCGTCGAGGAGCACGGCCATGGTGTCGGTGCCGTCGGCGCGGGGGTGCCAGTAGCCGGAGCCGCCGTCGACGGCGACGGCCGCGAACGGCGGCACCCCGGCGGCGACCGCGTCGGCGAGGAACCCGGGGGTCCGCATGAGGAACGCGTCGTGCGCGCGGGCGCCGCGGCCGTGCAGGACGAAGCAGACCGGCAGCCCGGCCGGTGCCGCGAGGTCGGTGCCCGGCGGGGTCATGACGAGGACGTTCGTGTCGACGTCCGGGCGGAACCGGGACCGGAACCGCAGCCACTCGACCGGCCCGCGGGGGTGCGTCGGTGACAGGTCCGGCACGAGGGGGTCGAGGTCCTCCCAGCGGCGGTTGCGGCCCGGGAGGACGTCGGCCTGGACCAGCGCCGCCGCCGAGCCCGCCGTCCCGAGGAGCCCGAGGCCGGCGGCGCCCGCGAGCCGCAGCGCGTCCCGCCGTCCGACCCTCACCCGTGCCACCTCACCCTTCGATCATCACCGCCCGCCCGCCGACCGCGCGAGCCGACCCGGCGCGGACCCGGCAGGCGCCCGGTGGCGGTCGTCACAGCGAACGGGGGCGCGCCGTCGTCCGGGCTGTGGACACAATCGCGTGTGCCGGCCGCACCCCGGACGGACGACGCCGCGACGAAGGGGCCTGTGATGGGACGCCTGCAGCACACCGAGGGCCTGACGGACGACCAGCGGGACATCCTGGCGGCGGTCCGGGAGTTCGTGGACGAGCAGATCATCCCGGTGGCGACCGAGCTCGAGCACAAGGACGAGTACCCGGCGGCGATCGTCGAGGGCATGAAGGAGATGGGTGTCTTCGGCCTGATGATCCCCGAGGAGTACGGGGGCCTCGGGGAGTCGCTGCTGACCTACGCGCTCGTCGTCGAGGAGATCGCCCGGGGCTGGATGAGCGTGTCGGGGATCATCAACACGCACTTCATCGTCGCCTACATGCTGCTGCAGCACGGCACCGAGGAGCAGAAGGCGCGGTACCTGCCGTGGATGGCGACCGGGGAGGTCCGGGGCGCGTTCTCGATGAGCGAGCCGCACTGCGGGTCGGACGTGTCGGCGATCCGCACGAAGTCGGTCCGCAGGGACGACGGCACGTGGAGCATCAACGGCCAGAAGATGTGGCTGACGAACGGTGGCTCGTCGAACCTGGTGGCGGTGCTGACGAAGACCGACCTGGGTGAGAAGAGCGTCTACCGGAACATGACGACGTTCCTCGTGGAGAAGGAGTCCGGGTTCGGGGAGACCGCACCGGGGCTGCTCGTGCCGGGGAAGATCGAGAAGATGGGGTACAAGGGCGTCGACACGACCGAGCTGGTCTTCGACGGGTACGCCACGACGGACGCGCAGGTCCTCGGCGGGGAGCCCGGCCAGGGCTTCTACCAGATGATGGACGGCGTCGAGGTGGGCCGGGTGAACGTCGCGGCGCGGGCCTGCGGGCTGGCGATGCGGGCGTTCGAGCTGGGCATCGACTACGCGCAGACCCGGGAGACGTTCGGCAAGAAGATCGCCGAGCACCAGGCGGTGCAGTTCCGGCTCGCGGAGATGGCCACGAAGGTCGAGGCCGCCCACCAGATGATGATCATGGCGGCGCGGAAGAAGGACGCCGGGGAGCGCAACGACCTCGAGGCCGGCATGGCGAAGTACCTGGCGTCGGAGTACTGCCGGGACGTCGTCGAGGACTCCTTCCGGATCCACGGCGGGTTCGGGTACTCCAAGGAGTACGAGATCGAGCGGCTGTACCGCGAGGCCCCGATGCTGCTCATCGGTGAGGGCACCGCGGACATCCAGCGGATGATCATCGGTCGCCGCCTCCTCGAGGACTACGCCAAGCGCGGCTGAGGCCGCCCGTGACGGCCCCGTGAGCAGCGTCTCGACGGCTCCGGGGCACCCGGGGCTCTCGTCCGGCGTTCCCAGGTAAACGTGGGAGAGGATGGAGCCATGTCGAACCTCGCTCCCGGCCCTATGGGGTCGCGACGCGCCCCCGGTGTCCCGACGCTGCCCCGCGGGGAGTCGATCGGTCGCTACGAGAGCTACCTCGACGCCCAGCGCGCCGTCGACTTCCTCTCGGACGAGCGCTTCCCGGTCCAGCTCGTGACGATCGTCGGCACCGACCTGAAGATGGTGGAGCGGGTCACGGGCCGGCTCACCTACCCCCGGGTGGCCGGGGCGGGGCTGGCGTCCGGCGCCTGGTTCGGCCTCTTCGTCGGCCTGCTGCTCAGCCTGTTCGCACCGACCGGCCAGGGGGTGCCGCTGCTGGCGGCGATCCTGCTCGGTGCCGGTTTCGGCATGCTCTTCGGACTCATCTCCTACGCCCTGACCCGCGGCCGGCGCGACTTCACGTCGACGAGCCAGATCGTCGCGACCGAGTACGAGGTGCTCTGCGCGACCGAGCGCGCGCAGGCGGCCCGGGAGATCCTCTGGCGGCTGCCCAACGGGCAGGGCGCCCGGTCGGACGCCGCCGCGCACCGGACGGCCGGGCCCGGCTACCCGCCGCCCGCGGGCACCTGGCCGCCGCCGCCGTACCAGCCCGGCCAGCCCGGCCAGCCCGGCTGGGGGACGCCCGCCGGCCCGGCGCAGCCCGGGCAGAACCAGCCCGGTGCGAACCAGCCCGGGGCCTGGCCGCCGCCCGCGGGCGCCGCCGCCCCGGCCCCGGCCCCGGAGCCGGAGCACGTGCCGGAGCCGGACCTGTCCGGCCCCACCTACGGCGAGATGATGGCGAAGAAGCGGATCGAGGAGCGCGCCGAGCGCGACCGTCTCGAGGCCGTCGAGCGCGAGAACCGCGGCCAGTAGGCCGCGGGCCGGGGACGGGTCGGCGCCGCTACGTGAGCGGCGCGGCCGAGGGGCAGACGTCCAGGTAGCCCGGGACGTCGATCGTCGGCGTGCGGACGGCGTCCGCGGCGAGGACGGCGTCCAGGCAGGCCAGGAGGACGGCGTCGGCGGCCGCGGCCTGCACCGCCGCGACGTCCGCGAGGCCGACCTCGACCGCGCCGGTGGCGAGCGCGAACACGGTGTCCCCGTCGAAGAGCGTGTGCGCCGGCCGGACGGCGCGGGCGATCCCGTCGTGGCCGGCGGTCCCCGCCCGTCGGCACTGCGCGACGTCGAGGCGGGCGTTCGTCACGACGACGGCGAGGGTCGTCGCGGTGCCCGGCGCCGCGGCGTCGGCGGGGTCCGGGGGAGCGAGCCGGGCCGCGAGCCGGGCCGCCTCGTCGGCGGTCGGCGGGTGCGGGCGGACCAGCCCTGCCGGAACGAAGGCCGTGCCGAGCAGGGCGCCGGTGACCGGGTCGACGGGGCTGCCGAGCGCGTTGACGACGGCGACCGCCCCGACGACGACGCCCTCGGGCAGGCCGTGCGCCGGCCCGGCCAGGGCGGCGGTGCCGGCGCCGCCCTTGAGCGCCTGGAAGCCGGCGAGAGCGCCGGTGCCGGCGCCGACCGCGCCCCGGACCTGGTGCGCCGCAACGGGTCCGGCCGGGTCCGCCGCCTCCTGCACCGCGCTGCGGCCGAGGACGACGTCCGGCCGCGCCGTCGGGTCGCCGCCGCGGCCGAGGTCGAAGACGCACGCGGCGGGCACGATCGGGACGACGAGCGGCGTCGCGCCGTCCGGCATCCGCACGGTGAACCCGCGGCCCTGCTCCTCGAGCCAGGCCTGCACGCCCGCCGCCGCCGCGAGCCCGAACGCGCTGCCGCCGGTGAGCACGACGGCGTCGACCGTCGGCACGAGCGTCGACGGGTCGAGCGCGTCGGTCTCGTGGGTGCCCGGGCCGCCGCCGCGGACGTCGACCGACCCGACGGTGCCCGGCGGGGGAAGGACGACGGTGACGCCGGTCAGGGCGCCGTCCCCGACCCGCGTCGCGTGCCCGAGCCCGACGCCGGGGACGTCGGTGACCGAGCCCCAGAGGCCGCCGCGGGACGTCAGAGCCACCCGTTGCGCTTGAAGCCGCGGAACATCCCGCCGCAGACGCCGAACATCAGCGTGAGGACCATCGGGTAGCCCCACTGCGAGTGCAGCTCGGGCATGTGCTCGAAGTTCATCCCGTAGATGCCCGCGATCATCGTCGGCACCGCGGCCATCGCGACCCAGGCCGAGATCTTGCGCATGTCCTCGTTCTCGCTCACCGTGAGCCGGGCCAGGCCCGCCTGGAGGATCGAGGTGAGGAGCTCGTCGAACGAGCCGACCTGCTCGCGGACCCGGGCGAGGTGGTCCTCGACGTCGCGGAAGTACTCGCGGATGTCGGGGTTGATGAGCCGGCGCGGCCGCTCGGCGAGCTCGTGGATGGGCTGCGCGAGCGGGGTGACGACGCGCTTCATCTCGATGACGTCGCGCTTGAGCTGGTAGATCCGCTCGATGTCCGTCGTGCGGCGCGGGCCGAAGACCGCGTTCTCGATCTCCTCGATGTCGGCGTTCACCGCGTCGACGACGGCGAGGTAGTCGTCGACGACCTTGTCGGCGACGGCGTGCAGGACGGCCGACGGGCCGAGCGCGAGCTGGGTCGGCGCGCACTCCAGACGGCGGCGCAGGCCCGTCATCGAGGCGTGCCGGCCGTGCCGGACGGTGACGACGAAGTGCTCGCCGACGAAGACCATGACGACGCCGGTCTCGACGACGTCACCGCCGTCGCCGATGTCCTCGCTCTCCCGGTAGGCGAGCGTGCGCAGGGAGAAGAACATGACGTCGTCGTAGCGCTCGACCTTGGGCCGCTGCCGGTTGTTCGAGGCGTCCTCGAGGGCGAGCGGGTGCAGGTCGAAGACCTCGCCGAGCTGCGCGAGCTGGGCTGTCGTCGGCTCGTGCAGGCCCAGCCAGACGAAGCCGCCGTCCTCCTTCGCGGAGAGCACGGCGGTGTCGAAGTCGGGCGTCGGCTGCCGGACGCCCTCGCGGTACAGCGCCCAGTCGACGGCGGCGTCGAGCAGCGTGAGCGCCGACGGGACGACGGTCGCGGGCAGGGGGCGACGTCCGTTGACGACGGCGCGCAGCGGCAGCGTGCGGGTCAGCGGGACGCGGGGCGAACGGGCGAGGGGGGCGCGGGCCATGGCCATCTCCGGTGCGGGGGAAGGGTTCCCACGACGCAGCAGGGTGGCGTCCCGGCGAGGACGGTGCTGACGTGCTCAGCCGAGGAGTGCGCCCGGACCCGCGGTCGTGGAGGGGCTGGTACTGCCAGGGCTCGTATCGCTGGACGGCACGTGCCTCACCTCCTCCGGTCGGGGGCCGATCAACCTACGCAAGCGTAGCGTGCCCGCTCTGGGAGCGCGCCCAGATGGGTGAACAAAGCCGCAGGATCACCCGAACGGCCCTTTCCGTCGTCCGCCGGCAGTGCTGCCGGACGACGGGTCAGCGCCCGAGCAGCCCGGCCATCCATGTCTCGACGGCCTCGACGCTGCGCGGCAGACCGGCCGACAGGTTGACGCAGCCGTCCTCGGTGACGAGGACGTCGTCCTCGATCCGGACGCCGATGCCGCGCATCTCCTCGGGGACGAGCAGGTCGTCCTTCGTGAAGTACAGGCCCGGCTCGATGGTGAACACCATGCCGGGGCGCAGCTCGGCGTCGAGGTACATCTCGGCGCGGGCCTGCGAGCAGTCGTGGACGTCGATGCCGAGGTGGTGGCTCGTGCCGTGCACCATCCAGCGGCGGTGGAACTGGCCCTCCGTCGACAGGGTCTCCTCGACCGAGGCGGGGACCAGGCCCCACTCGACGAGCCGGGCGGCGATGACCTGCATCGCGGCCTCGTGCAGCTCTCGGAAGCGGCGGCCGGGCCGGGCCACCTCGAACGCGGCGTCCGCGGCCTCGAGCACCGCCTCGTAGACCTTGCGCTGGGCCTCGGAGAAGCGGCCGTTCACGGGGATGGTCCGGGTGATGTCGGCGGTGTAGAGGCTGTCCACCTCGGCGCCGGCGTCGACGAGGATGAGGTCGCCGTCGCGGACCTCGCCGTCGTTGCGGATCCAGTGCAGCGTGCACGCGTGCGGGCCGGACGCCGCGATGGTGTCGTAGCCGACGCCGTTGCCCTCGCGGCGGGCCCGGCTCTCGAAGACGGTCTCGACGACGCGCTCGCCGCGGGTGTGCCCCACGGCCTCGGCGAGGGAGCGGACGATGTCGGCGAAGCCGCGCGAGGTCACCTCGATCGCGAGGCGCATCTGCTCCACCTCCCACTCGTCCTTGACCAGCCGCAGCTCGCTCACCGCGCGGGCGAGCTCGGCGTCGAGGGTCTGCGC
Source organism: Kineosporia sp. R_H_3 (assembly GCF_002198675.1). Lineage (GTDB taxonomy): Bacteria > Actinomycetota > Actinomycetes > Actinomycetales > Kineosporiaceae > R-H-3. The sequence goes on along the minus strand of NZ_MWLL01000259.1, from coordinate 23,407 downwards.
GGTCTCCTCGTCGACGGCCGCGGCGGTCCGGGCCTCGACGACGACCGCCTCGACACCGCCGTCGGCGCCGCGCACGACGCGGACGACGACGCCGCCTTCGCCGACGTCCTTGCGCAGGGCCTCGTCGAGCTCGTCGAGGTGGCGGGCCTCGATGCCGGTGAGCGCGGAGATCTCCTCCAGGCTCGGGCGGACCCCGACCCACAGCTCGCCGTAGCGGGCGTCGGCGTAGAACTCCTCGGTGTCGCGCTCGGCCCGCGGCCGGAAGTAGAGGACGGCGTCGTGACCGCCGCGGGGGTCGCCGGCGGGGCGCGGCTCGAGGACGAGGACGGCGTCCGGCTCGCGGTCGGTGCCCAGGCCGGTGAGGTGGGCGAACGCCGAGTGCGGCCGGAACCGGTAGTCGGTGTCGTTGCTGCGCTGGCGCAGCACGCCGGCCGGGACGACGAGCCGCTCGCCGGGGAACTGGGCGGAGAGCGCGTCGCGGCGGCGGGCGGCGTAGGGCGCGGACTCCGCGGCGTCCGGCAGGCCGTCGGGGCGCGGGGTCCAGCCGGAGGCGATGAACTGCCGGAACGCCTTCGACTGCGGCCGCTGGCGGTGGCCTCCGGTCGGGTCGCCCTGGGGGTCCTCGCCGGGGGCGGCGGCGGTGTCGGCGGCGGTCGTGCCCGCGGTCTCGTCAGCGCTCATGCCGACATCGTCGCACCCGTGCCCCGGTGTGCGTCGAGGGCCGCCGTCCCATACTCGTCGCATGACCGCCGACGCCGCGCCGCAGCCGGACCCCGAGCCGCTCGTCGAGCAGCTCCGCGCGCACGCCGGCTTCTGCACCGCCTCGGGGGCGCCGCTCTACGCCGAGCTCATGACCGGGATGGCGCAGGACCTCGAGGCGGGCGGACCGACCGCGGAGGTCTTCGCCGGGCACGAGCGGCCGCCGGTCGGCGACGTCCTCCAGCTGCGGATGCTCGGCGGCCTGCACCGCGTCGTCCTCACCCGGCGTGCGCCGCTGCTCGCGACCTACTACCGCAGCGTCGGCGGCGAGGCGGCCCCGGAGGGCGCCTGGACCGTCGCGCGGGACGTCGTCGCGGGGCACGTCGACGAGCTCCGGGAGGCGCTCGCGGTGCCGCCGCAGACGAACGAGCCCGGCCGGGCGGCCGCGCTCGCCGTCGGGCTGCAGGCGGCCGCGCTCGTCCACGGCCGCACCGACGTCCGGCTGCTCGAGGTCGGGGCGAGCGCAGGGCTCAACCTCAACGTCGACCGGTTCCGGGTCACGGCGGCGGACGGGGACCCGGCGCACGTCTGGGGCCCGGCGGACTCGCCGGTCGACCTCACGGGCTCGGTGCTCGGCGGCTGGCCGCCGCCGGTCGACGGGCTGCGCGTCGTCGAGCGGCGCGGCTGCGACCTCGCCCCGGTCGACGCGTGCTCGGCCGAGGGCCGGCTGCGGCTGACGTCGTTCGTCTGGCCGGACCACGCCGAGCGGCACCGCCGGCTCGCCGGGGCGCTGGCGCTCGCCGCCGAGCACCCGGTCGTCGTCGACCGGGCGGACGCCGTCGAGTGGCTCCGGGACCGGCTGCGCGAGCCCGCGGACGACGGCGTCCTCACCGTCGTGTGGCACTCGGTCTTCGTGCAGTACCTGGACGACGCCACCCGGTCCGCGCTGTGGTCGGTCGTCGACGACGCGAGCGTGCGGATGCCGGTGGCGCACCTGAGCCTGGAGGCTCCGCGGGCGCCGTACATGGGCTCGCCGACGCTGATGCTCGACGGCGCCGTCCTCGGCGGTGCACCCGCGCACGGGGTGCCGCTGACGATCGCGTCCTGACCGACGGATCTTCGGTGCGCCGAAGATCCGTTGGAGCACAAGACTTTTCGATCGGGTCGTCGTGAATAGACCTGGTGACCACGGGTAACCACCGAGAGCACCCGCGGGCGCCTCGCGGCGCGGTCACCGGAGAGCCGGACCGTGCTGCGGCGCAGGACCGGGCATCACGACGCGCAGGCGAGCAGCCGCATCTGCGTCCGCGAACGACCCCATGGAGGAGTGATGACGACCCACGCACCGGAAAGCGGCCCGCAGTCCACGAAGGACCGCGCGGCCGAGGTCGGGGGCACGGCCAAGGAGCAGACCGGCCAGGTGGCCGGGAGCGCCAAGGAGCAGGCGGCGAACGTCGCCGGCACCGCCAAGGAGCAGGCGGTCGACGTCGCGCACGACGCGGCCGACCAGGCACGCAACCTGCTCGAGGAGCTCCGGACGAACGTGCGCGACCAGGTCGGCACGCAGCGGGACAAGCTCTCGCAGACCCTCGACCAGTACGCGACCGAGCTGCGGCAGATGGCCGAGCGCAGCGACTCCGACGGGCCGGCCACCGAGGCCGTCCGGCAGATCGCGACGAAGCTCCAGGACATGCGCTCCTACCTGGAGGGCGGCGGCGACGTCGTCACGGACGTCCGGCGCTTCGCGCGTCGTCGTCCGGGCACGTTCCTGCTCGCCTGCGCGGCGGCCGGTGTGCTCGCCGGTCGCGCGACGCGCGGTGCGGCGGCGGCCCGTTCGCAGCAGCAGGGTGGTGCCGGCCGGCACGCCGTCGACACCGACGGCGAGCCGCAGTGGCGCCGTCCGTACGACCCGGACGAGTTCGGTGCCGGGCAGTACGGCGACACCGGGTACGCCGGTGGTCAGTACGCCGGTGGTCAGTACGCAGGCGGTCAGTACGCAGGCGGTCAGTACGCAGGCGGTCAGTACACCGGCGCGCAGTACACCGGGGGCCAGTACACCGGCGCCCAGTACACGCAGTACGGCACCGGCGGTGCCACGGCGCCCGACGGTCCGGGGTACACCGACCAGCAGGTCAACGCCGGTGTGGAGCGGACGAGCGACCCGAACCTGCGGCCGACGTCCGGTCCGCTCGTGAGCCGGGAGAGCGCCTACGGCGGCCAGAGCGCCACCGGGGCCAGCGCCCAGGCCGTCGCCGGCGACCCGGTCCCGCCGGACCTGCACCCCGGTGACACCAGCGTCGACCGCGACCTCAGCGACTCGGGCACCCGCCCCCGCGCGGACGGTCCGTGGGAGCGAGGGGAGCGATGAGCACCGACCCCTACGCCGGCGCACCGGGCCGGGCGGGCGACGCGTACGCCGCGGATCCCTTCGGCACCAACGGCCGGACGACGTCGGGTGGGCCCGGCGAGGACGTCGGCGACATGTCGCTCGGCTCCCTCGTCGGCAACCTCACCGGTGACCTGTCGCGCCTCATGCGCGCCGAGCTGGCGCTGGCCAAGGCCGAGGCGAAGGAAGAGGTCGGCCAGGCCGGCAAGGGCGCCGGGATGCTCGCGGGAGCCGGTGTCGGGGGCCACATGGTCCTCGTGTTCGCCTCGCTCGCACTGATGTTCGCGCTCGGCTCGTTCATGCCGATCGGCTGGGGCGCGCTGATCGTGGCGGTGCTCTGGGCGATCGTCGCCGGCGTGCTCTACAGCACCGGGCGCAAGAGTCTGCAGCGGGCCACCCCGCCCATGCAGGAGACCGTCGACACCCTCAAGGAGGACGCACAGTGGGCGAAGAGACCGCGCGGCTGAGGCGCGAGATCGACCGGACCCGTGGGGATCTCACCCGCGACGTCGACATGATCGCCGAGAAGACGAGCCCCTCGCGGATCGTCGAGCGGCGCGTCGAGCGGACCCGTCAGGGCCTGACCGGCCTCAAGGACCGCATCATGGGCCACGGCGACGACCCGTCCGACCGGGACGGCGACCCGTACGGGGCCGGCTACTACGGCGCCGGGTACACCGGTGCCGGCAGGTACGAGTACCCCGCCGGCTCTGCCGGCCAGGGGTCCGACGTCACGGGCTACGGCTCCACCTCCGGTGGGGACGACGGCCCGGGTGTCGCGGACCGGCTGCGGGGCGGCGTCGAGTCGGCCCGTGACGGTGTCGGCTCGGCGAAGGCCGGCCTGTCCGACGCGACGTCGACGATGACGCACCGGGCCCGCAGCCAGGCCGAGGGCAACCCGCTCGCCGCAGGCCTCGTGGCCTTCGGGATCGGCTGGCTCGTGTCGTCGGTGCTGCCGGCGTCGCAGGCCGAGACCAAGGCGGCCCGCCAGGCGCAGGACGCCGCTCGCACGCACGGCGGGCCGATCGCCGAGCAGGCCAAGCAGGCCGCCTCGGAGATCGGGGAGAACCTCAAGGGCAGCGCGCAGGAGGCCGTCGACCAGGTCAAGGGCCACGCCCAGGAGGCGGCCCAGACGGTCAAGGAGGAAGGCACCTCCGCGGCGCAGCAGGTCAAGGACGACGGGGTGTCCGCTGCGCAGACGGTCCGGGACGACGCGCGTTCGCAGGCGTCGTCCGGGTCGGGCACGGCGGGGGCCGGCACGGCCTCCGGGCCGGGCACGACCGCCGGGGCGAGCACCGCTCGCACCACGCTGAGCACCGCGCCGGGGTCGACCCTCGGGTCGACGACCGGGTCGACCGCTGACGACACCGGCACGACCGCGGCCGGTGCGGCCGGGCGCACGGATCCTGACGAGCGGATCCTCTGACCTCCGGGTCGTGAAGCCGGCGTGGCCGTTCGCCCTCCGGAGGGCGGGCGGCCACGCCGTTCTTCGTCGTGACCCGTTGTGGCGGAACGACTTTGGTTCGAACAAGTGTTCGACCGATGGGTGATTCTGCGGTAGGATCTGATCATGAGCGAGAAGGTCTACCGGCAGTCGGTCGACGACTGTGGTGTCGTCGGTGACGGTGGTTCCGACGACCTGCCGGTGGATCCGCTGGGCGGTGAGATCCGTTGGGGTGCAGCAGATCTGGCGGACTGCCCGAGCGAGGAGGAAGAGCTGCAGTGGGCGGTCGCTGACGCTCGCGCGGAGCGGTTGGTCGACGAGTGGTGGGCGGATCCGGTTGCGGCGCAGCGGGACTGGGACGCCGAGCTGGCGGCGCTCTACGATCTGGTGGCTGCTGACGCCCGGCGGGACGCGGTCGGGCGGCGGGCGGTGCTCGACGGTGCACCCGGGGTCGGGGCGTTGGCGGCGGCGCTGGAGGTGCTCGGCGGAGCATCGGCGTGGAACGCGCAGCAGGCCGCGACGGGTGGGTTCGTCGACGTGCTGCAGGACGCGGCGGTGTCTGCCGCCGCGGCTGCGCACCGTGTGGCGAACTACATGCTNAGCAGGCCGCGACGGATGGGTTCGTCGACGTGCTGCAGGACGCGGCGGTGTCTGCCGCCGCGGCTGCGCACCGCGTGGCGAACTACATGCTCTGGCTGCAGATCGCCCATGCCGGCAGGGTCGTCGCCGCGTGGACCGGGAACACCCCGTCACTGCCCCGCAGGACCCGGTCAGGGCACAGGGTGATGGACGACCAGGATGCCCTGGTCGACGATGCCGTCGCCGTGGAGATCGCCGGTGCCGCCGGGATCACCCTGAGCAGGGCCGGTCACCTCGTCGAAGCCGCCCACGCCATGGTCATCGACGACAACCTCCCGCTCACCGCGCAGACCCTGCAGGAGGGCCGGTTGGACTGGCCCCGGCTGCGCCTCGTCCTGGGTCGTACCCGCACCCTGACCCCCGAGGCCGCACGAGCGGTCGAGGCCCTGCTGTACGCGACGCCGGGCGTGCTGGACGGCGGCACCCGCCGGTTCGAGAACGCCCTCACCGCCGCGATCCTGGCGGTCGACGCCGACGCCGAGGCCAAGCGCCGCGAGCGCAACCGCAAGGGGCGCCGGGTCAGCATCCAGACCACCGACGACGGCACCGCCCTGTTCACCGCGCTCGGCCCCGGCGAGGCGATCACCGCCGCCTACAACGGTCTCGACGCCGCCGCCCGTCACCTCCGGCAGCACGGCGACCCGCGCACCCTGGACCAGCTCCGGCACGACCTGTTCGTCACCGGCTGCACCAGCGGCTACCTGCCCGTCCCCGCCGACACCCTCCCGATCCCAGCCGGCTGCGTCCCCACCGACACCGCGGCGTCGACGCCGACCACGACGCCCGCCACGACGCCCGCCACGACACCCGCAACGACACCCGCCACGAGCGACCCGGGCGGCAGCACCGACGAGCAGTGCGTCCCGGAGTGGTTCACCACCACCTGGCCCGACGTCCGGGTCACCGTCAACGTCACCGTGTCCGCCGAGACCCTGATGGGTCTCATCGACGCCCCCGGAACCCTGCAGGGCTACGGCCCGATCCCCGCCGACGCGATCCGCGACCTCGTCACCAACGGCGTCTTCCGCTGCCTCGTGGTCGACGGGCAGCACGGCANTCGAGCACGCGCACCCGACGTGCAGCACACCGTGGTGCAGCAAGGCCGCCTGGCGCTGCGACCTCGACCACCAGAAGCCCCACGGCCACGGCGGCGCCACGTGCGAGTGCAACACCCGCCCGCTGTGCCGCACCTGCCACCGACTCAAGACCGCCGGACTCCTCGCCCCCGAACAACGCAACCACCCCGACGACCCACCCGGCACCACGACCTGGACCACCCGCACCGGACGCGCCTACACAGCACTCCCGCACGTCCCTCTGCCGTCGAGGCCCGAGGGTTTCGTGGCGGGTGAACGAGGACGAGCCACGCGCACGGAGGACGCACCACCGTTCTGACCGGCACTGCCGCGCTTCCCTGTCCGGAGGCTCTGCGGCCGGCGATGCCGGGGGGTCGTCCTGCCGAACACCGGATGCCGGGTCGGCACCGCGGTGACGCCCACCGTGTCGCGGAAGCACCCGGATCGTGAGCCAGACCACGCGCGGCGGGCTGACCTGCGGGCCCGCGACCGCAAGGATGGTCCGGCGGGCGAGGTGCCCGGGTCAGCGACGAGGAGGTCGGCGCACATGCAGTTCGGGCGCGCGTACGAGGAGTTCGAGGTCGGGGCCGTGTACAAGCACTGGCCCGGCAAGACGATCACCGAGTCGGACGACCACCTCTTCTGCCTCATCACGATGAACCACCACCCGCTGCACCTCGACGCGCACTACGCGGCAGGGTCGACCCAGTTCGGCAAGAACGTCGTCGTCGGCAACCTCATCTACTCGGTGCTCCTCGGCATGTCCGTCGCGGACGTCTCCGGCAAGGCGATCGCCAACCTCGAGATCGAGTCGTTGCGGCACGTCGCCCCGACCTTCCACGGCGACACGATCTACGGCGAGACGACCGTGCTCGACAAGTGGGAGTCCAAGAGCAAGGACGACCGCGGCGTCGTCCACGTCGAGACGACGGGCTACAAGCAGGACGGCACCGTCGTCTGCATCTTCCGGCGCAAGGTCATGGTGCCCAAGCACAGCTACCTCGAGGCCCGCGGCGGCGAGCAGCCCGGCCGGCCGGTGCCGCTGCCGCGCGACTGACCCGCCGCAGCCCTAGCCGGCGCCCCCGGACCCGGCGGCCGGGTGCGGCACGGCCCGTGCCGCACCGTCCGCGGGCAGGTCCAGGTCCGAGAGGTCACCGGGGCGCCCGAAGAGGTAGCCCTGGCCCATGCTGCAGCCGAGCCCGAGGAGCAGCTCGGCCTGGTCCCACGTCTCGATGCCCTCGGCCACGGTGACGAGGCCGAACGAGTCCGCGAGCCGGATGATCGCCGTGAGGAGCGGGTCGCGGACCTGCGGGTCGTCGGTCCAGACGAAGCTCTTGTCGACCTTGAGGAAGTCGACGGGCAGCCGGCCCAGGCGGCCGAGCGAGGAGTAGCCGGTCCCGAAGTCGTCGATGGCGACCCGGACGCCGTGCGCGCGCAGCCGGGACAGCACCCGGACGACGTCCTCCTCCCGCTCGCCGAGGACCGCCGACTCCGTCACCTCGAGCACGAGCCGCACGGGGTCGAACCCGGTGTCCGCGAGCGCCGCGAGGACGTCGTCCCCGAAGTCGGGGCGCTGCAGCTCGAGCGCGGACACGTTGACGCCGACCCGCTGCAACCTGTGCCCCGCGGCGTCGGCGGCGTGCACGGCCAGGAACGTCTGCCGCAGCACGAGCCGGCCGAGGTCGTGGATGAGCCCCGCCCGCTCGGCCGCGGGCACGAACTCGTCCGGGCCGACCCGGCCCCGGGTCGGGTGGTCCCAGCGGACGAGCGCCTCGGCGGCGACCGTCGTCCCCGTCGACAGGTCGACGATCGGCTGGAAGAGCACGGTGAACCGGCCGTCGGCCAGGCTCGTCGCGAGCTCGCCGACGACGGCGTCGGCGACGAGGAAGGGGTCGAGCCGGTCCGGCCCGGCGGCCTTCGCACGGGCCAGCGACGCCTCGGCCCGGCTCAGCAATCGCGCCACGGTGTCACCGGGCTCGGCGCCGGCCAGGCCGGCCGACAGGGTCGCGTCCCGGACCGGCACCGCCCGGGCCGCCTCGAGCCGCTCGACGGCGACCGCCCGCGGCCCGGCCAGGAGCACGACGAACTCGCCCGAGCCGAGGTGGAACAGCGGCGCCGAGTCGGGCAGCCGGCGCCCGAGGACGCCGCCCACCTCGTGGAGCAGTCCGTCGACGACCGCACGGCCGTGGACGTCGTTGAGGTGCCGTACGCCGGCGACGTCGAGGACGGCGAGGGACAGCGTGTCGTCGCCGGACGACGCGCGCCCGAGGTCGCGGGCCAGCCTGCGGTCCAGGGCGCGGCGGTTGGGCAGGCCGGTCACCGGGTCGTGCTCGAGCCGCTCGGCGGTGTGGGCCGCCCAACCGAGCATGAGCCCGGAGTTGACCAGGCAGACGGCCATCGCGAGGGCCAGCCCGCCCGGGACCAGACCCGTCGCCGCCCCTGCCACGACGACGAGGACCGACGCGGACGTGCTGAGCAGCCCGAGCCGGCGCCCCCAGAGCATGAACGCGAAGACAGGCACCATGGTGAGCATGACGACCGTCGACGCCCGCAGGGCCGGGTCCCGCGTCGTCGTCAGCGTCCCGAGCACGACGAGCGGTGCGCTCACCGCGAGCGTGAGGTAGACCCCCGCGAGGTGCCGCACGGGCAGCACGAGCAGCGGGACGACGGCAACGACGACGGTGCTGCCGATGACGACCCGGGAGAGCTCGCCACCGGCCGCGACCCCTCCCCACAGGTCGCGCACGAGCGGCGGCAGGGTGCCGACCCAGACGACGACGAAGACCGCCCGCGCCGTGCTCCGCGGGCTCAGCACGCGCAGCGCGCCGCGCAGCTCCGCCTCGACCTGCGAGGTCAGCCGGCGCAGCCCGCGGACGGCGCGCCGGAGCACGGTCGGCCTCGACCCGGGGCTGCCTGACACACGACCTCGATCGGCGTGCCGCGGCCGGACCTTGATCCGTGCGCCCCGGGATCCCACTCCCGCCCGTCAGCGGGGGAGCGCACCCCACCCCGTGAGCGCCTCGACGAGGCCCGGGCTGGTCGGCAGCGCCACCAGGTCGGCGGCCGAGAACCAGCCGGCGTCCGCCGCGTCGTCCCCGGCGGCGAGGGCGCCGCCGGTCACCCGGCAGGCATAGTCGTCGATGACGTAGACGGAGCCGTCGGGGGCGTCCCGCAGCACCGACCCGACGAGCCGGCCGGCCTCGACGACGAGCCCGGTCTCCTCGGCGACCTCGCGGACGACGGCCCGCGCGCCGTCCTCACCGGGCTCGACCCGGCCGCCCGGGACCGACCAGAGCCCCTGCGCCGGCGGGTTGGCCCGGCGGACGAGGAGGATGCGGCCGGCATCGTCGTAGACGAGGGCGCCGACGCACGGCACCCGACGGGGTTCCACGCCGCCATCCTGCCGTGCGCGTCGTGCCGAGGTCCCTTGACCGGGGCCTGCGGCAGGGGGACCGTCGAAGCATGTCCGGTCCGCTGACCTGCCCGCGCTGCTCCGCCGAGACCCGCCCGCCCGGGCTGTGGTCGGACGCCTGGGTCTGCCCCGTTCACGGGGAGGTCCGGCCGCTGCACCCGCCGGTCGTCGCGAGCCAGGAGTCGCTGCGCGCGCTGGCGCAGGAGACCACGGTGCCGCTGTGGATGCCGTGGCCGCTGCCGCCCGGGTGGGTGCTCTCCGGCGTCCGGACGGCGGGCGACGCGCACAGCGGCACGGTCGCCACGGTGCTCGCCTGCTCCGGGCCCAACCCGCTGCCGTCCGGCGGCACCGACGACCGGCAGGCCGACCTGCTCCTCGTCGCCGAGACCCCCGGCGTCGGGCTCGGCGCGCACCTCGCCGGCCTGGCCGACGTCGACCCGGGATACGCGTTCGAGCAGGGGCCGCCGCACCTCAAGCTCACGGCGGACGGCCACCCCGCCCCGCTGTGGACGGTCGCCACCGACGGCCTCGTCGCCTACGTCGGCGAGGCGTCCGGCGTCTGGCTGTGGGTGCTCGTGTGGCCGCAGAGCGCCGCCGCGGTGCTCCTGGAGAGCTTCGAGCTCGTCGACCTGCGCGGCACCGGCCGCGCCGTCGAGGCGGTCCTCGAGGTGCCGTACGGCGCCCTCAGCCCGCGGCTGGCGGGCTGAGGCACCGACCTTGGCCCGCGCCGGTCGGCGCCCGGCCGCGTTGATCCCTAGTCTGGCCGGGTGCGGATCGACCTCCATGCCCACTCCGCCGCCTCGGACGGCACCGACGCGCCCGCCGAGGTGGTACGCGCGGCCGCCAGGGCCGGGCTCGACGTCGTCGCCCTCACCGACCACGACACGACGTCCGGCTGGGACGAGGCCGCGGCGACCGCGCGCCGGCTCGGCATCGCCCTCGTCCCCGGCATGGAGATCTCCTGCCAGGCCGGCGGGATCAGCGTCCACCTGCTGTCGTACCTGCACGACCCCAGCGACGAGGCACTCCTCGCGGAGACGACCCGGACCCGGGACGACCGCGTCGGCCGGGCCCGGCGCATGGTCGAGCGGATCGCCGAGGACCACCCGCTGACCTGGGACGACGTCGCCGGGCAGGTGACGGACGGCGCGACCGTCGGCCGCCCGCACATCGCCGACGCGCTCGTCGCCCGCGGGGTCGTCGCCTCCCGGGACGAGGCGTTCGCGGGCATCCTCGACTCCCGCTCGCCGTACTACGTGCGGCACTACGCGCCCGGGGCGGCGGACGCCGTCCGGCTCGTCCGGGCCGCGGGCGGCGTCCCCGTCATGGCGCACCCGCGGGCCGGCCGGCGCGGCCGGGTCGTCGACGACGAGGTCATCGCCGGGCTCGCGGACGCCGGCCTCGCCGGGCTCGAGGTCGACCACCGGGACCATCTCCCCGAGGAGCGGGTGGCGCTGCGGGCGCTCGCCCGTGACCTCGGGCTCCTCGTCACCGGGGCGAGCGACTACCACGGCACGGGCAAGCTCAACGGGATCGGCGAGCACACGACGTCGCCCGCGGTGCTCGAGGCGATCGAGGCGACCGCCACCGGCACCCGGGTCGTCCGGCAGTGAGCCTCTCGGACGTCGTCACGCTGCGCCTGGTCGCCGAGACCTTCGTGACCCTCTTCGTCATCATGGACCCGCCCGGGACGCTGCCCGTCTTCCTCGCGCTCACCGCGACGATGTCGGACCGCAAGCGCGAGCGGGCCGCCCGGCAGGCCGTGCTCGTCGCGCTGCTCGTCATCGTCCTGTTCGCGCTCTTCGGCCAGGCGCTGCTCGACTACCTGCACGTGTCGCTGCCCGCGCTGCAGTGCGCGGGCGGTCTGCTCCTGCTGCTCATCGCCCTCGAGCTCCTCACCGGCCGGGAGGCCGAGCCGACCCGCACCGAGGGCGTCAACATCGCCTTCGTGCCGCTCGGGACGCCGCTGCTCGCCGGCCCCGGCGCGATCGTCGCGGTCATGGTGCTCATCAACCGCGCCGACTCCGCCGCCGACCTCGTCTCGGTCGGGCTCGGCGTCCTCGGGGTCATCGTCGTGCTCTACCTGACGATGCGCTTCGCCGGCGTGCTGCACCGGCTGCTGCGCGACAGCGGCGTCACGCTCGTGACCCGGATCGCCGGTCTGCTGCTGTCCGCGATCGCCGTCCAGCTCGTCGCGGACGCCGTGCGCGCGTTCGTCACGGACGGCGCCTGAGGCCCGCGGGCCGTGTGACAGGCTGGGACGGTGCTCGGGCAGGGACTCTTCGACGGGATGCCGGAGCAGCTCTACGCCTGCACCCCGACCCGGCTCTTGACGTGGCAGGGCTGCCCGCGGCGCTACCGCTTCACCTACCTCGACCGGCCGCAGCCGCCCAAGGGGCCGCCCTGGGCGCACACGAGCATCGGCGCCGCGACCCACGTCGCGCTCGCGCAGTGGTTCGCGCTCCCGCCCCGGGCCCGGACGCCGCAACGGGGCGCCGACCTCGTGCGGCGCAACTGGCTGCGCGACGGGTTCCGGGACGACGACCAGTCCCGGGCGGCCCGCGGCCGGGCGGCGGCGTGGGTCGAGGAGTACCTCGCGAAGATCGACCCGGCGCGCGAGCCGGCCGGGGTCGAGAAGGCGGTGACCGCGCAGACCGCGACGCTCGTCCTGTCGGGGCGGGCGGACCGGATCGACGCCGCGGACGACGGCTCGCTCGTCGTCGTCGACTACAAGACCGGGCGGCACGTCCCGACGGCGGACGACGCCGCGTCCAGCCTGGCGCTCGCCGTCTACGCCGTCGGTGCCCGGCGCACGATGCGCCGGCCCTGCACCCGGGTCGAGCTGCACCACCTGCCGACGGGAACCGTCGCCGTGGCCGAGCACACCCGGGCCTCGCTCGACGCGCACGTCGCCACCGCCGAGGCGCTCGGGGCCGGGGCCGCCGCCGCGGACACCGCGTTCGCCGCGGGCCGCACCGGGGACGACGTCTTCCCGCCCGCCCCCGGGCGGCACTGCGCGTGGTGCGACTACCGCCGGCACTGCCCGCAGGGCCGCGCGGCCGCGCCGCCCATGCAGCCCTGGTCCGGGCTCGCCGTCCCGGACGCCCCCGAGCCCGACGAGACGGACGAGCCCGAGGAGACGCACGAGACGGCCGGGACCGGGCCCGACGAGGCGCGCCCGTGACCCGCGTCGAGCTGACCGGCCCGCTGCTCGCGCTGTCCCGCGCCCTGACCGACGCCGTCCAGGCCGCCGGCCGGGCGGACACCGCGGCCTTCGACGAGGCGACGTCCCGGCTCGGCCGGTTCGACGGCGAGCACGTCCGGCGCCTCCTCGGGGCCGTCGTCCGGCCGCTCCTGGAGAGCAGCAACCCGGACGGCGTCGACGGCGACGACCTCCTCGAGCTGCTCGAGGACTGCGCCCGCGCCGCCGCGCCGTGGTGGCCGGGCGTCGAGCCGGTCGCGCTCGCCGTCGTGCTCACCGGGGCGTTCGGGATCGACGTGGCACCCCGCGAGGAGCTCCCCGTGCAGCTCGAGGACGCCGACGTCACGCAGCACGCCGTGCTCGTCGTCGACCACGTGCTGCGCGCCTCCGGCCGCCCGCTGCGGCCCGCGCTCGACGCGGCCTTCGTGGAGATCGCCCGCGAGGACGGCCAGGACGCCTGACCCGCCGGCCCGGTCGCGGAGCGGTCAGCCGCCGAGCCGGAGCCGGGCGGCCCGCTGGTGCGGGCCCTCGCGCAGGGGCGGGACGACCGCCTGCACACCCTTGAGCGCCGTCCGCATGGTCTTCAACGCGACCGTCGTCGCCGCGTCGGTGAGCCCGGCCGCCCCGGGCAGCTCGGGCAGGGCGTAGAGCCGGCGGGCCCACGGCGGCAGCGCGGCGAACGCGAGACCGGCGATCCCGGCCCACGCGGGCAGCGCCGGGGTCATGAGCGCGACGGAGGCCGGCATCGGCGGCGCGACGACGACGGACGCCGCCCGGCGGGCCGCCGGGGTCACGTCGAGGACCGGCCGGATCACCGAGAAGTAGTCGACGATCCCCGCCCGGTCGTGCGGCACCTCGTCGGGCTCCAGCCCCACGAGCATCGCGGCGCTCACCTGCTCGGCGACGTACCGGTCCTGCTCGGACCCGGTCAGGGCGAGGCCGCCGCGGGTGACGATCTCGAGGAACGACGCGACGAGGCAGCAGTGCACCCAGGCGAGAAGCTGCGGGTCGTCGGCGGCGTACTCGACGCCGTCCGGCATCGTGCCGCGGACCCGGGCGTGCACGGCGCGCACCCGCGAGCCCGCGAGCATCGCCTCGGTGGACGACCCGTACGTCGTGACGCCGACGTACTCGGCGGTGCGGGCGAGCCGGCCCCAGGGGTCCTCGCGGTAGCCGGAGTGCTCGTCGACGGCGTGGATCGCGACCGGGTGCAGCGCCTGCAGCAGCAGGGCGCGCAGCCCGGCGACCCCCATGAGCGGGTCGGAGTGCACCCGCCACGTGACGCTGTCCGGGCCGAACAGGCCCGGGTCACCACCCCGGACCCGTCGCCGGACCGCCGCCCCGGCCGCCACGTGCGGCAGCGTGGGGTCGGTGTCGCCGGGACCGGTCGTGTCGCCCATCACCCCAGACTGTGCCCGTGGCGGGCTGTGATCGCAGGTCGAACCCACGAGAGAATGGCGTTATGGCCCGGATTCTCGCGGTAGCGAACCAGAAGGGCGGCGTGGCGAAGACCACGACCGTCGCCTCCCTCGGCGCCGCCTTCGCGGAGCAGGGCCTGCGGGTGCTCCTCGTCGACCTCGACGCCCAGGCCTGCCTGACGTTCTCGCTCGGCGTCGACCCGGAGGAGGTCGGGGCGAGCGTCCACGACGTCCTCTGCGGCACCGTGACCGCGGCCGACGCCATCGTCCCGGCCGCCGACGGCGTCGACCTGCTGCCCGCGACGATCGACCTCGCAGCCGCCGAGTCGGTGCTCCTGCCGCGGGCCGGGCGTGAGCACGTGCTCGCGACGGCGCTCGCCGAGGTCTCGGGCGGGTACGACGTCGTCGTCCTCGACTGCTCGCCGTCGCTCGGGGTGCTCACCCTCAACGCCCTCACGGCCGCCGACGAGGTCGTCATCCCGCTCCAGTGCGAGATGCTCAGCCACCGCGGCGTCGGCCAGCTCCTCGACACCATCGAGGACGTCCGCCGCATCCTCAACGACCGGCTCGTCGTCCGCGGTGTGCTGCCGACGATGTTCGACGCCCGGACGTCGCACGCGCGGGCCGTCCTCGAGGACGTCGGCCAGCGCTACGGGCTGCCCGTGCTCGAGCCGCCGATCCCGCGCTCCGTGCGGTTCGCGGAGGCGCCCGCCCTCGGCTCGTCGATCCTGTCGACGTCGCGCGGCTCCAAGGGCGCCGCGGCCTACCGCGAGGTCGCGATGGTCCTGCTGCGGGCCTGGAAGATCGGGCCCGGACGGCGCACGACGCGGCGGCGCAGGGCCGCCTCCGCCTGACGCGCCGCGCGGGCGGCCCCGGGACCCGGGGCCGCCCGCGCGGGACGTTCGGTGCTGCTGGTCCTCCACCGGCGGCTCAGCGCGGCCGGCTCAGCGCGACCGGCTCAGCGCGACCGGCTCAGTGCTGGAGCTCGCTCTCGGCGGGCGCCGACGTCTGCTCCGAGCCCTGGCCGGAGCGGGCGCCGCGACCGCGACCGCCGAGAGCGAGCTCCAGCANGGTTGCGGTTGCGACGGGGCCGCGGGGCGTCGTCCTCGGCCGGGCCGGTGGCCTCGCCCTCGGGCGCCGCGTCCCGGCCACGGCCGCGACCGGCGTCGCGACCGCCGTCACGGCCGCCTCGACCGCTGTCGCGCCCGCCGTCCCGGCCGCCACGACCGGCGTCCTTGGCGCCCCGGCCGCCGCGCGGGCCGCGACCGGTCTCGCCGAGGTCCTCGACCGCCTCGGCGTCCAGGCCGGCGCGGGTGCGCGCGGCCCGGGGGAGCGTGCCCTTGGTGCCCTCGGGGATGTCGAGCTGGGTGAACAGGTGCGGGGACGACGAGTACGTCTCGGTGGCCTCGGGGATCCCGAGGTCGAGCGTCTTGTTGATCATCATCCACTTGTGCAGGTCGTCCCAGTCGACGAAGGTCACCGCGACGCCCGTGTTCCCGGCCCGGCCGGTGCGGCCGATCCGGTGCAGGTACGTCTTCTCGTCCTCGGGGCACGCGTAGTTGATGACGTGCGTGACGTCGTCGACGTCGATGCCGCGGGCCGCCACGTCGGTGGCGACGAGGACGTCGACCTTGCCGTTGCGGAACGCGCGCAGCGCCTGCTCGCGGGCGCCCTGGCCGAGGTCGCCGTGGATCGCCGCGGCCGCGAAGCCGCGCTCCTCGAGCTGCTCGGCGACGTTCGCGACGGTCCGCTTCGTTCGGGCGAAGATCATCGTCAGGCCGCGGCCGCGGGACTGCAGGATCCGGGCGACCATCTCGATCTTGTCGAGCGCGTGCGCCCGGTAGACGAACTGCTTCGTCGCGCGGACGGTCGCCCCGGTGTCGTCCGGCTCCGAGGCGCGGATGTGCGTCGGCTGGGTCATGAACCGGCGCGCGAGCGCGACGACCGCGGACGGCATGGTCGCCGAGAAGAGCATCGTCTGGCGGCCGGCCGGGGTGTGGTTGAGGATCCGCTCGACGTCCGGGAGGAAGCCCAGGTCGAGCATCTCGTCGGCCTCGTCGAGGACGACGATCCGGGCGTGCGCGAGCACGAGGTGGCCCTGCTGGGCGAGGTCGAGGAGCCGGCCGGGGGTGCCGACGACGACCTCGATGCCCTTGCGGAGCGCCTCGATCTGCGGCTCGTACGCGCGGCCGCCGTAGACGGTGAGGACCCGCACGGCGCGCATCTTCGACGCGGTGTCGAGGTCGTTCGCGACCTGGACGGCGAGCTCGCGGGTCGGGACCACGACGAGCGCCTGCGGCTTGCCGGGCGCCTCGAGGTCGTCCCAGCCGGGCTCGCCGGGGCCGGCCACCCGCTGGAGCACGGGGATGCCGAACCCGAGCGTCTTGCCGGTGCCCGTCTTCGCCTGGCCGATGATGTCGTTGCCCGTGAGCGCGACCGGCAGGGTCATGTGCTGGATGGGGAAGGCGTGGGTGATGCCGACCTTGTCGAGCGCCGCGCAGATGCGCTCGTCGACCCCCAGGTCGGCGAAGGTCGGGACGTGCGGAGCCGTGGGCTCCTGCTCCGGTTCGCCGCCCTCGAGGGGCTCGGCCGTGCCGTCCAGGGCGGTCGGCTCGGTGCTCGGGTCGGTGCTCTGATCGGTGGAGGCGTCTGCGGACACGTGTGCCTTTTCCTTCGGCGGGGGCCGCACGCCGGGACGGCGCCCGGTGGGCGCGTCGGCGGGCCGCTCCGCGGTGGTCGGAGCCGATCGTCTCCCGACCGGTCATCCGTGTACGTACCCGATGGTACCTGGCTCCCGGCTCGCTACCCTGCCGTCCATGAGCGAGCAGCCCGTCGGCGCGTCCATGACCCCTCAGGACCCCGCCTACGCCGAGGCCGTCGTCGACCTGCTGGGCGTCCTCGCCTACGGCGAGCTCACCGCCTTCAGCCGCCTCGCGGCGGACGCCGACCTGGCCCCCGGGCTGGCCGCCAAGGCGGAGCTGAGCCGGATGGCGGTCGCCGAGTTCCGGCACTTCGAGCAGCTCCGGGCCCGGCTCGAGGAGACCGGGGTCGACGTGCAGACGGCGATGGAGCCCTTCGTCGCGCCGATCGACGCCTTCCACGAGCGGACGGCGCCCCAGACCTGGCTCGAGGGCCTCGTCAAGGCGTACGTCGGGGACGGCATCGCCTCGGACTTCTACCGCGAGGTGAGCGCCTTCCTCGACCCGGCGACGCACGCGCTCGTGACGAACGTCGTCAAGGACTCCGGGCAGGCCGCCTTCGTCGTCCGCGAGGTCCGGGCGGCGATCGAGGCCGACCCGAAGCTCGCCGGCCGGCTCGCGCTGTGGGGCCGGCGGCTCGTCGGGGAGGCGCTCAGCCAGGCGCAGCGGGTCGCGGCGGACCGGGACGGGCTGGCCGCGCTGCTCGTCGGCTCGGCGGACCGGCCGGGTGCCGACCTCGGCGAGCTGGTGCGGATGTTCGGCCGGCTCACCGACGGGCACACCCGGCGGATGGCCGCGCTCGGCCTGGCCGCCTGACGCAGGAAGCCTCCGGCACCCGTGAGGGTCCGGAGGCTCCGTGCGTGCGTCGCTGTGCCCGGCTCAGGCGGAGGCGAACCCCACCTTGCCGCGCTCGGGCGCGCCGATCTCGACGTAGCCGATGAGCGCCCCGGGGATGAGGACGAGGCGACCACGGTCGTCCGTGAGCTGGAGCAGGGTGCCCCCGCTCACGGCCGCGTCGACGGCCGCGCGCACCTCTTCGGGCTTGAGCTCGGACTCCAGCGTGACCTCGCGCGCCACGTCCCGGACGCCGATCTTGACCTCCACGCCAGTGCCCTCCCAGTTCGTCGCCCTCGCCGGTCCGCGTCGGGCGGGCGGCGTCGGGTGAAGTTGCAGTTCGACCCGCAGGCTAACCGACGGCACCGGCCCCGCGCCGACCGGCGGTCCCGTGTTCGCGCAGGGCGTGGCGTCAGGCGGGTGCGGCCGCCGGGCCGGGCTCGGCCGGCGGGTGCTCGGCGTCCGCCCGCGGGAAGCCGCGCACGCCCCGCCAGGACAGCTGCGCGATGAGCCGGTCGGCCGCCTCGCGGTCGATCCGCCGGCCCGTCTCGAGCCAGTAGCGGGCCGTCTGGTTGGCCATCCCGGCGAGCGCGACGCCGAGGAGCTCGGCCTCGTCACGGGGCAGGCCGGTCTGCTCGCCGATGACGTCGGCGATCGCCTGGGCGCAGCCGATCGTCACGTTGTCGACCATGTCGCGGACCTCGGGGTCGCTGCGCAGGTCGGACTCGAAGACGAGGCGGAAGGCCTCGCTCTCGGAGTCGATGAACTCGAAGTACGCCCCGATCGTCGCCGCGACCCGGAGCTTGTTGTCCGAGGTCGACGCGAGCGCCCGGCGCACGCCGGCGAGCAGCTCCGCGCTGTGCTGCTCGATGAGCGCGAGGTAGAGCTCCCGCTTGCCCGGGAAGTGCTGGTAGAGGACCGGCTTGCTCACACCGGCACGGTCGGCGATCTCGTCCATCGCCGCCGCGTGGTAGCCCTGCGCCACGAAGACCTCGCGGGCGGCCCCCAGGAGCTGGGTGCGGCGCGCGCTGCGGGGCAGACGGGTGCCCCGGGTGCGGATGTCGGGCGTGGTCAGGGGTCCTCCTCGGTGGAGCGGGTCAGCGGGGATCCTACCCGTGGGTAATGGCCGGGTCCCAGAGCGGAGCCGTGCCCGGCGGTCCGGAGCCGGTCCGCAGCCGGTCCGCAGCCGGTCCGCAGCCGGTCCGCAGCCGGTCCGCATGGCATGCTGCGGGACGTGCCGCGCCACGGATCCGACGCCGCGCCCCGGGTCAACCGCCCGGCCGCGGCCGTCCTCGGGGTCGCCCTCGCCGCGGGGCTCGGAGCGGGCGGCTGGGCCCTCGCGGGCGCGCCCGGCGGCAGTGTGCGGACCTCCGTGGCGAGCCCGTCGCCGTCCGGCGCCGCGTCGTCCGCCGCCGCGCCGTCCGCGACCTCGTCGCCGGTGACCTCGCCGTCGGAGTCCGTGTCGCCGTCCGCCGCGCCGGACGTGACGCCGTCCGCACCGGCCTCGACGCCGGCGGCCGCACCCCCGAAGGGCCTCACGAAGGCCGACGTCGCCGCCGGCCTGCTCTCGGCGTCCTTCCCGCAGCGCGGCAGCGGGCGGCTGAAGGTCGTGCCGGGCTCCGCGGCGGCCCCCGGGACGGGCAAGGTCGTCCGGGTCCGGATCGAGGTCGAGGGCGGCCTGAAGGTCGACGGGCGCCGGTTCGCCGACTTCGCGCTCGCGACGCTCAACGACGAGCGGTCCTGGGCGCACGACGGCTACCGGTTCGCCCGCACCGACGGGACGGCGGACGTCCGGCTGGTCCTCGCGTCGCCGGACACCTCGGCGGCGCTGTGCCGGCCGCTGCGGACCTTCGGCCGGCTGTCGTGCCACTCCGGCGACGCCACGGTCATCACCGTCTACCGGTGGGTCAAGGGGATCCCCGAGTACGGCAAGGACCTCGGCGGGTACCGGCGGTACGTCGTCAACCACGAGGTCGGGCACGCGCTCGGGCACGGGCACCTCATGTGTCCCGGGGCCGGGCGCCGGGCGCCGGTCATGATGCAGCAGACCAAGGGGCTCAAGGGGTGCAGGCCGAACTCGTGGCCGTACCCGGACGCCGGCTGACGGCTGTCGCCCGGCCGACGTAGGGTCGGCGCATGAGCCCGATGCCGCCGCTCGTCGAGCCCGGAGAGCCGCTGAGCGCCGCCGAGATTCAGCGCTACTCGCGGCACCTGATCCTGCCCGACGTCGGGGTCACCGGGCAGCGCCGGCTGAAGAACGCCCGGGTGCTCGTCGTCGGCGCGGGCGGTCTCGGCAGCCCCGCGCTGCTCTACCTCGCGGCCGCGGGCGTGGGCACGATCGGGATCGTCGACGCGGACGTCGTCGACGCGTCCAACCTGCAGCGGCAGGTCGTCCACGGCGAGGGCGACGTCGGCCGGGCGAAGGTCGACAGCGCGGCCGACCGGGTCGCCGAGGTCAACCCCCACGTCACCGTGGTCAAGCACCCCGTGCACCTGGACAGCACGAACGCCCTGGACATCCTGCGCGGCTACGACCTCGTGCTCGACGGCACGGACAACTTCCCGACCCGCTACCTCGTCAACGACGCCTGCGCGATCCTCGGCATCCCCGAGGTGTGGGGCTCGATCTTCCGGTTCGACGGCCAGGTGAGCGTCTTCTGGGCCGGGCACGGCCCGACCTACCGGGACCTGTTCCCCGAGCCGCCGCCGCCCGGCGCGGTGCCGTCGTGCGCCGAGGGCGGCGTCCTCGGGGTGCTGTGCGCCGCGATCGGGTCGGTCATGGCGACCGAGGCGGTCAAGCTCGTGTGCGGCATCGGGGACAGCCTCGTCGGGCGGCTCATGGTCTTCGACGCCCTCGCCATGACGTGGCGCACCCTCAACGTCCGGCCGAACCCGGCGCTGCCGCCGATCACCGCTCTCGTCGACTACGACGCGTTCTGCGGGCTGGTCCCGGAGCCGTCCGACGATGCGGACGCCGTCGCCGCCGCGACGATCGACGTCCACGCCCTGCGCGACCTGCTCGCGGCCCGCGAGCGCGGTGAGACGGACTTCGTCCTCGTCGACGTCCGTGAGCCGTACGAGCGGGAGATCGTCGTCATCCCGGGGGCGGTCGGCGTCCCCAAGGCGGACGTCCTCGCCGCGGCGCAGACGAGGCAGTGGCCGGCGGAC
The DNA here is from genome assembly GCF_002198675.1 of Kineosporia sp. R_H_3. Classification (GTDB taxonomy): domain Bacteria; phylum Actinomycetota; class Actinomycetes; order Actinomycetales; family Kineosporiaceae; genus R-H-3. The sequence goes on along the minus strand of NZ_MWLL01000259.1, from coordinate 2,430 downwards.
CTCGCCGAGGGTCGCCGGGTCGTCCTGCACTGCAAGGCGGGCGGCCGCTCCGCGGAGGCGCTCGGCGCGCTCCTCGCCGCGGGCCGCACGGACGCCGTGCACGTCGCCGGCGGCGTCCTCGCCTGGGCGCGTGAGATCGACCCGGCGCTGCCCACGTACTGAGCGGGCGGGCGCCCGGCCGGCGACCGTTCACCGATCACGGCGTGCACGGGCGGCGTGCACCGGTGCATGCTGATCCCGCGGAGCGCCCGACGGCATCCGGCGGAGGGTGCACATGGACGAGCGCGACGGCATCGCGCCGCAGGCGGACGGACCGGGACGGTCCGCGCTGCAGGCCGTGCACGGTGCGGGTCTGCTCGCGATGATCGCGGTCCTCGTCGCGGTGTGCGGCCTCGGCCTCCAGGCCTTCCTCGGGGACCCCGCCGGGTCGGACGACCCGCCGCCTGCGGCCCGGGCCGCGGCCCCCGCGGCGCAGGCGGCCCAGGCCGGTGCGGCGGCGCAGGGCTACCAGCCCCCGCCGCCACCGCTGGCCTCGCCCGGCCCCGACCAGCAGGCCGCCTTCTTCGAGGCGGTCCGGCTCAGCGGAACGGGCGGCTGGTCGTCCCGGCTCGACGTCCTCGGGTACGGCGTGCAGGCCTGCCGCCTGCTCTCCGACGGCCGGACCGGGCCCGACGTCGTGAGCGCACTCGTCGCTGCGGGGGAACGGCCCGCCCAGGCGCAGGCCGTCGCGGCCGCGGCCCCGCAGACGCTCTGCCCGCCCGACGGGTTCTGAGCACCCGACGAGCTGACGGGCACCTGGCGGGCCAGCCCGGACCGCGACCGATGTGCGGCTCGTGCCCCCGGTTGCCCGGTCCCGGCCGTTCGGTCACGTAACATCCCGGGGTGCCTCCTGTCCGCCGCGCCGCCCGCACCACCGCCGGTCTCGCGACCGCCGCGGTGTGCGTGGCCGTGGCGCTGCCGGTGACGGGGGCCTCCGCCGCACCACCTGCCGGCCGCCCGGCCGTCGCCCGGCCGGCCGCCCCCGCGGCCGCGGGGGACGCTCTGCGGGCCCGGGGCGACGACGTGGCCGGCCGCAGCGCGGCGCTGTCGGAGACCCTGCGCCGGGCGCTCGCGACGTCCGGGTTCTCCGGGCTCGTCGACTTCGGGCCGGTCGAGGGCCGCTGCCCCGCGGGCGGCGGCTGCCCGGACGGTGCCCCCGCCGCCGCGTTCCCGCCCACGGTCGACGCCGCCGTCATCGAGCTGGACGCCGCGGGCCGGATCACCGCCGTCGCCAACGCCGTCCTCGGCCGGGACGCCCCGACCGGCGCCGTCGTCGAGGTCGGCGCCGACCTCGCCCCGCGGTCGGTCCGCTGGCACCGCTGGGACGACGACCGCTGGAACGGCGACACCGCGTGGGACGCCCCGTGGCCGGCGGGAGACCTGCTCGCCCCCGCGCCGCCGTCGGCCCGCCTCGACGTCATGAGCCCCTACCCCGGGGCGCTCTTCGGCCTCGTCGTCGCCGTCCACACGCTGCGCCTCGCGGACGCCGGCCGGCTCGACCTCGACGCGCCGTGGACCTACCGCGCGGCGGGCGCCGACTCCTGTCTCGACGGAGCGGCCCCGGCGACCGCGACGACCCGCGCCCTGCTCGACCGGGCGCTCGCCTCCAGCGACCACGCCGCGACGTGCATGCTCCTGGCCCAGCTGCACGCCCGCGACGAGGTCGGCGCGATGAACGACTGGCTGGCCTCGGTGGGCCTGAGCACGATCCACGTCGACGGCACCGACGCGGCGACGGGCGGGCGCTGGACCCCGGGGCGGATCACCATGACCGCGCTCGACACCGCCCGCCTGCTGCTCCTCGTCCGGGGCGCGACCGGTCCGCTCTGGGACGACGCCCGGGGCCGCCCGGTGCGCAGCGCCGACGTCCTCTCGGCCGGGTCACGGGCCCTTCTCCTGCGCACCCTCGGCGAGCAGGGGTTCAACGAGGCGCTCTCGACGACGAACTGGTGCGGCCGCCCCGACGTCGCCCGCGGCATCCCGCAGACGGTCGCGCCGCGCTGGGTCGACCCGGCGCACGGCACGGTGACGGTGGGCGGCGTCCCGTACGGGCAGGACGTCCGCCCGTGCAACGCCGCGGCCGAGGTGACCTTCGCGCACAAGACGGCCACGACCTACACGTTCGGCGCGGACGCCGGGATCGTCGACTCGCTGCCGGGACGGCGCGAGCGGCACTACGTCGTCGCCGTCCTCGGCACGCTCGGCTCGCGCTACGCCGACGCCCGCTACGCGTCGTCGCCGGCCCTGCCGTGCGAGACCGACACCTGCTACCCGGCCGCCCTCGCCCGGCTCGGTGCCACGGTCGACGCCGCCGTCGGGGCGTCCCCGGTGGCCCCGGTGACCCGGCCGACGAGCGGCGCAGGCGCGGGGCGGGGGCGCTCGGGTCGTGGC
>NZ_MWLL01000258.1 GCF_002198675.1 Kineosporia sp. R_H_3 | reverse complement strand
GCTCGCCCTGCGCTCGGTCGCGCTCCGCGACCGCGCGGGCGGCCCGGCGGCGCGCGACCGAGCGCAGGGCGAGCAGGTCGAGGCCGAGCAGCACGGTCGCCGGCACCGCGGCCCAGACCGGCGGCCAGGACGACGGCATGAGGACGAGCGCCCACGACAGCACGGTGACGACGGCGAGGGTCAGCAGGACGACGGCCCGTCGCTGCGCGGCCGACCCGCCCTTCGCGGCGGTGTCCGCGCCGTACGCGACCCGGACGACGGGTGCGGCCTCGGGCAGCGGCTTCGGGCGGCCCTGGGCACGCGCGCCGGCCCGCACCGGCGGGCCCGCGGGCGGCGCCGGGGTGCCCGCGACGTGCGTCCCCGACAGCAGCGGACGGGTCGACGGACCCGTTGCTGTCGGTGACGAACTGCGCCTGGCGAGCACTCTGAGTCGCTCCGAGTGACGGTCGCGGGTCCGGGACTGACCGAGCGACTCGCGTCGTCGGACCCACTGCGGAAGGAGATAGGCAGCCCACAGCCCGACCACGAGGGTGAAGACGAGGCTGTCGAGGTGCACGATCTCTGACGGTAGGGCTCCGCGACCGCTTCCTCACGCACCGTGCGTGGTGTGTCTCGGCGGAGCCTGGTGTGAAAGTTGTGACTACTGTGACTGCGCAGCGCGATCTGACGCCTCCCCTGTGCTGAACTTCAACGCAAAGTCACCATTCGATTACTCTGGCGAGCACGGTCGAGATCGACTCCGGGGACCCCTGGCACGCTGCGTGCCGGGGGTGCCCTTCAGCACCGTCCGGCGACGCCTCGCAGGTGTTCCGGAGCACCTCCGGACCCCCGGGACGACGGTCCCGGACCGCCCCGCCGCCGTCCGCCGTCCGGCCCGTCGTCACGCTGCGGTGACCATCGGGGCCCCACGACGCTCGGGCGGTCCCGGCCGTCACCGAGCGCGGCGGGGCGCGGTACGGCCCCCGCACGAGGCCCTCAGGTGCGCGGACGCTCCGCGTCGCGCCCGGCCTTGAGCGCACGCTCCTCGGCGGCGTCCGCGGCGAGCGCGCGCCACCTCGGCAGCAGCCCGCCGGGCACGTCCTCGACCGTGAGCGCGAACGTCGCGTGGTCCCGCCACGCGCCGTCGATGTGCAGGTAGCGGCGGCGCAGCCCCTCGGGCCGGAACCCCAGCTTGGTGACGACGCGCAGGCTCGCGGCGTTCTCCGGGCGGATGTTCACCTCGATGCGGTGCAGACCCAGCGTGAAGAAGCAGTGGTCGACGGCGAGGGCGACACCGGCCGGGATGATGCCGCGACCGGCCACCCGGCGGTCCACCCAGTAGCCGATCTGCGCCGACCGCAGGGACCCCCAGGAGATCCCCGAGACGGTCAGCTGGCCGACGAGGCGGTCCTCGACCTCGACCGCGAACGGCAGCAGCCGCCCGGCTCGGGCCTCGCGCGAGAACGAGCGGACCATCTGCGCGAACGACGGCGGCAGGCTGTGCTCGTCGGGGTGGGTCGCCTCCCACGGGGCGAGCCACTGCGAGTTCTCGTTGCGCACGGCGCGCCAGCGCCGGGAGTCGCGCACCCGCAGCGGGCGCAGCAGGACGTCGCCCTCCCGCAGCCGGACCGGCCACGGCCGGGCCCCGCCGCGCGGTCCCTCTGCCATGCGGGGAAGTCTGTCACCTCGTGCCCCGGTTCCGGAGACGATGCCGGCCCTCCGGCCGGGCCCGGACGGCCCCGGTGGCCCTGCCCGTTCCCGGACGGCGGTACCGGCATGGACCGTTCGGCTGACAAAGCCGGGGAATCCGGCCCGGCGCCCCGTGCGGGCCCTCACGGACGGTCATGATGTTCACGTCCGGATCTCCCGTTCTCCGCAGTGCCGCGCACGGTGCGTCACACGGGACGGCGGATCCGGGCGACGACCACCGAGACGAAGGACTGTTCGTGATGCCGTTCTCCGCCCGCCAGCGGCCGCTGGGCACCACCGGCTCTCCCGCCCGTCGGCGCCTTGCCGTCCTCGGCACCGTCGTGGCCGTCGCGGCCGGCCTCGTGCCGGCCCTGTCGACGCCCGCCGGTGCGGCGACCACGCGTGACGGCCTCACCGAGGCCACGGCCCTGGCGTCCTGCTGGGACGTCAAGCAGGTCAACCCCGCGGCGGCCGACGGCCGCTACTGGCTCTACACCCCGGGGCTGGGCTACCCGCAGCAGTTCTGGTGCGACATGACGACGGACGGCGGCGGCTGGGTCCTCCTCGGCCGCGGCCGGGAGAACTGGTCGTTCCTGCCGGAGGGCCAGGGCACGACCGCCGAGGTCTCCGCGACCGTCACGGGCACCGCCGCCTTCGCGCCGAAGGCGGTGTCGACGGCGACGGTCAACGGTCTGCTCAACGGCACCGCGGTGAAGGACCTGACGGACGGCGTCCGCGTGCGCCGCGCGACGAACACCACCGGGACGGCCTGGCAGGAGGCCAGGGTCTTCCCCTCGACGATGGGCGAGTGGCGCTGGACGATCGGCGGCGGCTACCCGCTGAGCCGGATCACGTTCGGCGCCACCACCTACACGAACACCGCGACCGGCTCGGCGATCTGGTCGAGCTCCTACACGTTCGCGCGGTCCTGCCCGACGACCGGCGTCAACTGCCTCGACACCCGGCGGGTCGCCGCCCAGAACAACAACCTGCCCGGCTTCGGGTACGGCTCGGCCGTCGCCGGCACCGCGAGCACGAGCGCCGCGGCCGCGACGAGCTACCTGTGGAGCTACGCCACCGGGTACGCGATGCCCTTCGCGCAGGTCTTCGTGCGGCCGAAGGTCCGCTGGGCCGACCTCGCGATCACCCCGGTCGGCACCGGGCTCGCCGGCTCCACGAAGCGGTCGATGTTCGACAACTTCGCCGAGACCCAGCCGGCCGGTGTGAGCGGCCAGGCGAACGGCCTGTCCACCGAGCGCGACACCGAGGTCCGGGCCTTCGCCCAGATCGGCTCGACGATGTACGTCGGCGGCAACTTCGCCCGGGTCGACGAGTACGGCGCGACGACGACGTCCACCCCGCAGGCCTACCTCGCGGCGTTCGACGTGAGCACCGGCGCCTGGGTCCCCGGGTTCCGCCCGACGCTCAACGGCAAGGTCAACGCCCTGACGGCGCTGCCGAACGGCACCCTCGCCGTCGGCGGCGAGTTCACCACCGTGAACGGCGTGGCCCAGGCGGGTCTCGTCGCGCTCGACCCGGCGACCGGCGCCGTCTCGCCGACGTTGAGGTTTGGGATGGAGTACCGCTCCACGACCACGGGCACGGTCGGTGGCACGGTCACCGGGCTGTCGCTCCAGGGCACCTGGCTCTACGTGGGCGGGCAGTTCACGCACACCGCGGGCGGGACGACGGCGCTGTCCGGCTTCTCGTACACCAAGCGTGGTGCCCGGTTCAGCATGACGACCGGTCGCCCGGACCCGACGTGGAACCCGGACTTCGGCGGGACGCCGATCTTCGTCCTCGCCTCGAGCGCCGGGGACCGGGTGTACTTCGGCGGCTTCATGGCGGCGATGAACAACGGTGCGACGGCCACCCCGCAGTTCGCGGTCGTCACGACGACCTCCCCCGCCCTGCCGGTGACCGGTCTCAAGGCCCGCGTCTCGAGCGCGCCCGCCAAGGCGACCTACCAGCAGACGGCGGTCGAGGTCGGCTCGCGGTTCATCCTCGGCGGCTCCGAGCACGCGTTCCACAGCTACGACCGCGCCGACATGACGCTGACCCGCGGCAACATCTCGAACGCCAACCCGGGCGGCGGCGGCGACTTCCAGGCCGCGACCGTCGACCAGGGCATCGCGTACGGCTCGTGCCACTGCATCCTGTCGTACAACTACGGCGGCCGGACGCAGTGGTCGACGATCGACGCCTACGGCGACATCGACAACATCCGCTACATCGGCGCCTACGACGTCGCGACGGGCAAGTACCTCACGGACTACACGCCGTGGATCAAGACCCGCGCCGTGCGCGGCCCGTGGGCGCTCACCGTCGACTCGAACAACTGCCTCTGGCAGGGCGGCGACACCACCCAGACTAAGCGCCGCTCCGACAGCGCGTGGCAGAGCTCGGGCGGCTTCTCCCGGTTCTGCCGCAACGACTCCGAGGCGCCGACGGTGCCCACCGCGGTGAAGTCCGTGGCGGCCGCCGACGGCTCGACGGTCACGGTCTCGTGGACCGGCTCGACGGACAACCGGGCCGGCGGGCTGCGCTACACGGTCTTCCGCGGCGACGTCCCGATCGCGACGACGACGTCCTGGAAGATCGTCGTCCCGGCGGCCGACGCCCCCGGCAGCTACGTCGTCCGGGCGCTCGACAAGGCCGGCAACGTCAGCGCGACGACGGCCCCGCTGACCGTCGGCTGAGACACCGCAGCACAGCAGAAGGGGTCCGTCCCACCGGGGCGGGCCCCTTCTGCACGGTCGGGCTCAGACCCCGCCGCCCGGCCGGTGGTCGCCGCCGCGGGCCTGCGAGACGGCGTGCGGCAGGATCGGCGCGAGGACCGCGATGCCGTCCTTGCAGCCGCCCGGCGAGCCGGGCAGGTTGACGACGAGCGTGCGGCCGGCGAGGCCCGCGATCCCGCGGGAGAGCGCCGCCGTGGGCACGCCGTGCGCGAGCCCGTAGGCGCGGATCGCCTCGGCGATGCCGGGGACCTCGCGGTCGACGACGCCCCGGGTCACCTCGGGCGTGAGGTCGCCGGGGGTGAGCCCGGTGCCGCCCGTCGTGAGGACGACGTCGTAGCCGGCGGCCACGGCGGCGCGCAGCGCCTCGGCGACGGGCTCGCCGTCCGGCACGACCTGCGGCCCGTCGACCTCGAACCCCATGGCGCACAGGCCGTCGACGAGGACCGGCCCGCCGCGGTCGCTGTAGACCCCGGCCGCGGCCCGGTTCGACGCGGTGACGACGAGCGCCCGGCCCGCGGAGCCCGCCCCGGGCACGGCGGCGGCGTCCGGCTCAGTCACGGGTCCAGTCCCCCGACCGGCCGCCGGACTTCGCGGTGACCCGCACGTCCGTGATCGTCGTGAGCCGGTCGACCGCCTTGACCATGTCGACGAGCGCGAGGGCCGCGACGCTCACGCAGGTGAGCGCCTCCATCTCGATGCCGGTGCGGTCCGCGGTGCGGACGGTCGCGGTGATCTCGACGCCGGTGTCGACGACGTCGACGTCGACGACGACGCCGTGGACGGCGATCGGGTGCGCGAGCGGGATGAGGTCCGGCGTCCGCTTGGCCGCCTGGATCCCGGCCAGGCGGGCCACCGCGAGCGCGTCCCCCTTGGGCACGCCGTCCCCGCGCAGCAGCCGGACGACCTCGGGCGAGCAGAGCACCCGCCCCTTCGCCGTCGCCTCCCGTGCCGTGACGGCCTTCGCGGAGACGTCGACCATCCGGGCCCGGCCGCGCGCGTCGACGTGCGTCAGGCCGCCGACCGGCACGCCCGGGGCCTCGCTCACCGGCGCGGCCCGTCGAGGAGCATGCACGTGAGCTCGTCGCCCGGCTGCACCTGGGTGACGTCCGCGGGGACGACGGCGAGGCACTCGGCCTCGGCGAGGTCGGCGACGAGGTGCGAGCCCTGGCCGCCGACCGGGGTCACGACGGGCGCGTCCGCGGCGAGCGGGCGGGTGAGCCGGGCGCGGACGAACTGCTTCTTGCCGGCCGGCGACGACCACGCGACCCCCGCCCGCGCGGTGAGGGTCGGCCGGTGCAGGTCGGTCTCGCCGAAGAGGCGGCGCAGCACGGGACGCACGAAGACCTCGAAGGAGACCATCGAGCTCACCGGGTTGCCGGGCAGCGTGAAGATCGGGACTCCGGCCGCCCCGACGTGCCCGAAGCCCTGCGGCATCCCGGGCTGCATGGCGACCTTCTCGAAGACGACGCCGCCGACCCGGGAGAGCACCTCCTTGACCGTGTCGTAGGCGCCCGCGCTGACGCCGCCGGTCGTGACGATGAGGTCCGCGCCGGCGAGCTCGGCCTCGAGCGCGGCAAGGAAGGAGTCCGCGTCGTCCGCGACGAGCCCGACGTGCCGGGCGTCGGCCCCGAGCTCCCTCGCGGCGGCGGCGATCGCGTAGCCGTTGGAGTCGTGGATCTGCCCCGGACCGAGCGACTGTCCGGGCGGCACGAGCTCGCTGCCGGTCGACAGGACGGCGACCCGCGGCCTCGGGTGGACGCGCACAGTCGCCCGGCCGACGGCCGCGAGCAGGCCGATCTGGCGCGGGCCGATCCGGACGCCGCGGCGCAGCACGACCTCGCCGCGGGCGACGTCCTCCCCCGCCGGGCGCAGGTACGCGCCCTCGGCGGGCGCCTGGGTGATCTCGACGGTCTGCGTGCCGCGGTCGGTCCACTCGACGGGGACGACGGCCTCGGTGCCGGCCGGCAGCGGCGCGCCGGTCATGATCCGGATCGCCGTCCCGGGCGCGAGCTCGAGCTGCGCCGCGCTGCCCGCCGGGACGTCACCGGTGACGGGCAGCCGGACCGGGTGGCCGGGCGCCGCCGAGGCGACGTCCGGCACCCGGACGGCGTACCCGTCCATGGCGCTGTTGTCGAAGGACGGCAGGTCGACGGCCGCCACGACGTCCTCGTCGAGGAGGCAGCCGAGCGCCTCCTCGAGCTCGACGTCGGTGGCCGGCAGCACCGTCACCGCGGCCAGGCACTCGGCCAGATGCTCCTCGACAGGTTTCACGCCCCGATCGTGCCCTAGGCCGGGGCCCCTGTGCCGTTCGACACCGGGATCGAGGACGTCGGAGGCGTCGTGGCCGCGTCGCCGGGGCCCATCCCGGCGACGTACGTGCGCAGCCAGGAGCGCAGCTCCGGGCCGAGGTCCTGGCGCTCGCAGGCGAGCTGGACGACGGCCTTGAGGTAGTCGAGCCGGTCACCGGTGTCGTAGCGGCGGCCGCGGAAGACGACGCCGTAGACGCCGGCGCCCTCGCCGTCCGCCTGCGCGAGGGTCTGGAGCGCGTCGGTGAGCTGGATCTCGCCGCCGCGGCCGGGGGCCGTCTTGCGCAGGACGTCGAAGACGCGGCTGTGCAGGACGTACCGGCCGATGACCGCGAGGTTGCTCGGGGCCTCGGCGGGGTCGGGCTTCTCCACCATGCCGGTGATCCGGACGACGTCCTGCTCGCCGGTCTCCTCGACGGCGGCGCAGCCGTAGAGGTGGACCATCTCCTGCGGCACCTCCATGAGCGCGACGACGCTCGCCTGGGTGCGGCGCTGGACCTGGATCATCCGGCCGAGCAGCGGGTCGCGCTCGTCGATGAGGTCGTCGCCGAGCAGCACCGCGAACGGCTCCCTGCCGACGTGGTGGGCGGCGCAGAGCACGGCGTGGCCGAGGCCCTTCGGGTCACCCTGGCGCGTGTAGTGCATGTCCGCGAGGACGTTCGACTTCTGCACGCGGGCCAGCCGGAAGGAGTCGCCCTTGGCCTGCAGCGCCTCCTCGAGCTCCCACGCCCGGTCGAAGTGGTCCTCGAGGGAGCGCTTGTTGCGGCCGGTGATGACGAGCACGTCGGACAGGCCCGCCGAGACGGCCTCCTCGACGACGTACTGGATCGCCGGCTTGTCGACGACCGGGAGCATCTCCTTCGGCGTCGCCTTCGTCGCCGGCAGGAAGCGCGTGCCGAGACCCGCGGCCGGGATGACCGCCTTGGTGACGACCGGCCCCAGCGTGCGCTCGGGGTCGTTGGACTCGACGACATGCGCGTCGGTCATGGGGGTCTCCTATCTGGTCGGCGGGCCGTCGCCCCGGGGCCGCCGGCTGAGCGTCTGTGTGTCCGCGGCGCCCCGTGGGCCCCCCGTACCGGGCCTGGCGCAGAACCGTAGGGGTCGAGGCTACCGAGGTCGCGCGGCGCCCGTGGGACGAGCCGTCACACCGAGTCGTCAGCCGGGTCGTCAGCCGGGTCGTCAGCCGGGTCGTCAGGTGGCCAGGCTCACCGGGCCGCCGGCGCTCGTCCAGCGGTCCCGGCCGCCGCGCTTGGCGGTGTAGAGGGCGGCGTCCGCGGCCCGCATGACCTCGGTCGACGTCCGGCCGTGGTCGGGGTAGGCGGCGACGCCGGCCGACACCGTGACCCGCAGGGTGTCCTCCCCGGCCGTGAACGGTGTCGCCCGGACGATCTCGCAGACCCGCTCGGCGACCCGGGCGGCCCCCGCGGCGTCCGTCTCGGGCAGGACGACGGCGAACTCCTCGCCGCCGTACCGCGCGACCGTGTCGACCTCGCGCAGGCAGCCCTTGAGCCGCAGGGCGAACTCGCGCAGCACCGAGTCGCCGACGGCGTGCCCGTAGGTGTCGTTGACCTGCTTGAAATGGTCCAGGTCGAGCATGAGCACCGACAGCGGCCGGCTGAACCGGGTCGCGCGCTCGACCTCGCGACCCAGGGTCGTCGTGAGCATCCGGAAGTTGCCGGCCCCGGTGAGCGGGTCGGTGACCGACAGCCGGCGGGTCTCCTCGTGCGCCGCGACGTTCGCGATCGCCGTCCCGGCCTGCGCCGCGAGCGAGCGGACGTTGCCGAGCGAGACGTCGTCGAAGACCGGCGCGCCCGGCCGCCGCGCGACCGCCAGCGCCCCGACGATCTCGCCGTCGGCGTCCCCGCCGCGCTGGATCGGCAGCGCGAGCGCCGGCCCCGCGGACATGACCCGGTCGACGAGGACGGGCCGGCCCAGGTGGACCGCCTCGCCCGCGATCCGGGCGAGGTCGTCGAGGGCGTTCGACGCGTGCGGCCCGGCGTCGTCGCCGATCGCCGAGATGCCGTTGCCCGACAGCGCGAGCGAGCCGCGGCCGCCGAGCAGCGCGCTGCCGACGACGCAGTCGCTGCCGGCCATCGCGGCCTCGAGCACCGTCCGCAGCAGCCCGTCGAGGTCGTGGGTGCGCCCGAGTGCCTCGCCGAACCGCTCGAAGGTCTCCCGGAGCGCGTCCCGGCTCGACTCCAGCGCCGTGACCTGCTCCTGCATCCGGCCCGCCATGGCGTCGAAGGCGGTCGCAACGCGGCCGACCTCGTCGCGCGGCCCGCGCGGCTGCAGCCCGGCGCGGGCGTCGAGGTCGCCGCGGCCGAACCGCTCGGCGGTGTCGGTGAGCACCTCGAGCGGCCGGGTCAGGCGCTGGGCGACGAGCGTCACGAGGGCGGCGGCCGCGACGACGGTCACGAGGACGACCACGAGGACGACGCCGGGCAGGCCGCGGCCGGGCACCGGCTCCACGGAGACGATCTGGTACGGCACGCCGGGGGCGTCGGACTGCACCCGGAACCGGGCTCCCCCGGCGCCGCCGCCGAGCCGGCCCTCCGTGACCGCCTCGAGCACGGGCGCGAGGTCGTCGCGCGGCACGGTCGAGGAGACGACCGTGGTCCCGCCCCGGCGGTCGACGAGCGCGACGCCGGTGTCGAGGTTGAGGCCGGCCGCGAGCGCGGCGAGCCCCGCGTCGTCGACGGGGGCCAGGACGACGGCCCGGGCGATCTCGGCGCCCGTCGTCGCGTCGGTCACGGCGACGGACTCCGCCATCGCGGCCGGCCCGTCCGCGGCCGCCTCGCGGCGTGCGCAGGAGGCCGCGGACTGCGCCCGCAGGAGCGGGTCGGTGAACCGGGCGGCGTCGGCCCCGGCGACGGCGCGGGGCGTGCCGTCGACGAGGACGGCGGCGGTGAGCCCGGGGCGGCGGTCGACGGCGGCGTCGACGGCCGCCTGCGCGCCGGCCGGGCTGACCGCGGCCGCCGTCGCGAGCAGCACCCGCAGGTCGGCGGCGACGGCGCGGGCGGCGTCCCCGAGGCCGGCGCAGCGCTGACCGAGCGCGATGGCGGTGGCACCGTCGGCGCGCTCCGCCGCGTCGTCCGCGTAGGCCCGGGTCGCGTCGGGCACGATGACCCCGACGGCGATCCCCACGGCCAGCAGTGGTGCGATGAGGACGGCGCCGAGCACGAGTGCAAGGCGTGCGCGCAGCGACACAGGTCCCTCCCCTGGGCCGACCACCTGGTCGACCCGTCCGGCCGGCGCCGGCCCGACCGGCGGCGTACGGACCGTCCGGCCTCTGGATCGTGACACGGTAGGAGCAGAGAGTGAACGTATCGACACGAAGAGTTGCCGCGAATGGGTGAAACGGAGGAGGGGGCGAACCCGGCGAACGGTGCGGACCACGCACCCTCCGCGCCCGCCGACGCACCCGCGGACGTGACGGTCGACGTCACCGACCGTGCGACCGCCGCCCGGTCGGCCGCGCGGTCACCCGCCCGGACGAAGCACGACCTGCGCCGCCGGATCCGGGCCGAGCGCCGCGGCCGGACGCCCCAGGAGCAGGCCGACGACGCCCGCGCCCTCGTCGCGTCGGTCCAGGCCGTCCCCGAGGTCGCCGCCGCCCGGTGCGTCGCGCTCTACGCGTCGATGCCGGGCGAGCCGCAGACCGAGGAGCTCCGCGCTGCCCTGCGGGCCCGGGGCGTCCGGGTGATCCTGCCGATCGTGCTCCCCGACGGCCTCATGGAGTGGGCGGACGACTCGGGAGAGCTCGTCGCCCCGGCCGGGTTCGGCGGCGACGAGCCGACCGGCCCGCGGCTGGGCCTGGACGGGATCCGGGCCGCGGACGTCGTCCTCGTGCCCGCGCTCGCCGTGGACACGCTGGGCCGCAGGCTCGGCCAAGGCGCCGGCTACTACGACCGGGCGCTGCCGCTGCTCGACGACGGCGTCCCCGTCGTCGCGGTCGTCCACGACGGCGAGGTGCTCGACGCCGCCGTCGAACCGGTGCCCGACGAGCCGCACGACCGCCGGGTCGACGCCGTCGTCACGCCGAAGGGGTACCTGCGCCTCGGGGGCTGACCCGGCCGGGCACCACGCCGGCGCCTACGCCGCACCGGCGTCCTGGCCCCCGACCTCCTGCCGGAGTGCCCGGGGCCGGCCGACGAGCCCGTGGCGCACGAGCAGGTGCGCCGCCTCGTAGTGGTCGGGCAGGGCGAGCGCCCGGCGCCGCTCCGGGGCACCGGCCGCGGCCCGCGCGTCGGGCCGCTCGTCGAACCGCCAGCCGTCGGTCCCCCGGTGCGCCGGGTGGTCGAGCAACGCCGACACGAGCTCGTCCTCGCGCGCCCGGCGGGCCGGCCACGCCCCGGCCGCCGTGGCGCCGCCGGTGTCCGGGTAGAGCGCGCACAGCTCGGCGACGAGCGACCGGACGCGCTTGACGCTCTCGATCCCGAGCTGCTCGCAGATCTGCGCGTACGTCGCGGGCAGCGCGCCGCCGGAGAGCAGCGGCGCGCAGAGCGCCTCGGCGACGGCCCGCAGGTGCCCCGGCACCGCCGGGACGACGAGCGTGCTCTCGACGTCGCTCTCGACGTCGCTCTCGTCGTCCGGCGGCACGGCACCGGTCAGGGCGGTCCCGGCGGGCGGTCGGACGACGAGCTCGCACCCCGCCGGGCCGACGACGAGGCAGGACCGGGCGGGCAGCGTCCGGGCCGCGCCGGGGTCGCCCGCCCCGGTGCGCGGCGGCAGGTGGCCCTGCGGCGGCTGACCGGGGACGACGACGAGCAGGTCGTGGCCGAGCGACAGGTTGCGCAACCACAGCTGCCCGTCCGCGAGCCACAGCACCCCGGCCCGCCGGGACAGCGTCGGCTCGTTCAGGGCCGACCACACGACGACGTCGCACGCGTCGGGGTCGCGGCCGAAGACCAGTCCGGGGCCGCCCGGCACGAGGGCGTGGACGACGTCGGGCTCACCGACGTACACGACAGTCCCCTGATCCGTCATGCCCACTGCACGCCGCACGGCGCGGAAAGGTTGCACCGCCGTCAGCGGCTGCCGTCGACCCGGACGAACGCGTACCCGTGCGCCCGGTACCAGTCGACGATCCGCGGGAGGGCGTCGACGGTGACCCTGCGGTCACCGCCGCCGTCGTGGAGCAGCACGACCGGGTGCCGTTGCCCGGCGGCCGCTGTGGCCCCGGCGACGACGGCGTCCACCTGGTGCCGGTGCTCGGCCGCGGTCCTGGCGGGGCGGGACTGGACCTTCCAGTCGAGGCTGTCGACCGACCACAGGGCGGTGCTCATGCGCAGGTCGCGCGCGGCCGGCACGACCGTCGACGGCAGGAAGCCGCCGGGCGGCCGGAACCAGCACACGGGCGCGCCGGACGCCTCGGTCACGGCGTCCGAGGTGCGGCCGAGGGAGCGGTCGAGGTAGCTGCGCGTCCACCCGCCGCGGACGTCGCGCGGGTAGCTGTGGTCCCACGTGTGGTTGCCGACGAGGTGTCCCTCACGGACTGCGCGGTGGACGAGGTCGGGCTGCGCGACGGCGTGCTCGCCGACGACGAAGAACGTCGCCGGCACCTCCTCGCGCGCCAGGACGTCGAGGACCGCGCCGGTCTGCGCGTCGGGGCCGTCGTCGAACGTCAGCGCGACGGTGCGGTCCTCCCCCCGGCCGGTGGACAGGACGCCCGGCCGCGGCCGCGGACACCCGGCGCCGGCGGCCGCCGCG
>NZ_MWLL01000257.1 GCF_002198675.1 Kineosporia sp. R_H_3 | reverse complement strand
GGTAGAGCAGCGTCGTCTCCGGCGTGCTGTCGCCGCTGCTCTACCTGGGCTCGCTGGGCTTCGGGCTCGGCGTGCTCGTCGACACCGGGTCGTCCGGCGGGGTCGGCGTCCCGTACGCGCTCTTCGTCGCCCCGGGCGTCCTCGCGGCGAACGCGATGCAGGCCGGGGTCGGCGAGGCGACCTGGCCGGTCATGGGCGCGATCAAGTGGCAGCGGCAGTACCACGCGATGCTCGCGACCCCGCTCGCCGTCGTCGACGTGCTCCTCGGGCACCTCGCCTTCATCGTCCTGCGGCTGCTCGCGGTGAGCGTCGTCTTCGGCGTCGTCGGCGCGCTGCTCGGCGCGTTCACCTCGTGGTGGACGATCGGCGCGGTCCTCGTCGCGACGCTGTGCGGCGCCGCGTACGCCGCACCGGTGATGGCCTTCGCGGCCGCGCAGGAGAACGACCAGGGCTTCGCGTACCTCTTCCGCTTCGTGCTCGTGCCGACGTTCCTCTTCGCCGGCACGTTCTACCCGGTCGACCAGCTGCCGGCGGCGATCCGGCCGGTGGCGTGGGTGACCCCGCTGTGGCACGCGACGCAGGCCTGCCGCGACCTCGCGCTCGGCAGCCCGGACCTCGCGTCCGTCGCTGCGCACTGCGCGTACCTCGCGCTGTGGGTCGCGGTGGGCGTGGTCGCCGCCCGCGTCGTCTACAGCAGGAGGCTCGTCCGATGACGACGGCGGCCCCGGTCCCGGCCACGGGCCGCGGTGCCGTCCTGCGCGCCCTGGCCCGCGCCGTCCCGATGCCGGCCGGTGCCGGCATGGCGCGGATGCTCGTCGAGCGCAACGCGCGGGTGTACCGGCGCGGCTGGCTGCTGCTCGTCAGCGGGTTCGTCGAGCCGGTCTTCTACCTGTTCTCCCTCGGCGTGGGCCTCGGCACCCTCGTCGGGGACGTCGACGCCGGCGGTGTCCTCGTGCCCTACGCGGTGTTCGTCGCGCCGGCGATGCTCGCGTCGTCCGCGATGAACGGCGCGGTCTTCGACTCGACGTTCAACGTGTTCTTCAAGCTCAAGTACGCGCGGCTGTACGACAGCGTCCTCGCGACCCCGCTCGGCCCGCGGGACGTCGCCGTCGGGGAGATCGCGTGGGCGCAGCTGCGGGGCGGGCTGTACGCGGTGATGTTCATGCTCGTCATGGCCGCGAGCGGGCTGCTCCGCTCGTGGTGGGCGCTGCTCGCGCTGCCGGCCGCGGCGCTCGTGGGGCTCGCCTTCGCGGCGGTCGGGATGGCGGCGACGACGTGGATGCGCTCCTGGCAGGACTTCGACCTGCTCAACCTCGTCGTCCTGCCGATGTTCCTGTTCTCCGCGACGTTCTTCCCGCTGTCGACCTACCCGGAGGCGCTGCAGCCCGTCGTCCGGGTGCTGCCGCTCTACCACGCGGTCGAGCTGGTGCGCGGGCTCTGCCTGGGGCTGCCGGACCCGAGCATGCTCGGGCACCTCGCCTACCTGCTCGTGCTCGGGGCGGGCGGGGTCGTCGTGGCCGCCCGCCGGCTGGACCGGCTGCTGCTGTCCTGATCCTCCCGCGCGGGTGTGACGTTCGGTAATCATCGGACGGCGATCCGTGCCGAAGATTGCTGTTGGTCACCGGGCGATCGGATGAGCAGCGGGATCTTGGGCCCGTCGTCACGCTGCGCTTCGGTACGGTCGTCCTGTGACCGGTACCAGCGACCACGGAGACGACGCTCCCGGCTCGGGCGGGTTCACCGTGTTCGCGGCCGCGATCCGGCCGGAGCTGTCCCGCCTCGCGTACCTCCTCACGGGGCACCACGCGACCGCCGACGACGCCGTGGCCGGTGCGCTGAGGGAGGCCGCCCAGGGCTGGTCCGGTCCCGGTGCCGCCGCCGTCGACGCGTGCCGGATCGCGCTCGTGCGCCAGGCGCTGGTCCTCGCCGAGCACCTCGACCGCTCCCAGGACGACGACTTCTGGCGCGGCGGGGCGTGGGCCCTCCAGCGGCTCCCCGCCGACCAGCGGCTCATCGTCGCGCTCGCCGCCGAGCCCGGCCTCGACGAGGAGACGACCGCGCGGCTGCTCGGCGTCCCCGTACGTGTCGTCCACCGCAGGCTCCGCGCCGGGTGCGCGGGCCTGGGCCGGCACCTCAAGATCCCCGCGGCGGGCGGCGCCCCGGCCGTGCTCGAGGCCGTCCGCGTCGTCGCCGGGGCCCACCGGGTGGGGGCGGCGAGCGTCATGCCGGTGGTCCCGGCGGTGACCGGGCCGGTCCCGGTCGCCTCGGACACAGGCGACGCGGGCGACGCGTCCGACGGAGCGCCCGAGGACGGGTCGGCCGCCGGTGACGCCGACGTCACGGCCGGCGGCGCCGCAGCCGGCTCCGTGCGCGGGGCCGGGACGTCGCCCCGGTCGCCCGCGGGCCGGCTCGCCGTCGCGGCGGTCGCGCTCGTCGTCGGCGGTGCCTCGCTCTTCTGGCTGCTGCGCCCGGGCTCGGACGGCGACGTGACGCTCTCGTCGGCGACGCCGTCCGCGAGCACCCCGGCCGCCGGCCCCGCCGCGCCGACGTCGCCGCCTCCCGGGGTCGCGACCCCGACGACGTCCGCACCGTCCGGGTCGCCGTCCCGGACGGCCGGGGCCGGGACGGCCCGGCGGACCGTGACGAAGACGGCGGCCCGCGACGCGACCCGGACCGCCGGCACGACGACGCGTGCGACGACGACCACCCGCACGAGGACCCGGACCACGACGACCCCGCCGAGGACGACCACGCGGACGACCCGGACGACCAGGACCACCCGCACGACCACGACGAAGACGCCCAGCCTGCCCGCGGGGCTGCTGCTCGGCCGCGCCTCCGGGCGCTGCCTCGAGGTCCCCGGGCGCGCCGGGTGGGGGACCCAGGCCCGGCTCGGCGACTGCGTCGGCGGCCCCGGGCAGACGGTGTCGGACGGACCCGGCGGCAGCCTGCGCCTCGCCGGGCTGTGCCTGGACGACTTCAACTGGGGGACGTCGCCGGGCAGCCTCGTCGTCGTCTGGGCGTGCTCGGGCCAGGCGAACCAGCGGTGGACCTTCGGCGGCGACGGCACGATCCGCAGCGTCCACGCACCCGCGCTGTGCATCGCGGCGGAGGGCGGCGGGACGGGTGCCGGCACCCGGCTCGTGCTCCTGACGTGCGACGGCGGGTCGAGCCAGGTCTGGACCCGGACCTAGCCGGACCGGCCCTGAACCGGGGCCGGGTCGCGACCCCGGGTCAGTTCTTCGGTGCCGGGAGCAGCCCGGCGAGCGCCGTCCAGCGCGCGATCTCGCAGCCGTTCGAGCGGTCGAAGGTCGTGGAGACCGGGTTGCCGCGCCACGTGCCCTCGACGGTGGCCTTCTCCGGCCCGCCGTAGACCATCGTGCACATCTGGTCCTTCGGGACCGGCAGGAGCGCCGTCGCGCCCTTGGCGTCGAGCGCCGCGCACGCCGCGGCCGGGTCGGGGTGGTCGCCGCCCGGCGGGTCGCACTCCAGGCGCCACGTCACCGGGCCCGAGCCGTCGTCGACGACGACGACGGTCAGGCTGGTCGCGCCGCTCGCCGTCGGGGTGGGGACCGCGGTCGGGCTCTGCGAGGAGAGCGTGAGGGACGGCACCGGGGACCCGCCCGCGGCGCTGCTCCCGCCGCCGCACGCGGCGAGCGTCGCGGCCGCCGCGAGGACGACGAGCGCCGGGGCCGGTGGCCGGTGGCGGTGGCCCGGACGGGTCGTCATGGGGTGCCCCTTCCGTGGGCGTGGCCGTGCGTGTGCCGCCCGCACAGTGTGCCGGGCGTGCAGTGGACGCCGCAGGAGGGGGACGACGTTGCACCGGAACGGCGTGTCGGGCTGAGATCGAACACGTGTTCGGACTAGTCTCGTCCACAGTTGGCGGCGTCGCCCCACTGTCCACAGGTCCGCAGCAGTGCGGAGCGGTTGTCGGTGGCAAGCCGTACGGTCGTCGGCGATGGCACTGAAGAGATCGACGACGACCCGTACCGACCCCACGCCCCAGGCTCCCCGGCGCACCGCGAGCGCCCGTTCACGAGGTGAGGACATGCCCGCTCCTGCAGACCGTGAGAAGGCCCTCGAGGCCGCTCTCGCCCAGATCGACCGCCAGTTCGGCAAGGGCTCCGTCATGCGGCTGGGCGAGGACTCGCGCCCGCCCATCGAGGTCATCCCGACCGGCTCCATCGCCCTCGACGTGGCCCTCGGCATCGGCGGCCTCCCGCGCGGCCGGGTCGTCGAGATCTTCGGCCCGGAGTCGTCCGGTAAGACGACGGTGGCCCTGCACGCCGTGGCGAGCGCCCAGCGCGCCGGCGGCATCGCCGCCTTCATCGACGCGGAGCACGCGCTCGACCCGGAGTACGCCAAGAAGCTCGGCGTCGACACGGACGCCCTCCTCGTGTCCCAGCCGGACACCGGTGAGCAGGCCCTCGAGATCGCCGACATGCTCATCCGGTCCGGGGCGCTCGACATCATCGTCATCGACTCCGTCGCCGCGCTCGTGCCCCGCGCCGAGATCGAGGGCGAGATGGGCGACAGCCACGTCGGCCTCCAGGCCCGCCTCATGTCGCAGGCCCTGCGGAAGATCACCGGTGCCCTCAACAACTCCGGCACCACGGCGATCTTCATCAACCAGCTGCGCGAGAAGATCGGCGTCATGTTCGGCTCGCCGGAGACGACGACCGGTGGTCGAGCGCTGAAGTTCTACGCCTCGGTCCGGCTCGACGTCCGGCGCATCGAGACCCTCAAGGACGGCTCCGAGCCGGTCGGCTCGCGCACCCGGGTCAAGGTCGTCAAGAACAAGGTCAGCCCGCCGTTCAAGCAGGCCGAGTTCGACATCCTCTACGGCATCGGCATCTCCCGCGAGGGCGGCCTCATCGACATGGGTGTCGAGCAGAGCATCGTCCGCAAGTCGGGTGCCTGGTACACGTACGAGGGCGACCAGCTCGGCCAGGGCAAGGAGAACGCGCGCTCGTTCCTGCGCGACAACCCGGACCTGGCCAACGAGATCGAGAAGCGCATCAAGGAGAAGCTCGGGGTCGGCCCGCGCGTCGACGCACCTGCGGGTGCGGACGCCGCGGACGTCGACTTCTAGCACCGGCTGCCCGGCCGGAGGAGCCGCCGTGCCGGAACTCCGGCCGGCCGGCGGCCCTCCGGTCGTGGTTCCGGCACCCGATCACCGACTGCCCCGAGGACGAAGGCTGACGGCAGACCGTGGAACGTCGCAGCGCCAGACCGAAGGCCCGTGCCACGGGCGAGCAGCCCGAGCCCGACGACGACCCCGTGTCGGCGGCGCGCGCCGTCGTGCTCCGTCAGCTCGCGATGGCGCCGCGGTCCCGGGCCCAGCTCGCGGACACGTTGGCCCGCAAGGGGTTCACCTCTGACGTCGCCGAGCAGGTGCTCGACCGGTTCGAGGAGGTCGACCTCGTCGACGACGACGAGTTCGCCCGGCAGTGGGTCCACACCCGGCACACCGGTCGGGGGCTCGCCCGGCGGGCGCTCTCGCACGAGCTGCGCACCCGCGGCGTGGACGACGAGACCGTCCGGGCGGCGGTGGACGCGATCGACGACGAGACCGAGCTCGAGGCGGCACGGGACCTGGTCCGTCGCCGGCTCAGAGCGATGTCCGGGGACGACCCGGCCCGGCGCACCCGCCGGCTCGCCGGGATGCTGGCGCGCAAGGGCTACAGCTCTGCAGTCGCCATGCGGGCGATCCGGGACTGCGTGGCCGAGGCGGAGGACGACCTCTTCGACGCGGTCGGGGACGGCGTCCCCGAGGACGACGAGGGCCTCGACACCGACGGCTGACCTGCTCGCCGCCGTCTCCCGCCGTCGACACCCTCCCGCGAGCCTCAGCGGTGCGCCGTGGACCTCGAGACCCTGCGCTCGACGACCACCGCGACCTGGCTCAGCGCAGCGTTGATGGCGATGAAGATGACGCCCACAGTGATGAACATGGGGATCGGGTTGTCGAGGTTCTGCGCGATCCGGTTCGCCCGGTTGAGCAGCTCGGGGTAGATGCCGAGCACGGCCGCGAGCGACGTGTCCTTGAGGATGACGACGAGCTGGCTGATGAGCGCCGGCAGCATGACGCGGAAGGCCTGCGGCAGCAGGACGATCCGCATCGTCTGGCCCGGCGTGAGCCCGACCGACAGCGCCGCCTCGCGCTGGCCGCGGGGGAGCGAGGCGACCCCGGAGCGGACGATCTCCGCGATGACGACCATGTTGTACGCGACGAGCGCGATGACGAGGTACCAGAGGCCGTCCGGGCCGGGCAGCCCGCTCACGTCGACACCGACGTCCGGCAGCACCCGGCTCGTGAAGTAGATCGCGATGACGACGGGCAGCCCGCGGAGCAGCTCGATGACGCCGACGAGCGGCCACCGGGTGCGGCCGGGCAGCATCATCCGCGCGACGCCGATGAGCGTGCCGAGGACCACCGAGCCGACGATCGCCAGCGCCGCCGCCGTGAGGGTCGAGCGCAGGCCGAGCCCGAGCAGCCGCCAGACCTGACCGAACTCCTCCGTCGAGGGGTCGAGGAGCGGCCCCCAGCGTTCGGCGCTCAGCTGCCCGGCGTCCGCGAGCCGGCGCACGACGAGGGCGAGCAGACCGAGGATGACGACGGTCGCGGCGATGCTCCCGACGAGCGTGCGCCGGCGGGCCCGGGGGCCCGGGGCGTCGTACAGCACGGTCGCGCGCGGGGCGCCTGCGGCCGCCGTCCGACCGGTCCGCCGCCGCGGGGCCACGATGCCGTCCACGGTCCCGTCGGGGGTCCCGTCCGGGGTCCCGTCGGTGGTCCGGGTCGTCCCCGTCCCGGAGCTCATCGGGCGATCGCCACCTTCCGCTCGACCGCCGCCAGCGCCCCGCCCGCGGGCAGGGTGAGCAGCAGGTACCCGACGGCGACGCCGGTGAGCACGGGCAGTGCCGCGTACCCCTGGGCGCTCGTCAGCGAGTTGCCGACGCTGAACAGGTCCCGGCCGACGCCGAAGGCCCCGACGACCGCCGAGTTCTTGATCATCGCGATGAGGACGCTCCCGACCGGCGGCACGCTGCTGCGGAACGCCTGCGGCAGGACGACGCTGCGCAGGCTCTGGGTGAAGGTCAGCCCGATCGCCCGGGCCGCCTCGGCCTGGCCGGCCGGGACGGCGTTGATCCCCGACCGGAGCGCCTCGCAGACGAACGCCGACGTGTAGACGACGAGGGCGGCGATCCCGAGCCACCAGTAGGAGCCGTTGACCCCGACCTCGGGCAGCCCGAACGCGAACGCGAAGAGCACGACCGTGAGCGGGCAGTTCCGCACGACGCCGACCCAGGCCGTCCCGAACGCGCGCAGCGGGGGGACGGGGGACACCCGGCAGGCCGCGACGAGCGTCCCGAGCAGGAGCGAGCCGGCCAGCCCCCACAGGCACAGCTGCAGCGACAGCAGGTACCCGCGGCCGAAGAGCCCGAGGTTCTCGGTGACGGCCTCCATGTCGGTCAGCCCTCGCGACGGGCCGGTCGCCCGACCACCCGGTCGTGCCGGCTCACGCGCACGGCGCGGCCGTCGGCAGTGTCGGCGTCTGGGCGCCCTCGACCTCACCGGCCGTCGACGTCCACGCCTTCTCGTAGGCCCCGCTCGACCCGGCCTTCGCGAGCACACCGTTGACGAACTCGCAGAACTGGGTGTCGCCCTTCTTGACGCCGATCCCGTACGGCTCCTCGGTGAACTGCTCGCCGGCGAGCTTGAACGCGCCCTTCGACTCGTCGACGAACCCGAGGAGGATGACGTTGTCGGTCGTCACGACGTCCACCTGCTTGGTCCGCAGGGCGTCCGCGCACTTGTCGTAGACGTCGAAGAGCACGAGCTGGGACGGCGACGCGAGGTAGGTCTTGATCGTCTCGGCCGGCGTCGAGCCGGTCACCGAGCAGACCTTCGCGGCCGGGTTCGCCTTGAGGGCGTCCGGCCCGGTGATCGCGGTGTCCTCCGAGCGGACCATGAGCTGCTGGCCGGCGACGTAGTACGGCCCCGCGAACGAGATCCGCTCCTTGCGCTTGTCGTTGATCGTGTACGTCGCGACGACGAGGTCGACGGTGCCGCGCTCGATCGACTCCTCGCGGACGGCGGACGGCGTCTCCACCCACTCGATGCTGTCGGCCTCGATGCCGAGCTCGGCCGCGACGAGCTTGGCGATCTCGACGTCGAAGCCGGCGGGCTTGTCGTCCAGCCCCTGCAGGCCGAAGCCGGGCTGGTCGAACTTCGTGCCGACCTTGACGCTGCCGGCCTCCGCCAGGCGCGCCATCGTCGTCCCGGCCGCGAACGACGGGTTGTCCGCGGGGGCGACGACGGCCTCGTCGCTGCCGTCGTCCCCGCACGCGGCGAGCCCGAGGGCGGCGGTGAGGGCGACCGCGAGGGCCGCACCGGTCGTGCGTCGTCGGGTGCGTGCGGGCATGGCTGTCCTCCGGGTCGACGGGATCAATGGGTGAGGATCTTGGAGAGGAAGTCCCGCGCCCGGTCGCTGCGCGGGGCGGTGAAGAACGTCTCGGGGTCGGCGGACTCGACGACGCGGCCGTCCGCCATGAAGACGACGCGGTTCGCCGCACGACGGGCGAAGCCCATCTCGTGCGTGACGACGACCATCGTCATGCCCTCGCGGGCGAGGGTCGTCATGACGTCGAGGACCTCGTTGATCATCTCCGGGTCGAGCGCCGAGGTCGGTTCGTCGAAGAGCATGACCTTCGGCTGCATCGCCAGGGCGCGGGCGATCGCGACGCGCTGCTGCTGCCCGCCGGACAGCTGCGCCGGGTACTTGTCGCGCTGGTCGGTGACGCCGACCCGCTCGAGCAGGTCGAGCGCGGTCCGGCGTGCCGCGCCCTTGTCGACGCCGCGGGCCTTGACCGGGCCGACCATGACGTTCTCGAGCACCGTCATGTGCGCGAAGAGGTTGAACGACTGGAAGACCATCCCCACCTCGGCGCGGAGCCGGGCGAGGTCCTTGCCCTCCTCGGGCAGCGGCCGGCCGTCGAGGAGGATCCGCCCGCTCTCGATCGTCTCGAGCCGGTTGATCGTGCGGCACAGCGTCGACTTCCCCGAGCCCGAGGGTCCGATGACGACGACGACCTCGCCCTCGTGGACCGTGAGGTCGACGTCCTGCAGCACGTGCAGGGCGCCGAAGTACTTGTTGACGCCCTCCAGGACGACGAGCGGGCGCGCAGGTGTCGTGGTGCCGGCCGGACCGGCGCTGCTCGCGGTGTCGGTCATGGAGAGAACTTAGGGGGAAAGGTCGTCTACGTCACCTTTTGTAATACTTCGCCGAGGGGAAGGATCGAGCCGGCGACCGAGGCCATCTACGCTGGACCCGCGATGACGACGACACCCCAGACCACCGCCGAGGCGGCGCCCGGGCAGCGCACCTACGACGTGCGGACCTTCGGCTGCCAGATGAACGTCCACGACTCCGAGCGCCTCTCCGGCCTGCTCGAGTCGGCCGGGTACGTGAAGGCCGACGCGGGCGCCGACGCCGACGTCGTCGTCTTCAACACGTGCGCCGTCCGGGAGAACGCCGACAACAAGCTCTACGGCAACCTCGGCCACCTCGCGCCGGTCAAGGCGGCCCGCCCGGGCATGCAGATCGCCGTCGGCGGGTGCCTGGCCCAGAAGGACCGCGACACGATCGTCAAGAAGGCGCCGTGGGTCGACGTCGTCTTCGGCACCCACAACATCGGCTCGCTGCCGACGCTGCTCGAGCGCGCCCGGCACAACGAGACCGCCCAGGTGGAGATCCTCGAGTCGCTCGAGGTCTTCCCCTCGACGCTGCCGACGGCACGCGACTCGGCCTACGCGGCCTGGGTCTCGATCAGCGTCGGCTGCAACAACACGTGCACCTTCTGCATCGTCCCGGCGCTGCGCGGCAGCGAGAAGGACCGCCGTCCCGGTGACGTCCTCGCCGAGGTCGAGGCGCTCGTCGCCGAAGGCGTCCTCGAGGTGACCCTGCTCGGTCAGAACGTCAACACGTACGGCGTCGAGTTCGGCGACCGCGGCGCCTTCGCCAAGCTGCTCCGCGCGTGCGGCGGCATCGACGGGCTCGAGCGCGTCCGGTTCACGAGCCCGCACCCCGCCGCGTTCACCGACGACGTCGTCGAGGCGATGGCCGCGACGCCGAACGTCATGCCGCAGCTCCACATGCCGCTGCAGTCCGGGTCGGACGCCGTCCTCAAGGCGATGCGCCGGTCGTACCGCTCCGAGAGGTTCCTCGGGATCCTCGACCGGGTCCGCGCCGCCATCCCGGACGCCGCGATCAGCACCGACATCATCGTCGGCTTCCCGGGCGAGACCGAGGCGGACTTCCGGGCGACCCTCGACGTCGTCGCGCAGGCCCGGTTCGCGCAGGCCTTCACGTTCCAGTACTCCACGCGCCCCGGCACCCCCGCGGCGACGATGGGCGACCAGGTCCCCAAGGCCGTCGTCCAGGAGCGCTACGAGCGGCTCGTCGCCCTCCAGGAGCAGATCTCGTGGGAGGAGAACCGCGCCCAGGAGGGCCGGGTCCTCGACGTCCTCGTCGCGACCGGCGAGGGCCGCAAGGACGAGGCCACCCGCCGGCTCTCCGGCCGGGCCCGGGACAACCGGCTCGTGCACTTCGCCTTGCCGACGGACGTCGAGCCCCGCACCGCGGCCGCCCCGCGCCCGGGCGACGTCGTCACCGTCCAGGTCACCTACGGCGCCCCGCACCACCTCGTCGCGGACGGCGTGCTCGTCGGCGGCCCGTTCGCCGTCCGGCGCACCCGGGCCGGCGACGCCTGGGAGCGCCGCGAGGCCGCGGCCGCCGCCCCCGCGCCGTCCACCACGCCGTCCGCCAAACCCGTCGTCACCCTCGGCATCCCCACCCTCCGCCCCTGACCACCCTCTCGGGGCGGGACGGGGGAGTCAGGCGTCGAGGGACGCCATCGCGTGCAGCACGGCACGGACGTGCGCGACCTCGTGCGTGCGGACGACGCCCACGCCGGCGAGCGCGGCGAAGACCGTGAAGAAGCCCTCGGCGGTGCGGAACTGGTCCTCGAAGAGGGCGAACGCGTGCGGCACCGACTGGCAGACCGGCAGCCCGAGCCGGCGCAGCCGCGACGAGCGCAGCAGGACCCGCATCTGGTGGTTCACCCGGACCGCCGGGTCGGTGAGGTTGCCGTAGTAGAAGCCCATCCCGGGGTCGAGGACGAGGTGCTCGACGCCGCACGAGCGGGCGAGCGCGACCCGGCGCTCGAAGTGCCCGAGGATGCCCGGGAACGGGTCGTCGAGGTCGACGTCGGTGACCTCCCGGACGTCCGCGCCCGGCACGTAGCACAGGACGACGGTCGCCCCGGCGGCCGCGACGGCGCCGAAGACCTCCTCGTCGGCGGCGGACCCCGTGTAGTTGACGACGGCGGCGCCCGCCGCGAGCGCGGCCTTGACGACGACCGGGTCGTAGGCCTCGGCGGAGACCGTGACCCCGGCCGCGACGAGGCCCTCGACGACCGGGACGAGCGCGTCGGCCTGCTCCTGCGGGTCGACCCGGGCGGCACGGGCGGTGCTCGACTCGGCGCCGACGTCGACGAGGTCGGCGCCGTGCGCGGCGAGGACCCGGCCCTTGCGGACGGCGGCCTCGGTGCCCAGCGCGATGCTCTCCCGGTAGGTCGAGTCCTTCGAGAGGTTGACGCAGCCCATGACGACCGGGGCGGCGTCGGTGTCGACGGTCCGGTCACCGAGCCGCAGCGCGGCCACCGGGTGCCCGAGGTCCTCGCCGTGCGCCTGCGCGAGGGCCGCCAGCCCGCCGAGCGTGATCACCGGGTGAGCATAACTTCGGGGCCGCCGGGGCGGTCCGGCGGCGGCGTCCCGTTCACGCCCCGGCAGCGTCCGCGTCGCCGCGCAGCAGCATCCGGGTGAACAGGAAGCCGCCGTCCTCGAGCACGTGCGCGACGTCGAAGCCGACGGGCGCCGGGAAGGGCGCGCCGGTGCCGATCTGCCCGCCCCCGACGTACAGCGGGGCCAGCGTGACGTCCGCCTCGTCGACGACGCCGGCGGCGACGAGCCGGGCGAGCAGCGTCGGCCCGCCCTCGCAGACCACCCGGTGCAGCCCGCGCGCGTGCAGGGCCGCGACGAGCGCCCGGGGGTCGAGGTCCGCGGAGCCGAGCACCTCGACGTCCGCGACCTCGCGGGCCCGGGCCAGCCGGGCCGCGTCCGCGGCGCGGGTCGTGACGACGAGCGGGGGCAGCGCCGACTCCCCGGCGAACATCGGCAGGTCCCAGGGCAGGTCGAGCGACGCGCTGACGACGGCGAGCACGGGGGCGTCGGCGAGCCCGAGCGCCCGGCGCTCGTCGACGGCCTCCGGGCGGGCCCGCATCGGCGAGTAGCGCTCGGCGCGCAAGGTCCCGGCCCCGATGAGGACGGCGTCCGCGAGCCGGCGGGTCTCGGCCAGCACGTCCCGGTCGGCGGGCGACGAGATGGACCGGCTGTGCCCGTCCGGGCCGGCGAACGCGCCGTCGAGGGTGACGAGCATCATCGCCCGCAGCCAGCCGGTGCCGGGAGCGGGCCAGGGGTAGGCGGTGGCGAGCAGGTCGCCGGGCGGGGGCGTCGGGCCGGGG
>NZ_MWLL01000256.1 GCF_002198675.1 Kineosporia sp. R_H_3 | reverse complement strand
CGCCCGACCCCGCCCGCACCCGACCGCCCGGTCGCGGCCGGTCGTCCGTGCGGCCCCGTCCCGTCCACAGCTGCTCGGTCCGTCCCACCGTCCACAGCCGAGGTCGCGGGACGCGCGGACCGGGGGTGACCGGCGGCAGGCTCGGGCCATGACCGCTGCAGCCCGCCTCCTGGCCCTCGCCGACGGCGTCCTCGCCCTCGCCGCACCGCCGCGCTGCGCCGGATGCGACCTGCCCGGCACCACGCTGTGCCCGCGCTGCCGGGCACCGCTCGAGGGCAGGGCCGCCCTCGTGGCGGTCCCCGGGTGGCCACACGCCCCGCCCACCGCCGGCCGCGCGCCGTACACCGGCGTGCTCCCGACCCTCGTCAACGCGTGGAAGGAGCGCGGCCGGCACGATCTCGAGCCGGTCCTCGGCGCCGCGCTCGCCGGCGCCGTCGGCGCGCTCCCGGGCGGTGCCGGGGCGGGCCGGCTGCTCGTCCCCGTCCCGTCCTCGCGCGCCGCCCGCCGGCGCCGGGGCGCGGACGGCGTCCGGCGGCTCGCGGTGCAGGCGGCCCGGACGCTGCGGGCCCGGGGCGTGCCGGCGCGGGTGCTCCCCGTGCTCACCCTCGCCCGGAGGGTGGACGACCAGTCCGGGCTGTCGGCGACGGAGCGTGCCCGCAACGTCGAGGGTGCGTTCGTCGTCCGGGCCCGGGCGCGGGCCCTCGTCGGGTCCCTCCCGCCCGTCGTGCTCGTCGACGACGTGCTCACGACGGGGGCGACGCTGCGCGCTGCGGCGTGTGCACTCGCGCAGTCGGGCGTCGTGGTCGAAGGTGTGGCCTGCGTGTCCGTCACGCCACTGCGACGCACACGCCCGGCCTCTGTCGGCACTGACGCGGGAGGACTAGCGTTGGGACGGGGGAAGGTCCTAGCGGACGCCGCCGACCGAGACGTCGGCGCAGGCGCCCGTCAGGCGTCACCGATCGACAGGAGGCACACGTCGTGGAGATCGTGATCACCGGCCGGCACACCGAGGTCTCGGAGCGCTTCCGCAGGCTCGCGACCGAGAAGCTCGAGAAGATCGGGCAGCTGGCTCCCCGGGCCCACCGGGTCGACGTCGAACTGTCCCACGAGCGCAACCCGCGCCAGTCCCAGGTGAAGGAGACCGTCGAGATCACCGTCCGTGCGAAGGGCCCGGTCATCCGGGCGGAGGCCTCGGCGGAGGAGCCGTACGCCGCCCTCGACCTCGCGATGGACAAGCTCCTCGAGCGGCTGCGCCGCTCCAAGGACAAGCGCAAGGTGCACTACGGGCGGCAGACGCCCCCGTCGCTGCGGACGAACGGCGTGGCGGCCGGTGCCGCGGCGACCGCGAGCGCCGAGCTCGAGGCCGCGATGAACGGGCACGTCCTCGAGGAGGACCTGGACGCCGCGGGCGAGAGCCCCATCGTCATCCGGACCAAGGACCACACCGCCTCGCCGATGACGATCGACCAGGCGCTCTACGAGATGGAGCTGGTCGGCCACGACTTCTTCCTCTTCGTGGACGCCGAGACGATGCTCCCGAGCGTCGTCTACCGCCGCCGCGGCTGGAGCTACGGCCTGCTCCGCCTCACCGTGGCGGCACCGGCCGAGGAGGCCGCACCCGCGGTCCCCGCGACGGCGACGCACTGACGTAGGGCGGCGCGGCCGCCGGAGCCCGCAGAACCGGGCACCGGCGGCCGTGCCGCACCCGGACGTCCCCGGTTGTCGGCGGCACGTGGCAGCATCGCCCGCGTGCCACCGATCACGCAGCGCCAGGTCGCCCGGCTGAGCATCCCGCAGGCCCGCCGGGTGGCGCTGGCCGCCCAGGGGTTCGCGACGCCGCGTCCGACCGGACCGCTGACGATGCGGCACGTCCAGCGGGTGGTCGACACCGTGGGCGTGCTCCAGATCGACTCGGTCAACGTCCTGTCCCGCAGCCACTACGTGCCGGTGTTCAGCCGGCTCGGGAGCTACCCGCGGGCCCTGCTCGACCGGGCGTGCGGCACCGCCCCGCGCCGGCTCGTGGAGTACTGGGCGCACGAGGCGTCGTTCGTGCCGCCGTCGACGCAGCGGCTGCTGCGGTTCCGGATGGCCAACGCGCACGAGGACGCCTGGGGCGGCATGGTCCGCACGGCGCGCGAGCGGGCGGCCCTGCTCGACGCCGTCCTCGCCGAGGTCGACGCACGCGGTCCGCTGACGGCGAAGGAGATCGAGCGCTCCCTCGGGCAGGACCGCCCCCGGGAGAAGACGCACTGGGGCTGGAACTGGTCGGACACCAAGCGGTGCGTCGAGTACCTCTTCTGGAACGGGCGGCTGTCGTCGGCCGCGCGGACGAGCCAGTTCGAGCGCCTCTACGACCTCCCCGAGCGGGTGCTGCCGCCGCTCGTCGCGGCCGCGCCCGA
This sequence comes from Kineosporia sp. R_H_3, assembly GCF_002198675.1. GTDB lineage: Bacteria > Actinomycetota > Actinomycetes > Actinomycetales > Kineosporiaceae > R-H-3. The sequence goes on along the minus strand of NZ_MWLL01000256.1, from coordinate 11,427 downwards.
CCCGGACCCGGCCGCCGCGCACCGCGAGCTCGTCACCATCGCCGCCCGCGCGCACGGTGTCGCGACGGAGCTGTGCCTGCGCGACTACTTCCGGCTCAAGCCCGCCCCCGCACGCGCCGCGGTCGCCGAGCTCGTCGAGGACGGCGTCCTGCTGCCGGTCGAGGTCCGCGGCTGGAGCCGGCCGGCCTACCTGCACCGCGAGGCCCGGCTCCCGCGGCGGGTCGAGGCCCGCGCCCTGCTCACGCCGTTCGACTCGCTCGTGTGGGAGCGGCGGCGCACCGAGGAGCTCTTCGACTTCCGCTACCGCATCGAGATCTACACGCCCGCGGCCCAGCGCGTGCACGGCTACTACGTGCTGCCCTTCCTCCTCGGGGACCGGCTCGTCGCCCGGGTCGACCTCAAGGCCGACCGGCTCGCCCCCGGCGGCGGGCTGCTCGTCGTCCGCGCCGCGTGGGCGGAGGCGCACGTGGGGCCCGGCTCCGACGGGCACGGCGACGTCGCCGAGGCGCTCGCCGACGAGCTCGTGCTCATGGCGCAGTGGCTCGGCCTGTCCGGGGTGCTCGTCGAGCCGCGGGGCGACCTCGCGGTCACGCTCGCGGCCGCGGTGGCCGCGGCGTCCTGACCGGGCGCGGCCGCCCCGTCAGCCGAGCGGGTCCGGGTCGGTGACGAGCCGCGCGTGGAGGTGCTCGTCGGACCAGCGTTCGTCGACGGGGTAGCGCATGCCGTCGCGCAGGACGCCCTCGGCGCGGTACCCCGCACGCCGGGCGACGGCGCACGACCGCTCGTTCTCCACCGCGTGGCTCAGCTCGATGCGGTGCCAGCCGAGCCGTTCGAAGACGAAGCGGGTGCCGAGCAGGAGCGCCGTCGACGCGACGCCCCGGCCGCGGACCTCGGGGGCGAGCCAGTAGCCGACACTGCCGCAGCCGAGGCCGCTGTCGTGGAGCGCGAAGCGCAGGGAGCCGAGCAGGTCGCCGCCGTGCGCGCTCACCGCCCAGGCGACGCCGTCGCCGTCGGCGTAGGCGGCCGCGTACCGCTGGACCGTCTGGAGGGCGTCGGCGCGGTCGGCGAGCAGGAAGCCCGCGTACCGCGCGACGAGCGGGTCGCGCTGCGCGATGAGGAAGGGGGCCGCGTCGTCCTGGCGCCAGCCGCGCAGCTCGAGCCCGTCGACGAGCTCGATGCGCGGGTGCTTGCGCGCGACGACCGGCCTCATCCGGCGACCGCCTCCTCGTCGAGGGTCTGCTCGCTCGCGACGACGTCGTAGCGGAGCAGGTCGCAGACCCGGCCGTCGCGCAGGAGCTCGACCTCCCGGTCTCGTCCGCACGGTCGCAGGCCGGCCTTCTCGGCGACCCGTCGGGAGGCGACGTTACCGTCGGCGGCCCGGACGAGCGCGCGCCGGGCACCGAGCCCGCCGACGTCCTGGGGCAGGAGCGCGTGCCGGACGGCGAGCCGCACCGCGGCCGTGGTGAGCCCGAGCCGCCGCGAGTCCGGGTGGGTCCAGTAGCCGATCTCCACCGAGTGCGTCGCACCGACGGGGGAGAGGCCGAAGAGCCCGACCTCGCCGGCGAGCGTGTCGCGGCCGGGGGCCGTGAACGCCCAGTAGAGCGCGACGCCGTCCGCGTGGTGCGTCCTGATCTCCTCGAGGTGGGCCAGTGCGTTCACCTCGGTGTAGCGCGCGGGCAGGTCGGGCAGCCAGGCCTGGGTCGCGGCGTCGGAGCAGGCCTCGACCATCCGGGCGGCGTCGTCCTGGCGGTGCGGCCGCAGCCGCACGGTGCCGTCCGCGAGGACCGGTGGGGTCAGCCACGCGTGCGTCGGCGTCAGCGGCTCACCCCGGCGCAGCGACCCGACCCAGGCGTCGGCGCGGTGCGTCGTCCAGCCGTCCGCGCCGTCCTCGCGCACGGTGAGCAGCCCGCGCACGAGCCCCTCGACCCGGAAGCCCGCCGCCCAGGCGACACGGCGGCTCGGCCAGTTGCCGGCCGCGGCCCGCCACTGGACGACCTCGATCCCGGCCTCGGCGAAGCCCCACGCGCAGACCAGCCGCAGCGCCCGGCTCGCCAGCCCCCGGCCGCGGGCACCAGGGGCGAAGGCGTACCCGACCTCCGCGGCCGCGGGGGTCGCGCCGTCGGGGCGCAGGTCGATCGACCCCGCGTACCCGCCGTCGGCGTCCTCGACGGCGAAGGTCAGCGAGCGCCGACCGTCCCACTCCTCGCGGCGGGTCCCGACGTACTGCTCGCCGTGCCGGTCCTCGTAGGGGTGCGGGACCGTCGTCCACCGGACCGTCTGCGGGTCCCGGCAGGCCGCGACGACCGCGGGGACGTCGTCCGGGCGGTGCGCCCGCAGCGTGACGACCCCGTCGGAGAGGGTCGGCGCCCAGGGCGGGAGGTCCATGCCGTGAGCCTTGCGCCTGGTGGGGCGGGCGGCAACGGCTTTGGGGCACCTCGTCCGGCGTGTCGCGATCATCGGGCGCGGCGTCGGTGCCGGACGCCGGCAGGCGGGTCCGGTGGCCCGGCGGCGCGTGCGCGGAGCACGCCCGCGGGCTGACTACCATGGCTGTGCAGGGCACCTTCTGGTGCCGTCGTTCGTCGTGCCCGTCGGACGGTGCCGCCGGTGCCGTCCGCAAGCCGGCTCCGGTACGCCAGCCGGGCGAAGACTGGGAGAAGTCGCGTGGTCAAGATCGTCGAGAAGCTTCTGCGGGCCGGTGAGGGCCGGGTCGTCAAGAAGCTGAAGGGTCTCGCGACGCAGGTCAACGCGCTCGAGGACGACTTCGTGTCGCTCACCGACGCGGAGCTGCGCGAGGAGACGGACCGCTTCAAGGAGCGCCTGGCCAAGGGTGAGACGCTCGACGACCTGCTCCCGGAGGCGTTCGCCGTCGTCCGCGAGGCGGCCCGGCGGACCCTCGGCCAGCGGCACTTCGACGTCCAGCTCATGGGTGGCGCGGCCCTGCACCTGGGCAACATCGCGGAGATGAAGACCGGTGAGGGCAAGACCCTCGTCGCGACGCTGCCCGCGTACCTCAACGCCCTCACCGGCAAGGGCGTCCACGTCATCACGGTCAACGACTACCTCGCGTCGTACCAGTCCGAGCTCATGGGCCGCGTGCACCGGTTCCTCGGCCTGTCGGTCGGCTGCATCATGTCGTCGATGCGCCCCGACGAGCGGCGCGTCCAGTACGCCGCGGACATCACGTACGGCACGAACAACGAGTTCGGCTTCGACTACCTGCGCGACAACATGGCGTGGTCCTCGGAGGACCTCGTCCAGCGCGGTCACGCGTTCGCCATCGTCGACGAGGTCGACTCGATCCTCATCGACGAGGCCCGGACGCCGCTCATCATCTCCGGCCCGGCCGACCAGCCGACGAAGTGGTACACCGAGTTCGCGAAGATCGCGACGCGCCTGAAGATCGACGTCGACTACGAGGTCGACGAGAAGAAGCGCACCGTCGGTGTGCTGGAGTCCGGCATCGCGCGCGTCGAGGACTACCTCGGCATCGAGAACCTCTACGAGAGCGTGAACACCCCGCTCGTCGGGTTCCTCAACAACGCCATCAAGGCCAAGGAGCTCTTCAAGCTCGACAAGGACTACGTCGTCATCGACGGCGAGGTCCTCATCGTCGACGAGCACACCGGCCGCCTGCTCGCGGGCCGCCGCTACAACGAGGGCATGCACCAGGCCATCGAGGCCAAGGAGGGCGTCGAGATCCAGAGCGAGAACCAGACGCTCGCGACGATCACGCTCCAGAACTACTTCCGGATGTACGACAAGCTCTCCGGGATGACCGGTACGGCCCAGACCGAGGCCGCCGAGCTCATGAGCATCTACAAGCTCGGCGTCGTGCCGATCCCGACGAACCGGCCGATGCAGCGCAAGGACGAGCAGGACCTCATCTACAAGAACGAGGTCGCGAAGTTCGACGCCGTCGTCGAGGACATCGCCGAGCGGCACGAGGAGGGCCAGCCCGTCCTCGTCGGCACGACGAGCGTCGAGAAGAGCGAGTACCTGTCGAAGAAGCTCGTCGAGCGCGGCGTCCGGCACGAGGTGCTCAACGCGAAGCAGCACGCGCGGGAGGCGTCGATCGTCGCCCAGGCGGGCCGCAAGAACGCCGTGACGGTCGCGACGAACATGGCCGGCCGCGGCACCGACATCATGCTCGGCGGCAACGCCGAGTTCATGGCCGTCGCCGAGATGCGCGAGCGGGGCCTGGACCCGGAGGAGCACGCCGAGGAGTACGAGGCCGCCTGGCCGGACGTCCTCAAGGCCGCGCAGGAGGCCGTCGCGGCCGAGCACGACGAGGTCGTCGAGCTCGGCGGGCTCTACGTGCTCGGCACCGAGCGCCACGAGTCGCGGCGGATCGACAACCAGCTCCGCGGCCGTTCCGGCCGCCAGGGCGACCCGGGCGAGAGCCGGTTCTACCTCTCGCTCACGGACGACCTCATGCGGCTGTTCAACTCCGGCATGGTCGAGAGCTTCCTCAACGCGGCGAAGATCCCCGACGACCTGCCCATCGAGCACCGGATGGTGACCCGGGCGATCGCGAGCGCGCAGAGCCAGGTCGAGGGCCGCAACTTCGAGATCCGCAAGAACGTCCTCAAGTACGACGACGTCCTCAACCGGCAGCGCGAGGTCATCTACGGTGAGCGCCGCCAGGTGCTCGAGGGCGCCGACCTGCAGGAGCAGATCCGGCACTTCATCGACGACGTCATCAAGGACTACGTCGTCAACGCGACCAGCGAGGGCTTCGGCGACGACTGGGACCTCGACCAGCTGTGGTCGGCGCTCAAGACGCTGTACCCGGTCGGGATCACCGTCGAGGACGTCGTCGCGGAGGCCGGCGGCCGCGAGGCCGTCACCCAGGCGATGCTCGTCACGGAGCTGACCTCGGACGCGCACGTCGCCTACGACAAGCGCGAGGAGGCGATCGGCCCGGAGCTCATGCGCGAGCTCGAGCGCCGCGTCGTGCTGTCGGTCCTCGACCGCAAGTGGCGCGAGCACCTCTACGAGATGGACTACCTCCAGGAGGGCATCGGCCTGCGCGCCATGGCCCAGCGCGACCCGCTCGTGGAGTACCAGCGCGAGGGCTTCCTGCTGTTCCAGGCGATGACCGACGCCATCAAGGAGGAGTCGGTCGGCTACATCTTCAACGTCGAGGTCCAGGTCGAGCCGGCCGCCGAGGAGGCCGACGAGGCCCCGGTGCTCGTCGCGAAGGGTCTCGTCACGCCGCAGGCCCCCGCCCAGCTCCAGTACAGCGCCCCGAGCGTCGACTCCGAGGACGGCGTCGAGGTCCGCGGCGAGAGCGGCGAACCGGCCCGCCCGGCGTCCGACAAGAGCAACCGCGCCGAGCGACGCGCCAACCGCAAGCGCCGCTGACCCCGGTCCACCGGCACACCGCTCCCGTGCACCTGAGGGTGCACGGGAGCGGGTGCTGCGACGCCCGGATCGGTGCACCCATGCCTGCACGGCCGACCGGGCCGGCCCCGACGATCGTGTCGCGCCCGTCCTGTCGGTACCGGTCCCTAGGGTGACCGGCACCGACCGGGCCGACGCCCGGCCCCAGCGATGAGGACCCGATGGACGACGTGACCGCCGCCTACCCCAAGGCGCCTGCTTTCGCCGCGCACTTCACGGACCCGCTCTACGACGATCTCGCCGACGAGTTCGCCCCGTTCGGCAGCGACGAGGGTGCCGACATGCTCGCCGACTGGGTCCACGGCCCGGAGGACCTCACCGCGGCCAGCACCTACCGCGACGTGCTGTCCGCGTTCACCGACGACGTCGAGGCGCTTGTCATGGAGGCCCACGCCGGTGCGATGGACCTCGCCGCGGTCGTGCTCGGCGGGTGCTTCACGCTGCTGCGGCTCACCGGGCGGATCGACCCCGAGGGGCGCCGGGTCCTCCTCGACACCCTCGACGTCATGGAGCGCGAGTACGGCGCCGAGCAGTTCCGCACCATGCGCCGCGACGTGCTGGCGCTGCGCGGCTGAGGCCCGTCGTCCGGCCCGACCCGCGTCGTCCGGTGCGGGGCGACGCCGCCGGCAGCCGGCCCGCGGATCAGCCCAGCTCGAGGACGGTCACCCGCCAGCGCCCGTCGAGCCCTTCGAGCCGTAGCGCGACCGCCCGGGTCCGCTCCGCGTCGCCGACGACGGCGCTCGCCTCGACGATGCCGTCGCGGAGCTCGCACGTGCGGACCGACCGCACCCGCGGCCGCCCGGCCGGGCCCTGAGCGCTGCCGAGCCGGCCTGCTCGCCGGGCCCGGGTCGCGACCTCGCCACGCCGCGCGAGCCGGTTGTAGACGTCCTCGTTCGTCCATCGGACGAGCTGGACCGCCGGCCGCAGACCCACGGCCACCTCGGTCGCGGCCTGGACGAACTGCCCGGCCCAGCGTCCCGGGTCCGGGAGGTCGACCGTCGGGGTGGCCCGCTCGGCCCGGGTCCGCCCGTCCTCGTCGTCGGGCACGACGAGGGGCGTCGGCAGCGCGGCCCGGTGCGGCACCGGTCGCCGCTGCGCACGCGGGGGTGCCGTTGCGGCCGGGGCGGAGGCGGTCGTCGGCGCCGGGGCGGTCCGCGGGCGACCGGTCGGCTCCCTGACCGCGCCGGGGACCGGCTGCACGGCCGGCTCCGGTGCCGGGACATCGACGGCGTCCGGAGCGACGACGGCGGCCGGGGTCGCGTCCGCCGTGACGACGGCGAGCCCAGGCAGCGGCGGCTCGTTCACCGGCGCGGGGAGCAGCCGTAGCCGCGGGCGGGCCGGCACCTCGACCTGGCCGGCCGGCCCGGCCCCACGTTCCAGGAGGTCGGCCTCGACCGGCTGCGCGGTCATCGGGCACCCGCCGTGCCCGCGCCGGTCGGTGCGGCGGCGCCGACCGCGATCCCGGTGGTCGACGCACCCGGCCCGCCGGGCGGCCGGACCCGGTCGCGCGCGGCGGCCCCCGGGGGCTGCAGCACCTGCCCGGGCAGCAGCCGGTCAGGGTCGTCCCCGAGGACCGCCCGGTTCGTCGCGTGCCACCGCGGCCACTCGGCCGCCACCTCGGCGGCGGTCGCGTGCGGGCCCAGATGGCGCTCCACGATCGTCCAGAGGGTGTCGCCGGCGCGGACGACGACCTCGGCCCGGGCGGCGTGACGCGGCCGCAGCGCCGGCCCGGGCATCACGACCGGTGGCCGGGCCCGGACGACGGGAGCGGGGGCGGCCGGCACCCAGCCGGGGTCGAGCGACGCCGACGCCGGTCCTGCCGCCGATCCCGTGGACCCGGCCGCCACCGCGGACGCGGATATCGGTGCCGTGGACCGGCCCGACGGCTGTGCCACCGCCGCCGGAACCGCCGCCGGGTCCGTGCCGGTCGCACCGGCAGCGGCCTTCACCGCGACCTCAGCTGCGGCGCCGCGCACGCCCGCCGACGTCACGGGGCCCGACCCACCGGCCGCCGCACCCCACGCCGGGTCGAGGCACGACCGGTCGTCCGGCGCGCACGCGGCGGGCGGGACGGCGACCGGGCCCGCGGCCCTCGGCGCCGCCAGCGCGGGCGCGGTCCCGGCGAGGCTGAGTCCCACGGCGAGGACGACGGCCCGGCGCAGCCCGGCGGGCGCCGTGCGGCGGGCCACCCCCGATGCGGCGCGCGCGAGCACACCGTCCGGCCGGTGCCGGGCGAGGAGCGCGGCACCGACGCTCGCGAGCACGGCGACCGCGAGCCACCAGGCGGCCGCGAGCGCGGCGCCGCCGGCGACGAGCGTCACGGCGTCCTCGATCCGGGCCGGGCCCGCCGCCCGCACACCCGCCACCGCCTGACCGACGAGGACGCCGAGCCCGCCGGTCGTCGACACCCACACCGCCACGAGCGCGACGGCCCGGACGACCCGGCCCGCCGCACCGGTGTCCGGCGGCGGCGGCACCTGCCGACGAGGGCGGGCCCGACCCGGTGCGGCCTCGTGCCGGCGGTCACGCCGTCCCCGGTCCGGAGCCGCTCCACGGTCCGCCGCCACCCGGCCCCGCGCCTGCTGCCCCGCCCCTCGCCCGACCCGTTGCCCGACCTGTTGCCCGACCTGTTGCTCGCGCTGAACCCCGACCACGCCTCCACCCTTCCCACGGACTCATCAGTGACCTCTGGACGACATTTGACGACGTCTGACGACACTAGAGGTCGAATGAGCGAGAATGATGCACGAAGAAGCGGATCATGTCCACCGTGGGCAGGGCGCGACCGGCCCTCCCGACCGACCCCTAAGGTGATCTCGTGCGCTGGGAAGACCTGTTCGCCGACCTCGAGGCGTCCGTCGACGCCGAGGACAGGGCCGAGTTCGAGGCCGAGGTCGCCGACCTGGCCCGGACCGAGCGGGCCCTGCTGTCGCTCGCCGACCGGCTGCGCGGGCACGACGGCTGCACGCTGACGTTCCACCTCGCCGAGGGGGACGAGGTGACCGGCCGGCTCCACGACGTGGGGCGGGACTGGGTCGCGGTCACGACCGGGACGCGGTCGGCGCTCGTCCCGCTCGCCGCCGTCGTCGGCGTGGACGGGCTCACCCGGGCCGCCGCAGCACCGCCGGACCCCGACGGGCCGCCGCCGCTGCGGGTCGGTCTGGGGACCGCGCTGCGCGTCCTGGCCCGGGACCGCGCCTACGTGCGGCTGCGGCTGCGCGGCGGAACGGTCGTGGCGGGCACGGTCGACCGGGTCGGGGCCGACCACCTCGACGTCGCCGTCCACCCCGCGGACGAGCCGCGCCGGGCGGCGGCCGTCAGCCGCGTGCGGTGCGTGCCGTTCGGTGCGGTCGTCGTCGTCCGCGGGGACGCCGAGCACCTGGCCTGACCCCGGCGTGCCGGGGTCCCGGGCTCACTCCTCGTCGTCCTCCGTGCCGCCGGCGGCGACCTCCTCGACGCTGCGGCCGAGGGTGCCGCGCTCCTCGAGGAGGGCCTTGGTCTCGGCGTACTTGCGCTGGATGTAGGCCTCGAACTCGCTCGCCTCGACGCGCCACTGGCCGCGGCCGCCGACCTTGATGGCCGGGAGCTCGCCGGTCTGGACGAGGGCGCGCGCGTGCCGGACGTTGATGTTCAGCTGCTCCGCGACGTCGGCGAGCAGGAGGAACCGCGGCGGCACCGTCGACCTCCTCACGTCCGCCCGCCCTGCCGGCGGGCCGGCCGTCATTCTGGCACGCGGCCCCGCGGCAGCCCTCGACTCGTCCACAGGGTCAGCCGTGGCCGCAGTTGTCCACAGCCCGCCGGTGGACCGCATGACGGCGCGGCGCGCGGGATGCCAGGATGGCGCCCGCCGCGAAGATCATCCGGATCGGTCCGGGGCGGCGGACGTGACGGGAGGCCACGTGAAGGACCTGCCCGCGCCCCCGGCGGCGCGGCTGCGCCGGCCGTCGTGGCGCGACACCCGGCTCCTCGTCGGGGTGCTGCTCGTGCTCGCCTCGGTCGCCGTCGGTGCCCGGGTCGTGGCGGCCGCCGACGACACGGTCGCCGTGTACGCCGCCGCGACGGCCCTGCCCGAGGGCAGTCGCGTCGAGCCCGTCAGCCTGCGCGTCGTGCGGGTCCGGCTGACCGGCGCGACCGCCGCCTACCTCGGCCCCGCGCAGTCGCTCCCGGCCGACGCCGTGCTGCTGCGCACCGTCGGTGCCGGCGAGCTCGTCCCCGCTGCGGCCGTCGGCACCGCCGCCGCCCTGACGCGGCGGCCGGTGACCATCCCGCTGGACGACGGCGTGCCGGCCGGGTTCGCGGTCGGCGGCCGGCTCGACGTCTGGGTGAGCGCGCGGCAGCCGGACGCCGGTGCCGGGCCCAGGTACGGTGCACCGCAACGGGTCGCGGAGGGTGCCGAGGTCTTCGCGGTGTCCACCGACGAGGGCTCGCTCGGCGCGGTGCGGGCGTCCTCGGTGCAGGTGCTCCTCGGGCCGCAGGAGCTGCGGACCGTGCTCGACGCGTTCGCGAACGACGCCGAGGTGGCCGTCGTCCCGGTGCCCGGCGCGGCCCCGTGACCGTCCCGGTCCTCGTCGCCGTCGGCGGGCCGTGGGAGGCCCCGCTCGTCGCCGGCCTCGACCGCGCCGCCGGCGACCTCGCCGTCGTCCGCCGCTGCGCCGACCTCGCCGACCTCGTCGCGGCCGCAGAGGCCGGCCTGGCCCGGGCCGCGGTCGTCGCGTCCGACCTGCACCGGCTCGACCTCGACGCCGTCGCCCGGCTCCTCGGTGCCGGGGTCGCCGTCGTCGGCCTGGCGGACCCGGCGGACCCGGGCGCGGCCGCCCGCCTGGACCGCTTCGGCGTCGGCCGGCAGGACCCGGCCGACGNGCTCGCGGCGGTCGCCGGCCTGCCGGACGACGCGGCGTCCGTGGCAGCCCGGGCCGGTGCACGCCGAGGCCGGGGCGTGGTGCCCGGCCCGGGACAGGGGCCCGACCCGGGCGCCGACGTCGCCGCGCTGCCGCCGCCGGCCGGTCCCGCGGTCCCCGGCCCGGCACCGGCGTCCCGGCACCTCTCGGACCCGGCCGACGCGCTCGCGCCGCTGCCCCGGCTGCCGGTCGTCGTCGCCGGGGCCGCCGACCTGCTGTCGCGGCCCCGTGGCGGCACCGGCGCCGTCGTCGCCGTCTGGGGGCCGACCGGCGCCCCGGGCCGGACGACGCTCGCGGTCGGTCTCGCCGCCGAGACGGCCGCCCTCGGCCGCCCGACGATCGTCGCCGACGCCGACACGTACGGCCCGAGCATCGCCCAGGTGCTCGCGCTCCTCGACGAGTCCGCGGGTCTCGCGGCCGCGGTCCGGGCCGCCGCCCAGGGCGTCCTCGACCCGCAGCGCCTGGCCCGGCTCGCACCGGTGGTCTGCCCGAACCTGCGGGTGCTCACGGGGCTGGCCCGCACCGCCCGCTGGCCGGAGCTGCGCCCGTCCGGGCTCGACGCCGTCTGGCGCACCTGCCGCGACGTCGCCGACTGGACCTTCGTCGACTGCGGCTTCGCCCTCGAGACGGACGAGGAGCTGACGTTCGACACCGCGGCCCCGCGCCGCAACGGCGCGACGCTGTCGGCCCTCGCCGCGGCCGACGTCGTCGTCGCCGTCGGCAGCGCGGACCCGGTCGGCCTGCAACGGCTCGTCCGCGGCCTGCAGGACCTCGCCGACGTCCGCGGCCCGGGTGCAGCCCCGCCGCTCGTCGTCGTGAACCGGGTGCGGGCGGCGGCGGTCGGCCCGCGCCCCGAGCAGCGGGTCCGTGACGCCGTGGCCCGCTACGCCGGGGTGCACGGCGTCCACCTCGTCCCCGACGACCGGTCCGCCCTCGACGAGGCGCTCCTCGCCGGTCGCACGCTCGTCGAGGCCGTGCCGGCGTCGCCCGCCCGGCAGGCGCTCGCGGGGCTCGCCGCGGCACTGGGCGCCGTGGCTCCTAGCATGAGCTCAGTGTCAGGGTGAGTGTCGCCGCGGTTGCGGTGGTTGGATCCCTCGCACCTGATGTCTGGCTCATAGCATCGGTG
>NZ_MWLL01000255.1 GCF_002198675.1 Kineosporia sp. R_H_3 | reverse complement strand
GCGGCTGCCGCACCGAGCGCCCCGGGCCAGCCGTCGGCGGCCGACGGCCGGCGCTCGGTGCCGAGCAGCGCGGTCGCGACGAGGTCGTCGGGGCCGCTCACCGCACCGCCCCGACGACGTCCGGCACCGGCCCCGCGCCGGTCGGTGCCGCGGCCGGCGGCCCGCCCGGCAGCGGCGCCACCGGGACCGCGCCCCGCGGCGTCCACTCGGCGAGCAGCGGCAGCGGCCGGCCGCCGGACCGCGCGAGCAGCACCCACGGCTCCCCCGCGACCGGCGCGAGCGGCAGGGCGCCGGTGCCGTCGACGAGCCACCAGGTGCCGTCGACCCGCCGGTCGACGACCACGCCGGTGAGGACGAGCGGCCAGGACGTCGTCCACGGGTCGGCGGCGAGCGCGGCGCCGGCCGCCGCGAGGCCGTCGGCCACCGAGCCGGCCGCCACCGCGGCCGCGGGGCCGGGGGCTCCGGCGCCGGGCCCGACGAGGGCGCGCAGCGGGGCGGCGTCCGGGTAGAGGTGGACGTCGGCCTCGACCGACGTGCCGGGGACGAGCGAGGTGTCGAGGACGGCCCCGGGGCCGGCGAACGACAGGACGAGGGCGTCCCGCCCGGTGCGGCTGCCGCGCAGCCAGATCCGGCGGGAGACGAGCCGGTCGTCGACGTCGTCACGCAGGCCGAGCACGGTCCACCGGTCGCGGACGGCGGGCCCGGCGAGGACGCTCTCCCGGGAGACCGGGTACCCGACCCGGCGGCGGACGGTCGCCGCGAGCGGTGCCGGGAGCGCGTCGAGGTTCTCGTGGGCGCGCACGAGCAGGTGCATGAGCGCGTACTCCTCGAGGAGCCGGCCCGGCCAGCCCGGCCCGGACGCCACGACCCCCGGCAGCGCCCGCACCCAGGCCGCCAGCCCCGGTGCCTGGGCGTCGACGAGCCGCGCGGCCGCCTGCTCGAAGGGCGCGTAGCCGGCTCGCTCGGCGCCGGCGAGGCCGCGGCGCACCTGGTCCTCGAGCCAGCGACCGAGCTCGACGAGGCCGCCGCGGACCCGGTCCTCGCGGCGCTCCGCGCGGCGCGCCGCGGCCCCGGCGTCGACCGGGCCGGCCGCCCGCGCGGCGGGCTCCTGCGCCTTCGCGGCGCGCTCGACGCGCCCGCGCAGCCACTCGACGGCGAAGTCGGCCGGGGCGTCGGCGTCCGGCACGCTGCCGGCCGCCCACAGCAGGAGCAGCCCGAGGGCGTGCTTGCAGGGGAACTTGCGGCTCGGGCACGAGCACCGGTACGCAGGCCCGGAGACGTCGACGACCGTCTGGTACGGGTTCTTGCCGCTGCCGCGGCACAGCCCCCACACCGCCGCCGGGTGCTCCGCGGTGCCGCCGCATGCCCCGAGCCCCGACCACGTCGACGGTGAGGCGAGCGTGCGCCCGGCCGCGGCCGACGACGCGTCGGGCGCCAGCGCGGCGACCTGCCCGGTGCTCCACCTCTCCCCCACGGCGGGGAGGCTAGCGGCGGCGCCCGACAGCCGCGCCGGGATCCGCCCGGCCGGTCCCGGCCGGGCGGTCCCGTCAGTGCCTGCGGGTCAGCTCTCCGCGAGCCGCTTCTTCTCCGCCTCGACGTCGAAGTCGGCCTCGGGCCACCGCGGGTCCAGGTCGGAGAGCGCGTCCGTGAGCAGCTGCTGGACGGCCCACCGGGCGTACCACTTCCTGTCCGCCGGGACGACGTACCAGGGCGCGGCCTGCGTCGAGCAGCGCGTCAGGGCGACCTGGTAGGCCTCCTGGTAGGCGTCCCAGTGGCCCCGCTCGTCGACGTCGCCCGGGTTGTACTTCCAGTGCTTGTCGGGGCGGTCGAGCCGCTCCGCGAGACGTTCCTTCTGCTCGTCCTTCGAGATGTGGAGCATGACCTTGACGACCGTGGTGCCCTTGTCCACAAGGGCCTTCTCGAAGCGGTTGATGGCTGCGTACCGACGTTGCCATGTCGCCCGCGGGACGAGGTCGTGCACGCGGACGACCAGCACGTCCTCGTAGTGCGAGCGGTCGAAGACGCCGATCTCGCCCGCCTGCGGCAGTGCCCGGCGGATCCGCCAGAGGAAGTCGTGGGACCGCTCCTCAGGCGTCGGCGCTTTGAAGGCGGTGTGCCGCACGCCCTGCGGGTCCACCGCCCCCACGACGTGCCGCATGATGCCGCCCTTGCCCGCGGTGTCCATCGCCTGCACGACGAGCAGGACGCTGCGGGTGTCGCCGGAACGGGAGGCCGCCCACAGTCGCTCCTGGAGGTCGGACATCAGCGCAGCGCCCGCCGCGAGCGCCGCCTTGCCGTCGGCCTTCTTCCCGTCGAAGCCGGGTGTGGACCGGGTGTCGACGTCCGCGAGGCGGAAACCCTCGCCGACGGCGAGGAGGTCCGCGACCCGCTGCGGCGCTGCGGCGACGCTGTCGGCCACCTGCTCCTGGGCCTTCTCCAGCTTCGCCGCGAGCTTCGCGGCCTTCTCCGCCTCGTCCGAGGACGACTTCGCCACGAGCTCGTCCTCGTGCTCGCGGGCCTTCCTGCTCTTCTTGCTCGCCATGGCCGCAGATCATGGCAGCCGAACCTGTTGTCCACCAGCGCGGGTGGTCCCGCGGGCCGGGCGCCGCGCCGGGCCCGTTCGGCCTGCACGACGGCGTCGGCGTGTCAGGGTGTTGCGGTGCACCTGTTCCACGTGTGGGCGCCCCGCGCCGAGTCCGTCGACCTGCTCATCGTCGCCCCCGGCACCGCGACCGGCGACGCGATGCCCGCGGAGGGCGCCGCCGGGGTGCGGCGGGTGCCGATGGTGCCCGGGGACAACGGGTCCTGGGCCGTCGAGGTCGAGGACGCCGGGCACGGCACCGACTACGCGTTCAGCCTGGACGGCGGCCCCGCGCTGCCCGACCCGCGCAGCGCCTGGCAGCCGTACGGCGTGCACGGCCCGAGCCGGGTCTTCGACACCGCGCGGCACCCGTGGTCGGACGCCGCGTGGCCGGGCCGCGAGGCGCCCGGCGCGCTCTTCTACGAGCTCCACCTCGGGACGTTCACCGCGGAGGGCACCTTCGACGCCGCCGTCGAGCGCCTCGACCACCTCGTCGACCTCGGTGTCGACGTCGTCGAGGTGATGCCCGTCGCGGCCTTCCCCGGCCGGCACGGCTGGGGCTACGACGGTGTCGCGCTGTACGCCGTCCACGAGCCGTACGGCGGCCCCGCGGCCTTCCAGCGGTTCGTCGACGCCTGCCACGCGCGCGGCCTCGCCGTCTGCCTCGACGTCGTCTACAACCACCTCGGCCCGTCCGGGAACTACCTCGCGCAGTTCGGCCCGTACTTCACCGACCAGCACGACACCCCGTGGGGCGACGCGGTGAACCTCGACGACGAGGGCCGCACCCACGTGCGCCGCTTCGTCTGCGACAACGCGCTGCGCTGGTTCGAGGACTTCCACGTCGACTGCCTGCGGCTGGACGCCGTCCACGCCCTCGTCGACGACTCCCGGCAGCACCTGCTCGCCCAGCTCTCCGGCGAGACCGCCGACCTGGCCCGCCGGCTCGGGCGCCCGCTCGGGCTCGTCGCCGAGTCCGACCTCAACGACCCGCGGATGGTCGAGCCGGTCTCCGCGGGCGGCCTCGGGATGACCGCGCAGTGGAGCGACGACCTGCACCACGCGCTGCACGCGCTGCTCACCGGGGAGCAGCAGGGCTACTACACCGACTTCGGCGGCACGGACGGCGTCGAGGTCCTCGCCCGGACGCTGACCCGGGTGTTCCGGCACGCGGGCGACTTCTCCACCTTCCGCGGCGCCGACTGGGGGCACCCCGTCGACCCCGCGCGGCACCGGGGCCACCGGTTCCTCGCGTACCTGCAGAACCACGACCAGGTCGGCAACCGCGCGCTCGGCGACCGGGTCACCGCGAGCCTGTCCCCCGGCCGGCTCGCCGCGGGGGCGGCGGTCGTCCTCACCTCGCCGTTCACCCCGATGCTCTTCATGGGCGAGGAGTGGGCCGCCTCGACGCCCTGGCTGTTCTTCACCGACCACGACGCCGAGCTGGGCGCGCTCGTCAGCGCGGGTCGGCGCCAGGAGTTCGGCGCGCACGGCTGGGCCGCGGGCGACGTCCCCGACCCGCAGGACCCGGCCACGTTCGAGTCGTCGCGGCTCGACTGGGCCGAGGCCGACAAGGACCTCGGCGCGCGGATGCTGCGCTGGCACCACGACCTCGTCCGGCTGCGCCGCACCGAGCCGGACCTGCGGGACGACGACCTCGCCGCCGTCCGGGTGCGCACCGGCGCGGACTGGTTCGTCGTGCGGCGCGGCGGCTTCGACGTCGCGGTGAACCTCGGGCCGGACGCCGCGGTGCTGCCCGTCGGACCGGACGCCGAGGTGGTGCTCGACTGGCACGGCGACGCGCAGGTCGCGGACGGCGGCGTCCGGCTGCCGGCCGACGGCGTCGCGGTGCTGCGGCGGGCCGACCGCGCGGGCTGACCGCGCCCGGCCGCTCCCGGCTCCTCGTCGCTCAGGGCACGAGGACGTGCGAGGTCCGCGCGAGGAGCATCCGGGTGCTGCCGAGGACGTCCTCGGGCGGCGGGGTGCTGAGGTCGACCTCGAGCCAGAACGTGTACTCGACCCCCCGGGCGGCCCTCGCCAGGCGCCACGACATGACGCCCTCGGCCGCGGCCGGGGGGACGTCGACCCAGACGATGGGGGGCGTCGTCCAGGTGTCGGGCCGGGTCGTCGACCGGATCCAGGTGTTCGGCTGGTAGCCGACGCGGTACGTCAGCGTCGCCGGGTCGCCGTTGTGGAACCAAGACAGGTCGACGCGGCCCGCGGACGGCGCCGCCTCGAGGGTGGTCTGGCTGCCGGGGTGGTAGCGCAGCGGCCGGGAGAGCGAGTACTGGGTGCCGTCGCTGTGGGTGCCGGTGTCGGCGATGCCGCGGTCGACGCCGCCGACCCCGGGGACGACGAGACGCACGGACGGCGGATTGCTGCCCTTGACGACCTGCGGCCCGCGCACCCGTGGGAGCCCGCCCTGCGTCGTCCCGGAGCCGCCGGAGCAGCAGGTGCCCGGACCCTGCGGGCCGTCCGGGCCGTAGCCCGCGGCCGAGACCGCGCCGGCGGCCGCGTCGCCGCCGGTCGCACCGGCAGCGGCCTTCTTCGCGGCCGCCTTCTGCTTCGCGGCGCTCTTCTTCTTCGCGGCGGCGTCCTTCTTCGCGGCGGCCTTCTTCGCAGCAGGCTTCTTCGCCGCCGCCCCGGGCCGTTCCTCGGGCGCCGCCGACTCCTGCGTCCAGGCCACCGGCCCGGTCGCACCGCCCAGCACACCGGCGAGGTCGTCGGCGAGCAGCGTGCCGCCGGCGACGACGAGCGCGACGGCGACGAGCGCCCCCGTGAGGACGCCGCTGCGCCGTCCGGTCATCGCTCCCCCTCGTCGTCGCGTCCCTGACCCGGGACCCGTCGGCGCGCGGCCGGCGTTCGTGACGCGGGGGCGGGCGGATCACCCGGTCAGTCCCACCAGAACCCCCACACGGCGTTGCCGACGAGCTCCTCGGCGTACTCGCGGAGCGACCCCGAGCCCTGGGCGACGTTGTCCGGGCAGAACGCGTGGTGCTCGGCCGCGACCCGCAGCGCCTCCTCGGGCCGGGTCGGCGGTGCGGCGACCGACAGCAGCACGGTGTCGAAGCCGGCCGCGACGAGTCGCGCACCGAACCGCTCCTCCCAGCTGCGCAGCACCGCCGAGGTCTCGCCGGGCCCCGGGTCGTGGTTGACGTGGCCGGACCAGCCGACGGCGTCGAGCACGTCCGCCCCGCGCCCGACCGCGGCGAGGCAGAGGAACCACGTCCCCTCCAGGAGCAGGTCGTCCGCCGCGCGGGCGGCCGCCGCCGAGGGGTCCTCCCGGCAGGCCCCGACGCCCGCCAGACCGGGCCAGGCCCGGAACGGGTCGACGCTCGCCCAGGCGTCCTCCTCCTCGTCCGGGGCCGGCAGCACCTCGGCCCAGCGCCCGGCCAGGACCTCGCCGACGTCCACGGCCCCGGGTGCGAACGGCCGGACCAGGTGCATCTCCCCGACCTGCCACGGTCGCTCGGGAGTGCGCTCGTCGAGCCCCTGCACGAGGAGCGGCCACAGGCCGGTCCGCGGGAAGTCCGCCGCCAGCGCCGCCCAGACCCCGGGCCCGGCGGGGGCGTCCGACAGCCAGTACCGCGCGGCCCCGCCGTCCTCCAGCGGCACCGGGCGGCCGGGCGGCAGTCGCCCCGGCGGGAGGGCCGCGAGGCGGCGCGCGAGCTCGGTGATCATGGCACCCGACGCTACCGGCCACCCGCCCGACGCGGCGAGGACCGCGGGACGGCGCACCCACGAGGGCCGTGGCAGGATCGGTCGCACGCAGCACCCGCCCGATGCCAGGAAGGCCACCACCGTGCCCGTCCCGACCGACCCCGACGTCAAGCTCGCCGAGTACGCCCACCCCGAGCGCCTCGTCACCACCGCATGGCTCGCGGAGCACCTCGGCACCCCCGGTCTCGTCGTCGTCGAGTCCGACGAGGACGTCCTGCTCTACGAGACCGGCCACGTCCCGGGCGCCGTGAAGGTCGACTGGCACACCGAGCTCAACGACCAGGTGACCCGCGACTACCTCGACGGCGAGGCGTTCGCGCGGCTCATGTCGGCCAAGGGCATCGGTCGCGACGACACCGTCGTCATCTACGGGGACAAGAACAACTGGTGGGCGGCGTACGCGCTCTGGGTGTTCTCGCTCTTCGGCCACGAGGACGTCCGCCTGCTCGACGGCGGCCGGGCCAAGTGGTTCGCCGAGGGCCGGCCGACGACGACCGACAAGCCCGCCCGCGAGGCGACCGACTACCCGGTCGTCGAGCGCGTCGACGCCCCGCTGCGCGCCTTCAAGGAGGACGTGCTCGCGCACCTCGGCAGGCCGCTCGTCGACGTCCGCTCCCCGCAGGAGTACACGGGCGAGAAGCTGCACATGCCCGACTACCCGCAGGAGGGTGCGCTGCGCGGCGGCCACATCCCCGGCGCGCAGTCGGTGCCGTGGGCCCGCGCCGCCGACGAGGACGGCACCTTCAAGGCCCGCCCGGCGCTCGAGGCGATCTACCAGGGCGAGAAGGGTCTCAAGGTCACCGACGACGTCATCGCCTACTGCCGCATCGGCGAGCGCTCGAGCCACACCTGGTTCGTCCTGCACCACCTGCTGGGCTTCCCGACCGTGCGCAACTACGACGGCTCGTGGACCGAGTGGGGCAACGCCGTCCGGGTGCCGATCGTCCAGGGCGAGGCCCCGGGCGAGGTCCGCGCGTGACGTCCGGCCCGGGCGCTGCCCGCACCGACGACCTGCCCGGCGCGCTCGCCGAGATCGTCGCGGACTTCCAGGAGATGGGCGAGAACGAGCGGCTCCAGCTCCTGCTGGAGTTCAGCCAGGAGCTGCCCGCCCTGCCGGCCCGGCTCGCGGACCACCCCGAGCTCATGGAGCCGGTCCCGGAGTGCCAGTCGCCGATCTTCGTCACCGTCGAGGTCGGGGACGGCGCCGCGCCGGCCGGCCCGGGCGACGTCGTCCGGCTCTTCTTCTCCGCACCCGCCGAGGCGCCGACGACCCGCGGGTTCGCGGGCATCCTCAGCCAGGGCCTCGACGGGCTGCCCGCGGACGAGCTGCTCGCGGTGCCGGACGACGTCCCGGACCGGCTCGGCCTGACCCGGGCCGTGAGCCCGCTGCGGCTGCGCGGCATGACCGGGATGCTCATGCGCATCAAGCGCCAGGTCCGGGAGAAGACCGCCTCGTGACCCGGGTGCGACCGTGAGCGAGCTGCGGCTGCTCCTGCCCGGCCCGGTCGTCGTCGGGCGGCTCGCCGACCCCGGCGGCGGCAGCGAGGCGGCGCGGACCCGCGCCGACGCGATCCAGGCGCTCGCCGACCTCTACGCCTACCCGGACCCGGTCCCGGAGACGGGCTGGGTGCGCGCGAACATGGCGAGCACCCTCGACGGCGCGGCGGCCGGCCCCGACGGGCTCTCCCGCTCCATCAGCTCGGACGTCGACCGCGTCGTCTTCTCGGTGCTGCGCGGTCTCGCCGACGTCGTCCTCGTCGGTGCGGGCACCGCCCGCGCCGAGGGCTACGGGCCGCTGCGCCCGAAGCCGGAGTTCGCCGCCCGCCGGCTCGACGCCGGCCAGTGGCCGGCCCCGGCGCTCGCGTTCGTCACCCGCTCCGGGAAGCTCCCGGACGACCCCGACCTGTTCCGGGGCCCGGACGCCGCCTGGGTCGTCACGTGCGCGGCCGCCGACGTCGACGCGCTGCGGGAGAAGGCGGGCGAGCGCGTGCTCGTCGCCGGCGAGGGCGACGTCGACCCGCAGGTCGCCGTCGCCCAGCTCGCCGCCCGCGGGATGCGCCGCGTGCTCCTCGAGGGCGGCCCGACCCTGCTCGCCCGCGCCGCCGCCGCGGGCCGCGTCGACGAGCTGTGCTTCACCTTGACGCCGCGTCTCGCGGGCGGCGACGCGCCCCGGATCGCCCACGGTGCGCCGTCCGGCCTGCTGCTGCGCAACGCCCACCTGCTGGAGTGCGAGGGCACGCTGCTCGGCCGCTGGTACGTGCAGAGGCAGGGCTGAGCCCGGCAGGTCTTCGGTCAGCGCCGGACCGTGTGGTGCAGGTGCAGCACCCGGTCGCCGCGCACGACCCGGTCGGGGTCGTCGAGCAGCACCGTGCCGACGTGGCCGCCGAAGTACCGGACGCCCTCGCCGAGCACGACGGGGACGACGTCCATCGCTACTTCGTCGACGAGCCCGGCGGTGAACGCCTGCCCGCCGACGTCGCCCGCGGTGACGCTGACGAGCCTGTCGCCGGCGAGGTCCCGTGCGCGGTCGATGGCCTCGGTGACGGACGCAGCGGTCTCGAAGGACGCGTCGGGGTGCGCGTCGAGCCACTCCTGCGGCAGCGGCCGGTGGGTGACGACGACGAGCCGGCGGCCGGCGCCCGGCTTGCCGTCCCAGCCGTTCGTCAGGTCGAAGAGCCGACGCCCGATGACCGTGACCTCGACGCCGTCCCAGAACGGTTGCACGTACTCCGCCGAGACCCGGGAGACCTGGAACCGCCACCCGCTCGCGCGTACGACGGCCTCGGTGTCCCCGTTGCCGTACCAGTCGAAGAGCGGACCGACGGAGTGGTCGGGGTAGGCGATGAAGCCGTCGAGCGAGACGACGGCGTGCATGACGACCTTGGCCATTCCCGGCTCCCTCCGCGGCGCGACGACGAAGTGACCTCACCACGGCGCAGGACTCATCGGCCCCCGGCACCGCAGGAACGGGCTGATCCGGCCGGTTCCGGTTGCGTCGTGGTCGGTCGGCGCGCACCTACAGCGACAGCAGGAACCGCGCGACGGCGGTGTCCCAGCCCTCGGGGTCGACGTTCCACTCCTTCGTGTGCCGGGCACCGCTGACCGGCACGAACGTCACGACGTCCGGCCGCGCCAGGGCGAGCCGGCGCGAGGGCCCGGACGGGACGAACTCGTCGTCGTCGCTGTGGATGAGCAGCACCGGCACCCGGAGCTCGGCGGCCCGGGTGACCCAGTCGAGCCGGTCCAGGGACAGCGGCGTCTCGACCCCGGCGAGGCGGCGGGCGTGCGTGTGCTCGAGGACGGCCTGCGAGAGCCGGCCGATCCGGGCCGGCAGCCGGTTCACCTTCGCGTGGTGGTCGAGGACGTCCCGCCAGTCGACGACCGGGGCGTCGAGCACGACGGCCCGGATCCGGTCGGCGACCCACGAGCGCGACATCGTCTGCAGGGCGATCGCCCCGCCCATCGACCAGCCGGCGAGGACGACGTCCTGCGCGCCCGCGCCGAAGGCGTGGACAACGGCCGACTCGAGGTCGAGCCACTCGGCCTCGCCGAGGTGGTAGCGCCCGCCCGGGGACGGCGCGGCGTCCCGGTCGTTGCGGTAGGAGACGACGAGCGCCGGGAACCCCAGGCGGTGCAGGACCGGCAGCGCCCGCAGGCACTCCTCCCGGGTCGCACCCCGGCCGTGGACGAGCAGCACCCAGGTGCGGCGCTGCGGGACCGACGCCGACGGCGGCACGAACCACGCGGGCATCGCGCCGAGGGCCGTCGACACCTCGACGTCCTCGTAGGGCAGGTCGAGCGCCGACCCGGGCGTGCCCGCGAAGTAGTACTGGTTCCAGCGGGCGGCGCCCTCGCGCAGCCGCCCCGCGTCGACCGCGACGAGCCGGCGGGTCACCGTGCGGGCCGCCGGGTCGTGGTCGATGACCTCGCCGACGCGGGCGTGCCCGCCCCCGCCGTCGAGCCAGACCCCGTAGCGGCCCGGCGCCGTCGTCTCGGCCGTCGCGCGCAGGGTGAGCGTGCCCGCCCCGACGCCGAGGATCTCGACGTCGTCGGGCCGCTCGCCGTCCGGCGAGACGACCCGGCGGGCGAAGTAGGCCGCCGTCGCGGACACCGCCGCCCCGGCGGCGAGCACGGTGCCGGCCCCGACGACCGCACCCCGCAGGAGGAGGTTCAGTGCCGCGGGTCGTTGCGGGGTGCCGGTCATGGCTGCATTCTGCCGACCGGCCGTCGCGGCCGCGCACCCGGGACGGCCGCCGCGCATCCGGGACCGCCGTCCGCGGCGGACGGCGCCGGACTGCGTAGGCTGAGGCCGCCGCGGCCCGGGCCGTGGTGCAGCCGCCCCCGCACGACCCGTACGAACGACAGGAGTGCCGAACGTGACCGACGCTTCCCCGACGATCGTGCTGCTCACCGAGCAGGCCCTGACCCCGGGCGACGCGGCGCGGATCACGGCGTTCCACGCCGACGACTCGCCGGCCTACCGCGTCGTCGTCCCCGCCGACACCGAGCGCAGCCTCCTCGTCGACGTGCTCGACCACCTCAGCCTGCTCGAGCTGCGCGAGGCGCTCGACGCCGTCCGCGGCCATGACGACGACGACCGGGCGGCCGCCGGCCAGGCGCTCGCCGCGAGCCTCGCCGAGCTGAAGGCCGTCGGCGTCGAGGCGACCGGTGAGGTCGTCGCGGGTGACCCCGTCGACACCCTCGCCGCCCAGATCGAGGCGACCGGGGCGACCGAGGTCGTCGTCGTGACCCGCCCGCACGCCGTCGAGGACACCTTCCACACGGACTGGGCGTCACGCGCCCGCGAGCGCCTCGGGGTGCCGGTGCTGCACGTCTACGCCGGCTCCAGCTGGGTCGGCTGACCCGCTCCCGCGCCGGGCGGCTCAGCGGCCGGGGAGCTCCGCGAGCCCGCGGCTGAAGATGAGGAACGAGGCGAGCAGCGACAGCCCGGTGAGCTGCGGCTCGGCATCCTGGTACATGAGCGTCGCCAGCCCGAGCCACACCGCGATCCCCATGAGCAGGATCGAGATGAACGGCGACGGCTTGGCGGGCGGGGGCGGCGGCGGTGCGGCCGCGCCGCGCACGACGGCCCGGCCGGGCTCGCCGGGCGGGCCCTCGACCTCGACGTCGTCCTCGACGTGCCCCTTGGCGCCGATGGGCAGCAGCACGTTGAGCGAGCTCGCGACGAGGAACAGCGAGGCGATGAGGGCGGGGACCCGCAGCCCGGTGTCCGCGCCGGAGCGCTGGTCGACGAGGCCGAGGACGACGCCCAGGACGAGCACGAAGACGGCGACGGCCTTCTCGGTGACGTCCTCGCGCGACCCCTTCGGCGGGAGCCGGTCGCCCGTGGAGGACACCCGCTGGGATTCGGTGTTCGCCATCTCGTCCACCCATCGAGTCGCCGGGTCCGGTCGCGTGCACGCCACCGGGCGCGACGAGCGTCACCCGGACGGCGCACCGGTGCTGAGCCCACGGTAACGGCTAACCGACGATCGGTGCAGCAGGGACTGCGTCACGGTGCACACGAGGTGACCACGACCGCCCCGGGAACGCCGGGACGCCCACGGCGGTTGGTCCGGATGTGGGGCCCGAACGGGCCTGGTGCGAGAGGATCGCACCGACCACCGAGGAGGAGGTGCGGATTGCACGACACCGGACGCAAGTACCCCGTGACCCTCACCGACGACCAGTGGCGCGAGCGGCTCACGGCCGCCGAGTACCAGGTGCTCCGCAAGGGCGGCACCGAGCGGGCGTTCACGGGCGAGTACTGGGACGACCGCACCGAGGGCGTGTACGCCTGCCGGGCGTGCGACGCCGTCCTGTTCCGCAGCACCGAGAAGTTCGACAGCCACTGCGGCTGGCCGTCGTTCTGGGCGCCGATGGCCGGCGACCGGGTCGAGTACATCGAGGACACGAGCCTCGGCATGCGCCGCGTCGAGGTGCGGTGCGCCGCGTGCGGGTCGCACCTCGGGCACGTCTTCGAGGGCGAGGGCTACGACACCCCGACCGACCAGCGGTTCTGCATCAACTCGATCAGCATCCGCCGGGAGGCCACGGACTCATGAGCGGGCCAGCGCCCGGCGCCGTCCCCGGACACCCCGAGCCCGGTCTCACCGGGCCCGGGGAGCCGTCGCGCGCGTCGGCGGCCGCACCGTGGGTGCGGGCGACGACGCCGGGCGGCCTGCCGCTGGTCCTCGGGGACGACCTCGGGATCGCGCCGGCGATCCGCTGGGACTCCTGGGCGACCCTGCTGCCGGGCAGTGCCGAGGCGCTGCTGCGGCTGCGCGGCGCGGCCGGCCCGGAGCCGGTCGACCTCGACCCCGCCACCCGGCACGTGTGGATCGACGACGACTCCGGCCCGGTGGCCGTGCTGCGGGTCCGGCAGGTCGAGGACGACGGCCCGGCGGGCGGGACGGCGCTGCTCGTCGAGGGCCTCTCGGTGCGCCCCGACGTCCGCCACCTGGGGCTGGGCGGTGCGCTGCTGTCCGAGGTCGTGGCCCGCTCCGGAGGGCGCCCGCTCGTCGCGGACGTGCCGTCGGAGGCGCTGGCCCTGTTCACCCGGCTCCAGTTCGCCCCGGTCGCGACGGTGCTCGACACGAGCGGGCGGGTCGAGGCCCTGACCCGGATGCGGCGCACCCCCGACGCACCGTGGCGGGAGGCCTGACCCCGTCCCCGGGGCCGCTCCGGCGGGCGGGGACGCCTCAGCGCAGGGTCGCGACGAGCTCCCCCAGCGGCATCCGCGGGCCGGTGTAGAACGGCACCTCCTCGCGCACGTGCCGGCGCGCGTCGACCGCCCGCAGCTCGCGCATGAGGTCGACGATCCGGTGCAGCTCGTCGGCCTCGAACGCGAGGAGCCACTCGTAGTCCCCGAGCGCGAACGAGGCGACAGTGTTCGCGCGGACGTCGCCGAAGGTGCGCGCCGCCATGCCGTGCTCGACGAGCATCGCGCGGCGCTCCTCCTCGGGGAGCAGGTACCACTCGTAGGACCGGACGAACGGGTAGAGGCACAGGTAGCCGCGCGGCTCCTCCCCCGCCATGAACGCCGGGACGTGCCCCTTGTTGAACTCGGCCGGGCGGTGCAGGCCGACGTTCGACCACACCGGGCGCAGGTGGGCGCCGAGCGCCGTGCGGCGCAGCGCGTGGTACGCCTCCTGGACCGTCTCGACCTCGGGGGCGTGCCACCAGACCATGACGTCGGCGTCCGCCCGCAGGCCCGCGACGTCGTACCAGCCACGGACGACGAGTCCCTTGCCGGTGAGGCCCTCGAGCGCCTGCTCGACCTCGGCGACGAGCGCCTGCCGGTCGCCGGTCACCGGGTCGGCCGCGAAGACCGACCACATCGTGTAGCGGATCGTGTCGTTGATCTCGCGGGCGGGGACGCGCTGCCCGCCGTGCTCGTCGCTCATGTCGTCATTCTCCCAAGGGCGGACCGGGGGCGCGTGGCCAGGGTCGGGNGTCGCGACCCTGCGCTGAGGCGTCCCCGCCCGCCGGGCCGCCGCGACGCACGCCGGGACGCCGACGCCCTCGAAGGCCGCCCCGCAGACCGCGAGCCCGGGCAGGGCCTCGACGTCGTCACGGACGGCGCCGACGAGGGCGACGTGGCCGACGGCCGGCTGCGGCAGCGCACCGCCCCAGCGGACGACGGTCGTCGCGGCCGGGGCGAGCGGCCGGCCGAGGATGCCGGCGGCGTCGGCGACGGCGAGCCGGGTCAGCTCGTCGTCGTCGTGCTGGAGCGAGGCCTCCTCGCCGTGCCGGCCGACGGACAGCCGGACGACGACGTGGTCGTGGTCGAGCGCGTCGGTCCAGGCCCACTTGCGCGAGGAGAACGTCATGGCCTTGACGAGCCGGCCCTCGACGGGCGGCACGAGGACGCCCGACCCCGGCAGCCCGACGGCCTGCTCGCGGGGCAGCAGGAGCCCGACGACGCCGACGCTCGCCGTCTCGACGGTGCCGAGCCGGGCCGCGGCCGCGGGCGCGACGTCGGCGAGGAGGCGGGCGGCGGGCGCGGCCGGGACGGCGAGCACGACGGCGTCCGCGTCGACGGTCTGCGGCGCCGACGCCGGGCCGACGACGAGCCGCCAGCCGGACGCCGTCCGGCTCAGGCCGCGCACGGTCGCCCCGGTGCGCACCTCGACGCCGCGGCCCGCCAGCCGGGTCGCGAGCCGCTGCGGCAGCCGGCCGACGCCGCCGCGGATCCCGGCGAACACCGGCAGCACCGGGGGTGCCCCGACGTCGGAGGGGTCGAGCGCTCCCCCGCCCGGGGCGTGCGCACCGTGGCCGCCACCGGCGAGCGGGGCCGCGCGCATCTGCCGGACGGCGGCGAGCAGCGAGCCCCCGGCGGCCGCCGCGGCGTAGAGCTGGGGGACGGTCGCGCGCAGGCTGAGGCGGTCGGCGTGCCCCGCGTAGACCCCGCCGAGCAAGGGCTCGACGAGCCGGTCGACGACGGCCCGGCCGACCCGGGCCGCGACGTACGACGCGACGTCGACGTCGTCCCCGACCTCGGTGGGCGGCAGACCGGGCTCGGCCGCGGCCCGCTCGACGTCGGCGTCGGACAGGAAGCCGCGCAGCGTGTTCGGGTCGCCGGGCACCCCCATGAGGGTCCCGCCGGGCAGCGGCCGCAGGACGCCGTCGACGAGGACGTTCGCCGCGGTGGTCACCGGGTGCACCGTGTCGTCGGCGAGGCCGGCCTCGGCGATGAGCTCGAGCGCCTCGGGCCGCCGTGCGAGCACGGACTCGGCACCGACGTCGATGCTCACGGGCCCGAGCGGGCCGCTGCGCAGGATGCCGCCGACGCCGGGCGACCCCTCGAGCACGAGCACCTCGGGCACGACGTCGCCGGCGCGCGCCGGGTCGGTGAGGTGCCATGCCGCGGTGAGCCCGCTGATGCCCGCGCCGACGACGACGACCCTCGGCCGCGCCCTGCTGCTCTGCTCGCCCGTCACGTGTCGTTCCCGCCCCTCGCACCGTGGCCGCTCACGTGACCAGCCTGACACCTGCCCGGGACGCTACCGATCCCGGAGTGCGACACCACCGTGACCAAAGGCCGGGACGCTGGCGCACAGAGATCACCACGGCCGCTGGCGCACGGTGATCACTTCGTGACCTGCGGCCGTGCAACGGCGGTCCCGCTGGTGACGTCCCTCGACCGAACCGGGCCGCGACGCGGCTCCCGATCACCGGAGGCCTCCATGTCCCCCGCACGACGCACCCGCACCGGTCCACGCCTCGCGGCCCTCGCCGCGGCCGCCCTCCTGACGCTCGCCGCGTGCAGCGGGTCGAACGACGGCGGCACAGCATCGGGCGCCGCCTACGACAGCGCCGCGGAGGGTGCGGGCGGCACCGACGCCGGCGGTCTCACGGACACCAGCGTCGCCGGGGCGAGCCGGGCCGCCGCGGCAGCCGCCCCGGAGCAGGCTGCCGGAGGCGCGTCCGCGGAGGGCCAGAAAGCCGCCTCGGGTGCGAACCTCGTCTCGGCCGACACCGCGGGCCAGCGCCGGATCCGGACCGCGGACGTCACGCTCACCGTCAAGGACCTCGACGTCGCCGCGGTGAAGGTCCGGGCGATCGCCGACAGCCTCGGCGGGTACGTGTCGTCCGAGACGACGGGCATCTCGCAGGGCGTCACCGCCCCCGACGGGTCGACGGCCCGGTCGGTGCAGTCCGGCGAGGGCGTCGTCGTCCTGCGCATCCCCGAGCCGCAGCTCGACACCGCCCTGACGAAGGTCGGCGCCATCGGCACCGTCGTCAGCCGCAGCGCGACCGACCAGGACGTCACGGGCGAGATCGCCGACGTCGCGAGCCGGATCGAGACCCAGAAGCAGTCCGTGGCCCGCACCCGCGAGCTGCTCGCGAAGGCGAACACGGTGCAGGACATCGTCTTCATCGAGGGCGAGCTGACCCGTCGGCAGGCCGACCTGGAGGCCCTCCAGGCCCGCCTCAAGTCGCTCTCGAGCCGCGCGGACCTGTCGACCCTCACGGTGACGCTGCAGGTCCCGGGCACGCCCGCGGCGCAGGCCGAGGAGCCGAAGAACGGCTTCCTCGCCGGGCTCGACGCCGGCTGGGAGGCGCTCGTCGCGAGCACCAACGTCATCCTCACGGTGCTCGGCGCGGTGCTGCCCGTCGGCATCGTCCTCGCGGTCGTCGGCTACCCGGCGAGCGTCCTGCTCCGGCGCCGCTCGAAGCGCCAGGCCGCCGAGCGCGAGGCCGCCGCGGCGCGCTGGGCCACGCAGCAGGCGCAGGCCCACGCCGCCGCCCAGCAGGCCCAGCCGGCCCCGACCGACAAGGTCCCCGTCATGGCCGGCGCCCTCGC
>NZ_MWLL01000254.1 GCF_002198675.1 Kineosporia sp. R_H_3 | reverse complement strand
GCCCACCCGTCCCATCCGCCCTGTCCCGAACGGCCGGTCCGCGGACCGGCCCCGCCCGAAGGAGATCGCCTCATGACCTCGTCTTCCGCGACGCTGACTCCCGCCCCGGCGGCCGGCTCCGTGCCGCCCTCTTCGTCTGCCCCGCCCTCGCGGCCCGGACCGGTCACGCGCCGCGACGTCGCGCCCGGCCCGATCGTCCGGCCGATGCGTCGGGTCGTGCAGTCTCTGCGGGGCAACGGTTCCCGCATCCGGCACGCGGCGGACGACGTCGGCATGGCGACGGCCGAGTACGCCATCGCGACGCTCGCCGCGTGCGGCTTCGCCGGTCTGCTCGTCGCGATCCTCAGCGGCGGCCAGGTCCGCGGGCTGCTGCTCGGCATCATCCGCCGCGCTCTGTCGGTCGGCTGAGCGATGCGCCCCCTCGACCGCCCCTCGGCACCCGGCGCAGGATGGGCCCGCGAGCGCGGCACGGTCACCGCGGAGACGGCGCTCGCGCTGCCCGCGGTCGTCCTCGTCCTCGGGCTCGTGCTCGGGGTGGTCGAGGTGGGCGGCGCCCAGGTCCGGGCCGTCGACGCGGCCCGGGCCGCTGCTCGCCGCGCCGCCCGGGGCGACAGTCCCGGGGCGGTCCTCGCGGCGGCCCGGGCGCTCGCCCCTGCGGGTGCGACGGTCTCGGTCGGTCGCTCCGGCGGCAGCGTCACCGTCACGGTGTCCGCGGCGGTGCACGTCTCGCTGCCGGGCGCGCCGGCAGTGACGGTGCGCGCCCGCGCCGTCGCCGACGCCGAGGAGCCCTCGTGACGGGCGGCGGCCCCGGGCCGGGCGGCCGGGGCGGCGGCGGGCATCGCGAGCGGGGGTCCGGGAGCGTCCTCGTCCTCGGCGTCGTGCTCGTCGCTGCGGCCCTCGCCGTGGCGGGGGTCGGCCTCGTCCAGGCGCTGACCGCGCGGCACCGCGCGGACGCCGCCGCCGATCTCGGGGCGCTGGCGGCGGCCGCGGCCTGGCCCGAACCGGACTGCGGCCGCGCCGCCGCCGTCGTCGCCGGCAACGGAGCCGCCCTCGTCGCGTGCACCGTCGTCGGTGACGGGGTCGTCGAGGTGCGGGCGTCCGTCCCCGTGCCCGCGCCCTGGTCGGTCGTCGGCCCGGCCGAGGTCGTCGCCCGCGCCGGTCCGGCGACGGTCGCGACCGGTGCCGCCCCCGCGGTCCCGTCGTCAGACCGCGGCGGCCGCACCCGCGGGCGGTACGCCGGTGCGCTCGGCGTCGGCGTCGCCGCCGGTCGTCTCGTCCGCGGTCGCATGACGCAGCACGAGGTCCAGCAGGTGCAGCGCCCGTGCCTTGTCGAGCGGTTCGTTGCCGTTGCCGCACTTCGGCGACTGCACGCAGGACGGGCAGCCGTGCGCGCACTCGCAGTCCGAGACCGCCTGCCGGGTCGCCTCCAGCCAGGTGCGGGCGCACCGGTACCCCCGCTCGGCGAACCCGGCGCCGCCCGGGTGCCCGTCGTGCACGAAGATCGTCGGCAGGCCGGTGTCCTGGTGCAGCGCGGTGGACACCCCGCCGACGTCCCAGCGGTCGCACGCGGCCACGAGCGGCAGCAGACCGATCGCCGCGTGCTCGGCGGCGTGGGCCGCGCCCGGGACGCTCTCCTCGTCGACGCCCGCCGCGAGGAGCAGGTCGGCCGGCATGGTCCACCAGACCGCGGTCGTGCGCAGGGCCCGGGGCGGCAGGTCGAGCGGCTCCTCGCCGAGGACGGTGCCGCTCGTCACGTGCTTGCGCAGGAAGGACACCACCTGCGAGGTCACCTCGACCGTCCCGAGGTGCAGCCGCACCGGGCCCCAATCCCGCTCCTCCCGCACCCCGAGCACCCGGATGTCGACGACCTCCCTCGCCTGCGTGGAGACCTCGTCGGTCGTCCGCTCGACGGCGGCGACGCCCTCGGCGAGGTCGAGGGCGCGCACCGACCACGGCTCGCCCTGGTGCAGGTAGACGGCACCGGCGTGCACGGCGTTGTGCGCGGAGCCCGGGTCGACGGTGCCGAGCACCCGCCCGGTGGCGGCCTCGACGATGCGGACCGGGTCGCCGCCCGTCCCGCGCAGGTCGGCGAGGTCGCTCGCCCGGTCGGGCCTGGTCCAGTACCAGCCCGTCGGCCGCCTGCGGAGGAACCCACGGGCGGTCAGCGCCGCGAGCAGCTCCGCGGTCCCCTCGCCGAAGAGCGCGAGGTCGTCAACGGTGACCGGCAGCTCGGCCGCGGCGGCGCACAGGTGCGGCGCGAGCACGTAGGGGTTCGACGGGTCGAGGACGGTCGCCTCCACCGGCTGCCCGAAGACCGCCTCCGGGTGGTGGACGAGGTAGGTGTCGAGCGGGTCGTCCCGGGCGACGAGGACGGCGAGCGCCTGCCGCCCGCGCCGGCCCGCGCGCCCGGCCTGCTGCCACATCGAGGAGCGCCGCCCGGGCCAGCCGCACATGAGCACCGCGTCGAGGCCGCTCACGTCGATGCCGAGCTCGAGGGCGTTCGTCGCCGCGAGCCCGAGCAGGGCGCCCGAGCGCAGCGCGGCCTCGAGCGCGCGTCGCTCCTCGGGCAGGTACCCGCCGCGGTAGGCGGCGACCCGGTCACCGAGCCCCGGCTCGACCTCCTCGAGGCGGCGCCGGGCGGTGGCCGCCATGGTCTCGGTGCCGCGCCGGCTCGGGACGAACGCCAGGGTCGGGACCCCGGCCGCGACGAGGTCCGTGAGCAGGTCGGCGGTCTCGACGACGGCCGGCCGCCGGGTCGGGGCCCCGTGCTCGCCGCCGCCCGGCGTCAGCGGCGGCTCCCAGAGCACGACGTGCATCGCGCCGCGCGGCGAGGCGTCGTCGGTGACGACCTCGGCGTCCAGCCCGGTGAGCAGCCGCGCCGTCCCGGCGGGGTCGGCCGTCGTCGCGGAGGCCAGGACGAACACCGGCTCGCTGCGGTACCGCGCGCACACCCGCCGCAGCCGGCGCAGGACGGCGGCGACGTGCGAGCCGAAGACGCCGCGGTAGTGGTGCGACTCGTCGACGACGACGTACGACAGCGCCCGCAGGAAGGATGCCCAGTGCTCGTGGCCGGGCAGCAGCGAGTGGTGCAGCAGGTCGGGGTTGGTGAGGACGACGTTGGCGTGCTCCCGCACCCAGCGCCGCTCCTCGCGCGGGGTGTCACCGTCGTAGGTGGCGGCGCGGACCCCTGGCACGTCGAGCCGCGCGACGCCCGCGAGCTGGTCGGCGGCGAGCGCCTTGGTCGGCGCCAGGTACAGCGCGGTCGCGCCCCGCCCGTTCGGTGCGGCGGCGCCGGCCCGGACGGCCGTGAGCACCGGCAGCAGGTAGGCCAGGGACTTGCCGGAGGCCGTCCCGGTCGAGAGCGCGACGTGCCGGCCGGCGTGCGCGGCGTCCGCGGCGGCGACCTGGTGCTGCCACGGCGCCGTGATCCCGGCGGCACCGAGGGCCTCGACGACCCCGGGATCGGCCCAGTGCGGCCACGCCGCCGGTCGCCCGGCCCGCTCGGGCACCGTGTGCACGTGGCGGACCCGTTCCGCGCGGCCCGGGCCGGCGAGCAGCCGGTCCACGGGCGTGCGCGGGTGCGGGGCGGTCACCCCCGCAGTGTGGCCCGTGCCCCCGACAGCCGGCCCGCGAGGAGGCGACGACCGGGGCGGCTGGCAGGGCGGCTCCCGCGAGGAGTGGTTGAATGCCATTCGTCCCCCGCCGGTCCGGCGCGGGAGCGCACGTCGAACGTCCGAGGAGGGCGAGTTGGAGCTCACCGTCACGAGCCGCCAGGAGGGTGCGCGCACCGTCATCTCCGTCAGCGGGGAGATCGACGTGTACACGGCCCCCTCGCTCCGCGAGCGGCTCAACGAGCTGGTCGCGTCCGGGCACTACGACCTCGTCGTGGACATGGAGGGTGTCGAGTTCCTCGACTCCACCGGGCTCGGCGTCCTCGTGGGCGGCCTCAAGCGCGTCCGGTCCCACGACGGCACGCTGCGGCTGGTCTGCGCCCAGGAGAAGATCCTCAAGGTCTTCCGGATCACCGGGCTGACCAAGGTCTTCCCGATCCACGCCACGCTCGAGGAGGCGCTCGCCGACACAAGCAGCACCCCCGACGGCGCCGACGCCTGACGTCGGCGCCCTGTCGCCCGCCGACCGGATGAGGCACGCTCCCGACATGAGTACGGTCGCCCTGCGGTTCAGCCCTGCCGCCGAGCACGTGCGCACCGCACGGCTCGTCGCGGTCGCCGTCGCGCGCCGTGCCGGCCTCGGCGAGGACCAGCTCGACGCGATCCGGCTCTCCGTCGGCGAGATGTGCGCCCGGGCGGTCCGGCGCTGCGGCGACACCGGCGTCACCGAGCCGATGCTCGTCGAGGTGGACGACGCCGGGCCCCGGCTCGAGATCGTCGTCACCGACTCCGCGGACGCGGCCGAGGGCGACGACGAGTACGTCGCCCTGGCCCTCGTCCGCGGCCTGTCGGACGACATGGACCTCGGCGACGGCCCCGGCGGCCGCGGCGGCCGGGTCTGGCTCAGCTGGGACCGCTCGGCGGACTGAGGACGGCCGAGGGCCCGAGGAGCGGCCCGCAGGGCGGTTCCGCCCCGCCGTACCCGGCGCGCCACGCACCGACGGGCCCCGTCCGTCGTCACGCACCGTTCGTCGCACGCCCCGGACCGCCCGTCCTGCCCCTTCTGCCGACCACCCTCGGTGAGCGTCCGCGCCGACATCGGCCCAGGTCGGACGTCCCGTACCGGAGTCGACAAGGTCACAGCGACCCCCGTTTGGTGGCGGTCGTCACGTTCCGTAGACTGCCCGGCGTTCGGTGCCCGCCGGAACGGCCGGCCGGGTTCACCGCCGACGTCCCGCTCGACGCCTCCGCCTCCCTCAGGGAGGTCGTGGGCGGTTCTCGAGGCGGGGCCTTGCACACGTCGAGGAGGACGGATGCCAGGGATCACCCGTGCCGCAGAAGGCTCGGAGGTGACCCTCACCGGCGGAAACCTGACTCTTGTCGCTGTCGTCACGGCCATCTCGGTGGTCGCGCTCGGTATGGCGGCGCTGTTCAGGAGCCAGGTACTCGCAGCCGGCGAGGGCACGGAGAACATGAAGACGATCGCCAAGGCGGTCCAGGAAGGCGCGTCGGCGTACCTCAACCGACAGTTCAAGACGCTGGTCTGGTTCGTCGCGCTCGTCTTCGTCCTGCTGTTCTTCCTTCCGGGGGAGAACGGGATCAAGATCGGACGGAGCCTCTTCTTCGTCGTCGGCGCCGGGTTCTCGGCGACGATCGGGTACCTCGGCATGTGGCTCGCCACGCGCGCGAACCTCCGGGTCGCCGCGGCGGCGCGCGAGGAGGGCGGCCGCGACGCGGGCATGCGCATCGCGTTCCGCACCGGCGGCACCGTCGGCATGGCGACCGTGGGCCTCGGCCTGCTCGGCGCCAGCGTCGTCGTCCTCATCTACCGGGGCGACGCCCCGGCGGTGCTCGAGGGCTTCGGCTTCGGTGCGGCGCTGCTCGCGATGTTCATGCGTGTCGGCGGCGGCATCTTCACCAAGGCCGCGGACGTCGGCGCCGACCTCGTCGGCAAGGTCGAGCAGGGCATCCCCGAGGACGACCCCCGCAACGCCGCGACGATCGCCGACAACGTCGGCGACAACGTCGGCGACTGCGCGGGCATGGCCGCGGACCTCTTCGAGTCCTACGCCGTCATGCTCGTCGCGGCCCTGATCCTCGGGAAGGCGGCGTTCGGCGAGACCGGTCTGGTCTTCCCGCTCATCGTCCCCGCCATCGGTGCGCTGACGGCCGTCTTCGGCGTCTACGTCACCAAGCCGCGCCCGGGCGAGAACGGCCTCACGGCCATCAACCGCGGGTTCTACCTGTCGGCGATCGTCGCCGCGGTGCTGTGCGCCGTCGCGGCGTACGTGTACCTGCCGTCGACGTTCGAGAGCACCCCGCTGGCCGGCCAGGACGGCGACCCGCGGCTCATCGCGACCGCCGCCGTCATCATCGGCGTCGTCCTCGCGGGCATCATCCTGTGGCTGACCGGGTACTTCACCGGCACGGACTCGCCCCCCACGAACAACGTGGCCCGGACGACCCTCACCGGTGCGGCGACCGTCGTCCTGTCCGGCATCGGCGTCGGCTTCGAGTCCGCCGTCTACACGGCGCTGACCATCGGCGGGGCGGTCTACCTGGCCTTCCTGCTCGGCGGCGGCTCGGTCACGCTGTCGCTGTTCCTCATCGCGATCGCCGGCTGCGGCCTGCTGACCACGGTCGGCGTCATCGTCGCGATGGACACCTTCGGCCCGGTCAGTGACAACGCCCAGGGCATCGCGGAGATGTCGGGCGACGTCCACGGCGAGGGCGCGCAGATCCTCACCGAGCTCGACGCCGTCGGCAACACGACGAAGGCCATCACGAAGGGCATCGCGATCGCGACGGCCGTCCTCGCGGCGACCGCGCTCTTCGGGTCGTACAACGACGCGGTCACCTCGGCGTTCACCAAGGCGGGCGAGACGGCGGGGGCGGACCTCTACCAGATCGTCAGCCCGAACGTCCTCGTCGGCCTCATCATCGGCGCCTCGGTCGTCTTCCTGTTCTCCGGCCTCGCCGTCGACGCGGTCACCCGCGCCGCCGGTGCCATCGTCTACGAGGTGCGGCGCCAGTTCCGCGAGCACCCCGGGATCATGGACGGCACGGAGAAGCCGGAGTACGGCCGCGTCGTCGACATCTGCACCCGGGACTCGCTCCGCGAGCTGGCCACCCCCGGCCTGCTCGCCGCGATGGCCCCGATCGCCGTCGGCTTCGGCCTCGGCGTCGGCCCGCTCGCCGGCTACCTCGCCGGCGCGATCGGTGCGGGTGTCCTCATGGCGGTCTTCCTCGCCAACTCGGGCGGCGCCTGGGACAACGCGAAGAAGATCGTCGAGGACGGCCAGTACGGCGGCAAGGGCAGCGACGCCCACGCGGCCGCGGTCATCGGCGACACCGTCGGCGACCCGTTCAAGGACACCGCCGGCCCGGCGATCAACCCGCTCATCAAGGTCATGAACCTGGTGTCCGTGCTCATCGCCCCGGCCGTCGTCCAGCTGAGCGTCGGTTCCGAGGCGAACGAGGCCGTCCGCATCGCCATCGCGCTCGTCGCGGTCGCGATCATCATCGCGGCCGTCACGGTCTCGAAGCGGCGGCGGTCGGTCATCGGCGACGACGCTCCTGCGAAGGCAGCCGTCACCGCCTGACCAGGGCACCGGGACGACGCACCACCCAGCACCACCAGCAGCACCGCACCACAGCAGCAGCGCAGCACCGGGGCCCCGGACGCCGACCGCGTCCGGGGCCTCGCTGCGTGCCGGGTCCTGCTCCCGGCCGCGCCCCGCCCGCCCGACCGGCAGACTTGCCCCGTGAGCGCCGGACCCACGAGCACGAGCCCCACCACCAGCCCCACCGGCAGCGCAGCGGCCCCGGACGCGCCCCGGGTCGACCCGGCCCTCGTCGCCGCGCTGCGCGCCGACCTCGACGGCTGGACCGTCGAGTCCGTCACCGACCTCGTCGGCCCGGTCGCCCACGCGGCGCTCGGCCGCGAACAGGTCGTGCCGGTGCTCCGGGCCACCGAGGCCCGCCCGGAGCCCGTGGCGGCGCTCCTGCGGCTGTTCGTCCTCTGGCTCCCGGTGCCCCGTTCCGTCGTCGACCGGGCGCTGCCCCGGCTCGGCACGGACGGCGCCCGGCGGCTCGGGCTCGTCGACGCCGCCGGCGAGGGCCCGGACGACGCGGTGCGGGCCCTGGTCGACCTGCGCCCGTACGGCGCCGTCGACGCGGGCGGCAGCGCGGACTGGTGGGTGGTCTCCGACCTCGGCGAGCTCGCGACGGGCGGCGCGCTGCGGCCCGACCACGTGCTGGGGGTCGGGGGAGCCTCGACGATGCTCGCCCGGTGCACACCCCGCCGACCGGTCGGCCGGGTGCTCGACCTCGGCACCGGGTGCGGGGTGCAGGCGCTGCACGCCTCCCGGCACGCCCGGTCCGTCGTCGCGACCGACATCTCCCGGCGGGCTCTCGCGATGGCCGCGCTCACGTGGGCGCTCAACGCCGCCGGCCCCGCGGCCCCGTCGGCGACGGTCGACCTGCGCCCGGGCAGCCTGCTCGAACCCGTTGCGGGGGAACGCTTCGATCTCGTCGTCAGCAACCCGCCGTTCGTCATCACACCGCGCACGGACGGCGTGACGACGTACGAGTACCGGGACGGCGGCCTCGAGGGCGACGAGATCGTCCGGCGGCTCGTGACCGGTGCCGGCGCCGTCCTGGCGCCCGGCGGCACGGCCGTCATGCTCGGCAACTGGGAGCACCGGTCCGGGGTGCCGTGGCAGGAGCGCGTCGGCGGCTGGCTGGACGACGCGGCACGGGCCGCCGAGGAGCGCGGGGACGGCCCCCTCGACGCGTGGGTCGTCCAGCGCGAGGTCCAGGACCCCGCCGAGTACGCCGAGATGTGGATCCGCGACGGCGGCACCTCGGGCGGCCCGCAGCACGACGCGCTCTACGCCGCCTGGCTCGACGACTTCGAGCGCCGGGCGGTCGAGGGCGTCGGCTTCGGCGTCGTCGTCCTGCGCCGCCCGGCGGCCGGGCCCGCCGGCGCCGCCGGCCCCGGCCGGCCGCTGCGCCGCGTCGAGGACGTCCGCGCCCCGCTCGACGCCCCGCTCGGCGAGCACGTCGCCGCTGTGCTCGACGCCCATGCCTGGCTCGCCCGCACGGACGACGCCGCGCTCGCCGCGGCCCGGCTCCGGGTCGCCCCCGACGTCACCGAGGAGCGTCACCACCGCCCCGGCGAGGAGGACCCCTCGGTCGTGCTGCTGCGCCAGGGCGGCGGCTACGGGCGCGGCGTCCGGGCCGGGACGGCGCTCGCCGGGCTCGTCGGCGCGTGCGACGGCGACCTGCCCGTCGGGGCGATCGTCGGAGCGCTCGCCGACCTGCTCGACGTCCCCGCCGACGCCCTCGCCGCGGAGGTGCTGCCCGACGTCCGCGGGCTCGTCCTCGACGGCTTCCTCACCCCGGCCGGCTGAGCGCGGACACGCGAACGCCCCGACCGGCGGAGGCCGGCCGGGGCGCCCGTGACGTGGGCGGGACTGCTGCTACTGGGGCACCGACGCGGAGGTCCAGGTCCGCAGCGCGTGCTCGACGACCGCGATGAGCGTCTGCTTGGCGGACTCCCGCTCGCGGGCGTCGCACACGAGCACGGGGACGTCCGGACCGAGCTGGAGCGCCTCGCGGACCTCCTCCGGCCGGTGCTGGAGCACCCCGTCGAACGCGTTGACCGCGACGACGAACGGCAGGTTCCGGGCCTCGAAGAAGTCGATCGGCCCGAAGCAGTCCTGCAGGCGCCGGGTGTCGACGAGGACGACGGCACCGATGGCACCGCGCACGAGGTCGTCCCACATGAACCAGAACCGGTTCTGCCCCGGCGACCCGAACAGGTACAGGACCAGCTCGCTGTCGATCGAGATGCGGCCGAAGTCCATCGCCACGGTCGTCGTCGTCTTGTTCGGCGTCGCCGACAGGTCGTCGACGCCGATGCTGGCGGACGTCATGACCGCCTCGGTCCGCAACGGGACGATCTCGGACACGGCCCCGACGAACGTCGTCTTACCGCTGCCGAAACCGCCCGAGACGACGATCTTCGTCGACCGGGTCGGTCGGCTGTCAGAGCCGCTGAAGGCCACTGAGTACCCTCCTCAGGAAAGCTGGGTCGCGTTCGTCCCCGGTGTTCGCCGAGGTCTTGCCGACCTCGACGAGTCCGAGGTCCACCATGTCGGCGATGATCACACGGGCGACGCCGATGGGCACCGACAGCCGCGCGGCGATCTCGGCGACGCTCGTCGTGTCGACGCACAGGCCGATGACCTGCACGTGTTCCGGGTTGAGCAGGGGGCTGGACCACGCCTCCCGCCCGTTGACCGTCGTGACGACGAGCGCCTCGAGGTCGAGATCGTGCCCGGGCTTGGTGCGCCCGCCGGTCCGTGCGTAGGGCCGCACCAGGGACGGCGCGGGACCCTCCGCGGGGAGGTCTGCCGAGTCGTCGTAAGGGCGGAGCATCTGGGTCGCGCCGGTGTCCGTGAACGGGTCACCGAGAGCCGCCGTGATGCTGATGGCGTCCTGCTCGCCGGTCAGCCACGGCACGGAGCCGGTGCTGATCGGGGGCGGCGGCGGGGCCGCGTACGGCGGCACGGGCCCGGCGTCCTGGTGCATGCGGCCGGGCTGCATCGGGCCGGTCTGCATGGGGGCACCCGGCATCCCCGGCGGGAGCTGGCCGGGGAGCGGCTGACCGGGCTGCAGCCCCGCGGGAACGGGGTTGTTCGGGTCGTCGACGGCCGCGAGGTCGCCGGTCTCCTGCGGGGCGGGCATGTAGCGCCGCCCCGGCCGGCCGCGGTCCGAGCCACGACCGCCGCTGCCGCCGTCCTCCGCCGAGATCTTGCTGCCGAGGGCACGGGCTGCCGCGGGCCCGCTGAACGAGCGCCCGCGCCGCGCCCCGCGGTCGTCGCCGCCCTCGGGCGCGGCCGCGTTGGCCTCCGCGACCCCGCGACGGGTCGCACGACGGCCGTCACCCTGCTCGGCGCGCCCCGTGCCCTGCCCGCCGGGCAGGATCCACGCCGGGCCGCCCTGGTCGGCCCGCAGGTGGCCGCCGTCCGCACCGACGAGCGCCATGACCGGTGCGTCGAGGCCGAGGACGACCGACTGGGCGTCCACGGCGGCCGCGGCCGTCAGCGCGTCGAGCGGCCCGCCCGTGAGAGCGTCCGCCGCGACGTCGTCCGGCCCGCTCGGGGCGGACGACGCGGGCATCCCGATCGACCGGCCGGTGCCGAAACCGTGCATGTCCTGCGTCCAGGCCCGGGCCGCGGCATGGTCGGACGACGCGAGGTCGCCGCCGCGCACCGCCGTCCCCGCCTGGGGCTGGGACGGCACCCGCCGCCCCTCCGCCCGGCCCGCGGGCCTGCCCGCCTCGGCGGGTGTCCCGCCGCGTTCTGAGTCCCCCCGACTCCACGGCGTCGCGGGGCCGTCACCCCGCGACGGACCGCCGCGCGAGCCACGACCGGGCTCGCGCGACGGACGCGGGCGCTCGTCGGCGCTCCGCGTGGGTTCGAAGGTCTGGCTCATCGTCGCCTCAGGCCGAGCCCGACCAGCCGCGTGCCTGCCGCAGGGCCGGCGAGAGGTGCTCGCCCACCCGGTCGACGAGCAGCGTCATCTCGTAGCCGACGAGACCGATGTCGGACGTCGGCGAGGCGAGAACGGCCAGCCACGAGCCGTCGGAGATGGCCATGAGCAGCAGGAAGCCGCCCTGCATCTCCACGACCGTCTGGACGACGGCGCCGGCCGAGAAGCACAGCGCCGCCCCGTTCGTGAGGCTGCCGAGCCCTGACGCGACGGCCGAGAGCTGGTCCGCGCGGTCGCGCGGCAGTCCGGCCGAGCTCGCCATGAGCAGGCCGTCCGCCGACACGACGGCCGCGTGGGCCACGCCGGGCACCCTGTGGGTGAACCCGTCGACCAGCCAGCCGACGTCAGTACCTGTCCCCGTGCTCACGTGTCTCCTCCCGTGCCTTCGGGTGTCTTCGTCGTGCCGTTGCCGTCCTTGGGGCCGGCGAACAGGGTGTCCCCGTCGCCGGGTGCGCGTCGCGACCGCCGGGCGGAGGTCAGGCCACGCTGGTAGCTGCCGAGCCGGCCGCGGCCGGGGCGGCCGCCTGGGTGGCGCCCGCCGCCGACGGGACGAGGTTGGCACCCGGTCGGCGCATCGGCAGGCCGGTGCCCGTCGTGCCGCTGATCTCCGGCGTCGCCGCGGCCCGCGCGCTGGCGGCGAGCCACTGCTGGTCGCCGAGGGCGGCCCAGCGGTTGGACGACGGGGCCCCTGCGGTCACCGTCTGGCGGGCGCCGTCGCGCAGGTCGACGACGTGCTCGACCTCGTCGACCGCACCGGTCGAGGGCGCCGAGGCGTCCGTGGAGAACCACACCGAGATGGAGTCGAAGATCGGCGTCGGCGCGCTCGACGCCGGCGGCGAGTCGCTGCCGATCATCGGCGCGTTCGGGTTCGCCGGCCGGTACCGCTGGGCGGCGGCGTCGGCGGCGGAGCGGGCCGCGAGCTCGGTCGGCAGCGACGGGTTCCAGGCGCCGGGGGCGCCCCCGCTCGAGGCGGGCCCGTGGCCGTGGCCGTTGCCGTTGCCGTTGCCGTCCGACCGGGCACCGGGGACGGCGACCGGCGGGACCGGCGCGGCGGACGGCTTGACCGGCGGCAGCGCGTCGCCGGTGCGGCCGCGCACCGGCAGCTCACCGGTGAGTGCGGCGCCCTCACCCATGCTCGGGCGGGTCCGGGTCACTTCCTGCGTCGGGGCGGCCTTGCTCTCGACCGGGGTGACGGCCGCGGCGGCCGCTGCGGGCTCCGTCGCGGGCTCGTCGGCCGGGCCGGCCTCGGGAGCGGGCGACGACGGGGCCGGGGGCGACCCGAACGGCGCGGACGAGGGCGACCCGGTCGGGAACGCGAACGGGGCGGCCGGCGGCGTCGAGGCCCCGCGCTGGCGGCGCGGCAGCCCGCCCGGGGCGTCGGCGGGGGCGTCGGACGGGGCCGGCGCGAGGTCCGTGGCGGAGTCCGTGGCCGACGTGGCCGCCGGGACGCCGAACGACGGCGCGGGCGGGACGGCGGTCGGGGAGTCGGCGGAGGGCCGGCTCGTGCTGACCTCCGCCGCGCTGCCGAACGCGGGCGGCGCCGAGGCGCCGCGGCTGCGGGTGGGCAGCGTCCTGGC
>NZ_MWLL01000253.1 GCF_002198675.1 Kineosporia sp. R_H_3 | reverse complement strand
CGATGCTCACGGCGGGTACCGTCCCGCGGCCTTCTGGGCGCGTGGATCGGTACCTGCCGTGAGCATCAGCAGCACCTGGGGCGCGCCTCGTGGGCGCGCGCCACCGGGACGCCGGCCCGGTGGGGACGGCGCCGCGGGGGTGGCGGGTGCGGTGGTGGGCGCAGCGGTCAGGCTGCGGGGCGGCCGATCGAGCGGTTCACCGCGGAGACGACGGCCTTGAGCGAGGCCCGGATGATGTTCGGGTCGACGCCGACGCCCCAGAGCACCCGGTCGCCGACCGCGCACTCGAGGAAGGCCGCGGCCTTCGCGTCGCCGCCCGCGCTCATCGCGTGCTCGGTGTAGTCGAGCACCCGGACGTCGACCCCGAGGGTCGCGATCGCGTCGACGAACGCCGCGATCGGGCCGTTGCCGGTGCCCTCGAGGTGCTTGAGCACGCCCGCGTCCTCGACGTCGACCGAGAGGTGGTCGAGGCCGTCGTCCTCGCTCGTCGCGCGCATGCCGCGCACCCGGAACCGGCCCCACGGCTCGTCGTCCGACGGCAGGTACTCGTCGGCGAAGATCTTCCACATCTGGGCCGGGGCGACCTCGCCGCCCTGGTCGTCGGTGACGTGCTGGACGACCTGGCTGAACTCGATCTGCAGCCGGCGCGGCAGGTCGAGCGAGTACTCGTGCTTCATGATGTAGGCCACGCCGCCCTTGCCGGACTGGCTGTTGACCCGGATGACCGCCTCGTACGTGCGGCCGACGTCCTTGGGGTCGATCGGCAGGTACGGCACCGCCCACGGGATGTCGTCGACGCTCTTGCCGGCCGCCGCGGCGTCCCGCTCGAGGTGCTCGAAGCCCTTCTTGATCGCGTCCTGGTGCGACCCGGAGAACGCGGTGTAGACGAGGTCGCCGCCGTAGGGGTGCCGCTCCGGCACGCGCAGCTGGTTGCAGTACTCGACGGTCCGCCGCACCTCGTCGATGTCGGAGAAGTCGATCTGCGGGTCGACGCCCTGGCTGAACAGGTTGAGGCCCAGCGTGACGAGGCAGACGTTGCCGGTCCGCTCGCCGTTGCCGAACAGGCAGCCCTCGATCCGGTCGGCGCCGGCCATGTAGCCGAGCTCGGCGGCGGCGACGGCGGTGCCGCGGTCGTTGTGCGGGTGCAACGACAGCGTGACGTTCTCGCGGTGGGCCAGGTGGCGGTGCATCCACTCGATCGAGTCGGCGTAGACGTTCGGCGTCGCCATCTCGACGGTCGCGGGCAGGTTGATGATGACCTTGCGGTCGGGTGCGGGCTCGAAGACGTTGAGCACCTCGTTGCTGATCCGCGCGGCGAACTCCAGCTCGGTGCCGGTGTACGACTCGGGCGAGTACTCGAAGTAGATGTTCGTGCCCTCGGAGATCGCCTCGTCGGCGAGCTTCATGCACAGCCGGGCGCCCTCGAGCGCGACGTCGACGATGCCGTCCTGGTCCAGGCCGAAGACGACGCGGCGCTGCAGCACGGACGTCGAGTTGTACAGGTGGACGACGGCCTGCTTGGAGCCGCGGATCGACTCGAAGGTCCGCTCGATGAGGTGCTCGCGGGCCTGGGTCAGCACCTGGATGACGACGTCGTCCGGGATGACGTCGTCCTCGATGAGCTGGCGGACGAAGTCGAAGTCGGTCTGGCTCGCCGACGGGAAGCCGACCTCGATCTCCTTGTACCCCATCCGGACGAGCAGCTCGAACATGCGCCGCTTGCGCTCGGGGCTCATCGGGTCGATGAGGGCCTGGTTGCCGTCGCGCAGGTCGACGGCGCACCACTGCGGCGCCTTCGTGATCTGCTTCGTCGGCCAGGTGCGGTCCGGGAGCTCCACCTGGATCTGCTCGGAGAAGGGCAGGTACTTGTGGATCGGCATGCCGGAGGGCTGCTGGGTGTTGTTCATGTCCTCGCCTCTACGTGGGAGTCGCTGGGGCCCTGATCGAGTGGTGCTTCAGATCGGCCGGCGCACGCGAGCTCCCCGCGGCGAGGGACCGGCCTAGAGGGCCCCGCCGCGGCGGCGAAGGAGGAGGGACGCCACGCGCACGGACACACCGTACACGGTCGGTGGCAGCATCGGCACATGCCACCGCTCACGCCACCGGTCACGCCACCGGTCACGCCACGAGTCACCCTGCACGGTGCGCCAGGTCTCTTCGACGGCGTCCCGTACGCCTACTCCGCGCACCGTTCCGCGCCCGGCACGCTGCTGTTCACCGCCGGGGCGTGCCCGATCGACGCCACCGGCACGGTCGTCGCGCCCGGCGACGTCCGCGGCCAGACCGAGCAGGTCCTCGCGAACCTCGTCGTCGCCCTCGAGGCCGGCGGCGCGTCGTTCGCGGACGTCGTCCGCACCACGGTCTACGTCGCGACGACGGACCGCGCCGACCTGCTCACCGCCTGGGAGGTCTTCCACGCCTTCTGCGGCGGCTACCCCGCGCCGAGCACGCTGCTCGGGGTGACGGTGCTCGGCTGGCCGGGCCAGCTCGTCGAGATCGAGGCCGTCGCGGTGCTCCCCGACGATGGCGCGACACCGGCCGCTCCCGCAGACTGACCGGATGTCAGAGACGACGGCCCGGACGGCAGCCCAGACGACGACGCAGACGACGACGCACCGCTACACCTGCCCCCTGTGCGAGGCGACCTGCGGCCTCCTCGTCGAGGTCGGGCACCCGGACGGCGGGGCGCCCCGCGTCGTCCAGGCCCGCGGCAACCCCGACGACGTCTTCAGCAAGGGCTTCGCCTGCCCGAAAGGGCTGGCCATCGGCGAGCTCCAGCACGACCCGGACCGGCTGCGGGCCCCGCTCGTCGACGGCGAGGAGACCACCTGGGAGCACGCCTGGTCGGTCGTCGCCGAACGGCTCGGCCGGGTCGTCACCGAGCACGGCCGCGGTGCGCTCGGGCTCTACCTCGGCAACCCGAACGTCCATAACCTCGCCGGCCAGCTCTACGTCGGCGCGGTCGCCCGGGCCGCGGGAACCCGCAACGTCTTCAGCGCGTCGACGACCGACCAGATGCCCAAGCAGGTCGCGACGACGTACATGTTCGGCGACCCGCTCACCGTGCCGATCCCGGACGTCGACCGCACCGACCTGCTCGTCGTCCTCGGCGCCGACCCGCTCACCTCGAACGGCTCGCTGTGGACCGCCCCCGACATGCCCGGCCGGCTGCGCGCCCTGCGCAGACGAGGCGGCCGCCTCGTCGTCGTCGACCCGCGGACGTCGCGCACCGCCAAGGCCGCCGACACCCACCTCGCGATCCGCCCCGGCACCGACGTCTTCCTCCTCGCAGCCGTCGCGCACGTCCTGCTCGCAGAAGGGCTCGCGGACGTCGGCCCGCACGTCGGCGCCCACCTCGAAGGGCTCGACGCCCTCCCCGAGGTGCTCGCCCCGTTCACGCCGGACGCCGTCGCCCCCGTCGTCGGCCTCCCCGCCGAGGCCGTCACGACGCTCGCCCGCGACCTGGCCGCGGCGCCGTCCGCCGCCGTCTACGGGCGGATCGGGACGACGACCGTCCGGTTCGGGACGCTCACCTCGTGGCTCGTCGACGTCGTCAACACCCTCACGGGCAACCTCGACTCCCGCGGCGGCGTGATGTTCCCGCTCGCCGCGGCCGGGCAGCGCAACTCCTCGCCCACGTCCCGGGCCCGCAGCCCTCGCTTCGGCCGCTGGACGAGCGCGGAGCGCGGCCTGCCCGAGGTGCTCGGCGAGCTGCCGACCGCGGCGCTCGCGGAGGAGATCCTCGGCGGCCACGTCCGCGGGCTCGTGACGGTGGCCGGCAACCCGGCCCTGTCCGCACCCGACGGCGGGCGGCTCGGCAAGGCCCTCGACGGCCTCGACGTGCTCGTCTGCGTCGACCTCTACCGCACCGAGACGGCCGCCCGCGCCGACGTCGTCCTGCCCGTCCCCGGGCCGCTCGCGCGCCCGCACTACGACCTCACGTTCAACCAGTTCGCGTGCCGGAACACCGCGCACTTCTCCCCCGCCGTGCTGCCCGCCGAGGGCGACGTCGAGCCGGAGTGGCGCACGCTCTGCCGGCTCGCCGGGGTGCTGCAGACCCTCGCCCCGCAGGTCGACCCGGACGCCGTCGACGCCCTCGTCGTCTCGACGCTGCTCGGGCAG
This sequence comes from Kineosporia sp. R_H_3, assembly GCF_002198675.1. GTDB lineage: Bacteria > Actinomycetota > Actinomycetes > Actinomycetales > Kineosporiaceae > R-H-3. Next base: position 8,750 of record NZ_MWLL01000253.1, on the reverse strand, counting down.
CACGTCGCCGCCGAGGGGTCGCCGGTGCACGGGCGCGACGTCGCCGACCTCGTCGCGCAGGTCTCGACGGCCGCCGACGGCACGCCGCGCACCGGCGACGTCCGGATGCTCGACGCCCTGCTGCGGCTGGGCCCGTACGGCGACGGCTTCGGCGCGCGCCCGGACGGGCTGACCCTCGACCGGCTCGCCGCCGCACCGGACGGTGTCGACCTCGGCCCGCTCGAGCCGCGGCTGCCCGAGGTGCTCCGGACGCCGTCCGGCCGGGTCGAGCTCGCCCCGGCGCCGGTCGTCGCGGACGTCGCCCGGCTGCGCGCCGCGCTCGACGAGGCGACGGCCGCCGTCGCGGACGGCGGCCTCGTGCTCGTCGGCCGCCGGCACCTGCGCTCGAACAACTCGTGGGCGCACAACCTGCCCTCGCTCGTCACCGGCTCGAACACGTGCACGCTGCACATCCACCCGGACGACGCGGAGCCGCGCGGGATCGTCGACGGCGCACCGGTCGCGGTGACGTCGTCCGCGGGCAGCGTCGAGACCGTCGCCGAGGTGACGGACCGGATCCGCCCCGGCGTCGTGTCGCTCCCGCACGGCTGGGGGCACGCGGTCGACGGCGCCGGGCTGTCCGTGGCACGAACGGCGGACGGCGACGGCGGCGCGAACGTCAACGTGCTCGTCCCGCCGGAGGTCGACCCGCTCTCCGGCACGGCCGTCCTCAACGGGTACGCGGTCGAGGTCGCGGCCGTCTGACGGGGGCACGCAGTACGGTCGATGCTGCCTACCCGGCAACCCGACCAGTCGACCCGAGGAGCGCCGTCCGCATGCTCGACCGCGACGAGGCACCGGACCGTGACTGGTACGGCGCGGACCTGTCCGGTGAGGCGTTCGACGCGCTCGCGTTCCTCGAGACCGACCTCACCGACGCCCGGGCGACCGCGGCGTCGTTCACCGACTGCCTGTTCCGCGGCGTCCGGTTCAACGCCTCCGCCTGGACCGGCAGCGCCTTCACGAACTGCACGTTCGTCCGGTGCCGGTTCTTCTCGTCGAGCTTCACCGGCTGCAAGCTCGTCGGCAGCCGGTTCGAGCGGTGCGCGTTCGACCACCTCACGGTCGACGGCGGCGACTGGTCCTTCACCGGGCTCGCGGCCGCCGACCTGCGGACGGCGCGGCTGACGGGCGTCCGGATGCGTGAGAGCGACCTGACGAAGGTGCGCGGCAAGGGCATGACGCTGAGCCACTGCGACCTCGACGCCGCGGTGCTCACCGGGGCCGACCTGTCGGGGGCGGACCTGCGCGGCAGCCTCATGACGACCCTCGACCCGCGGGAGACCGACCTGCGCGGGGCCCAGGTGACGGTCGACCAGGCGCTCGCGATCGCCGCCGCGCTCGGGGTGCAGATCACGGGCTGACAGGGGTGACGGCGGGCCCGCGATCGGACAGGATGCGTCCGGGCGCCGAGGGTGCTGCCCCGGTCGCGCGGCAATCTCGCGTGTCGTGGTCGCGTGTCGTGGTCGCGTGTCGTGGACGCGTGCCGTGGTCGCATGGTTCGGTCACCCCCGGAGGTCGCATGAGGCAGCCCGTCGACGGTTGGTGGCCCACCGTCCCGCTCGACAGCGTCGGCACGGCCCCCGTCGAGGTCCGCACGGGCGACCGGGCGTGGGTCGCGTTCCGGCCCGCACCCGGTGCCCCGGTCGGCGTCGTCGAGGCCCGCTGCCCGCACCGGCTCGTCCGGCTCGCGCACGGCACGGTCGTCGACGGCACCGTGCAGTGCCCGTACCACGGCTGGCGGTTCGGGCCGGACGGCGCCTGCACGCTCGTGCCGTCGAACGGCCCGGACGCCGCGGTGCCGCCGCGCGCCCGGCTCGCGGCGCCGTGGGGCGTCCGGGAGGCGGACGGCGTGCTGTGGGTCGCACCGGTCGACCCGGCGGCGCCGGGGTCGCCGCTACCGGACCTGCGGGCCACCGAGGAGACCCTGACGAACCTCGACGCCTCCCTCGAGGCGGGCTGGCACCCGCTGCTCCTCGTCGACGAGGTGCCCGACCACGGGCAGGTGGCCGCCTGGCTGCTCGGCCGCGAGTACACCGTCGAACGGGCCGGCGACGGGTTCGCCGTGACCCCGCCGGTGGCCCGGTCCGCCGTCCGGTTCGACGTGCTGTGGGTGGCGCCCGCCGAGCCGCGGGTGCCGCTGCTGGAGTGCGCGGACGACACCGACCCGCTCTTCGCACCCGGCTGGCTCGAGCCCGACCGGTCGGCGTCGCCCGCCGGGGTGCTCGCGGAGAACTTCCTCGACGCCGCGCACTTCCCGTTCGTGCACGCCGGCACCTTCGGCGCGGCCGAGGAGACGTACGTCGAGCCGTTCGAGGTGGAGTCGGACGGCGACGGGCTCGTCTCCGTGCAGGACCAGTGGTTCGACAACCCGGAGGATCCCGCTGTGCTGCAAGGGATCCGGCCGGTGCGGCAGCGCCGCCGCTCGACGTACGTCCACCGCTGGCCGTTCCAGCTCCTGCTGCGCCTCGAGGAGCTCGACGCCGGTGCGGTGAAGACGATCCTGTTCTTCCTCCAGCCCGAGGCCCTCGACTCGACGCGGGTCTACACGAAGATGCTCTTCCACGGCATCGGCGGGGTCGCGGTGCCGCCGCCGGACGTCGTCGCGAAGGAGGTGGCCTTCGAGGTCGCCGTCCTCGCCGAGGACCTCGCGCTCCAGGCGGCCATGACCGTGCGCGGGCTGCCGCTGCGGATGCGCGACGAGCTCCACGTGCGCTCGGACCGCAGCGGCGTCGCGCTGCGGCGGGTGCTCGCCCGCCACCGCTCCCCCGGCGCTGCTCCCGACCCGACCGACCCGACCGACCCGGAGGCCTGACCCGTGGACCTGCTGCTGCGCAACGCCGTCCTGCTCGGCACCGACCACCCGGTCGACGTCCTCGTCGCCGGCGGCACGGTGGCGGCGATCGGCGCCGACCTGCCGGCACCCGACGGCGAGCACGAGGTCGAGGACCTCGGAGGCCGGCTCGTCACGCCGCCGCTCGTCGAGCCGCACATCCACCTGGACGCCGTCCTCACCGTGGGCCAGCCCCGGCAGAACGAGACCGGCTCGCTCTTCGAGGGCATCGCGGTCTGGGCGGAGCGGGTCAAGACCCTCACGCCGGACGACGTCGCGGCCCGTGCCCGGGAGGTCATGACGTGGCAGCTCGCGTGGGGCGTCCAGTCGGTGCGCAGCCACGTCGACGTGTGCGACCCCGACCTGCGGGCGCTCGCCGGCCTGAAGCAGGTGCGCGAGGAGTTCGCCGGCCTCGTCGACCTGCAGCTCGTCGCGTTCCCGCAGCAGGGCGTCTACGGCTTCGCCGGCGGCGCGGACCTCATGCGCCGCGCGGTCGAGGAGGGCTGCGACGTCGTCGGCGGCATCCCGCACTACGAGCTGACCCGCGAGGACGGCGTCGCCTCGGTGCAGTACGTCTTCGATCTCGCCCAGGAGTACGACCGGCTCATCGACATCCACTGCGACGAGACGGACGACGACCACGCCCGGTTCGTCGAGGTGATGGCCGCCGAGACGATCAAGCGCGGGATGACGGGCCGGGTCACCGCGAGCCACACGACGGCGATGGGCTCGTACAACGCCGCGTACGCGTACCGCCTCGTGAACAACATCAAGCGGGCCGGGCTGCACATGGTGACGAACCCGCTCGACAACTCGGTGCTCCAGGGCCGCTTCGACGTCGGCCCGGTCCGCCGCGGCCAGACCCGGGTCAAGGAGCTCGTCGCCGCCGGCCTCAACGTCGCGATCGGCCACGACTCGGTGATGGACCCCTGGTACCCGCTCGGCGTCGGCGACCCGCTGCAGTCCGCGTTCGTCATGGCGCACTACGGCCAGATGAGCGGTGCGAGCGAGCTGGAGTACCTGCTCGAGATGGTGACGACGAACCCGGCGAAGGCGCTCGGCGTCGACTCGGGCGGCATCCGCGTCGGCGGCCCCGCCGACCTCGTCGTCTTCGACGCCCCGACCGCCACCGACGCCGTCCGCCGCATCTCCCCGCGATGGCTGGTGATGCGCGGCGGCGAGGTGGTCGCCCGCACCGCACCCGCCACGACCACGGTGACCACCCCCGCCGGGACCCGCGAGGTCACGTTCCTGCGCCCCTGACGCAGCCGCCCCAGCGCCCGGACACCGCTGCGGGGTAACGACGACGGCAGGATGCCGTCGCCGTTACCCCGCAGCTGGTCGCGACGTCAGGACGTGGCGGCCTCCGTGTCGGGGAGGACCAGGACCTCGTCGCGCTCCTGGCGCTGCAGCTTGAAGAGCACGAAGTACAGCGCGCCCGCGATGAGGAAGCCGGCCTCGAAGGCGCTGTCACCGAGCCAGGCGTACTTCTCGGCGAGCGGGCCGACGTACTTGGCCTGGTTCGAGAACAGGTACACCGAGACGGCGATCGCCACGAGCATCGAGGCCCAGCCGGCCCACGGGTTGTGCTTGCGGTCGAAGAGGTAGCCGCTCACCTCGTGACCGCGGCGCAGGTACTGGTCCATGAAGACGACCGCGAGCCACGGCCCGATCCAGTACGCGATGACGAGAAGGAAGTCCTCGTACTTGTGGACGTCCTTGAGGCCGTCCCACGCGACGACGAACCCGAGCACGCCGAAGACGAGCGCGACGATCGCGCGCGCCATGCCGAGCCGGATCTTGATGCCGAGCGCGAGGAACGACATGGCGCCGGAGTACACGTTGATCGCGTTGGCCGAGATGGCGCCGATGACGATGGCGAGCAACGTGAGCTTGGCGATCCAGCCGGGCATGCTCGAGGTGAAGGCGTCCGTCGCGTTCGTGAACGGGTCGTCGGTGAGCGAGACCGACAGCGCGCCGATGATCTCGAGGACGGTGCACGAGACGAAGATGCCCAGGCCCGCGAAGATGCCGGCGCGCCGGCCCGTGACGTTGCCGACGGCGTCCTTGGGCAGGTAGCGGGTGTAGTCGGAGGCGTACGGGTTCCAGCCGGCGGCGTAGCCGAACGTCGTGCCGAGGGTGAGCATGAAGGCACCGACCGCGTTGACCTCCGGGTTGCCCGTGAGTGCGCCCGGCGAGGCCTTCGTGACGATCGCGAAGGTCGCGAGGACGAAGGCGACGGCGAGCAGGGGCAGGGCCAGCCGCTCGAAGGAGTGGATGAAGTTGTGGCCCATGAACGCCACGCCGATCTGGACGGCGACGACGATGACGAGGCCGAGCAGGTTCGGGATGCCGAAGAGCGCGTTGAGCGCGAGGGTGCCGCTGACGCTGTTCACCGCGAACCAGCCGACGCCGGCGACGACGGAGTTGAGCCCGGCCGGCAGCGCGTTGCCGCGGAACCCGAACGGGATCCGCGACAGGATCATCTGCGCGACGCCGTACTGCGGCCCGCGTGCGGAGAGGATGGCCTGGGAGAAGGCCCCCAGGCCCGTCCCGAGGACGATCGCCGCGACCGCCGCAGGGAACGACTGGCCGAAGGCGGCGACGGAGAGGACGCCGAGGAAGACGGTGGCGAACTCGAGGTTCGGGGACATCCACGTCCAGAAGAGCGAGACGGGGGTGCCGTGGCGTTCGTCGAGCGGGATGAGCTCCGCGCCGCCGGGCTCGACGGCGGCGACCTTCGCGCCGTACTCGCCCTCGCGGACGTCGGCGACGATGGTCGCCGTCTCAGGGGTGTGGGTGGACGCCATGATGGGCCTGCCTTTCCGACAGGAGCACGTCTTACGGGGGAGGCTGACGTGATGCCGGCCGTGCGGCGTCGTCTCTGACGACCTGGCCGGACACGCCGAACCGCCGCCGCCGGGTGCTCCGGCGCCGGCGCGGGGCGTGCCGTCGGGCGCACAGTAACCCGCCGGGCAGGGGTTGCGGCAGGGGGTGATCGTTACGCCCGCGTTAACCTCGCGGCCATCGGTCACCCGGCAGGTCTGCGGTGCGCGTGGAAGGCTGCGCTCCATGACGACCTGGGCGCGGCTGCTCGCCGAGGCACCGGACGTCGCGGCAGGCGTCCGCGCGCGGTTCGAGGCCCATCAGCACAAGACGATGGCGACCCTGCGCGCCGACGGGTCGCCCCGGATCAGCGGCACCGAGGTCGAGGTCCGGGACGACGGGGTCTACCTCGCCGGGATGCCCGGCAGCCGGCGCTTCGACGACCTGCGCCGCGACCCCCGGGTCGCGATCCACTCCGGCTCCGACGAGCCCCGCCACTGGTCCGGCGACGCCAAGGTCTCCGGGACGGCCGTCGAGATCACCGACCCGCAGGTGCACGCGGCGTACCGCGCGTCGCTCGATCAGGTGCCGCCCGGCCCGTTCGAGCTGTTCCGGGTCGACGTCGACGAGGCGACCGTCGTCCGCCTCAGCGACGACCGGGAGGCCCTCGTCGTGGAGACGTGGCGGCCGGGCCGGCCGGTGCTGCGGATCCGGCGGAGCTGAGCCGCCGGTCCGCAGGTCTCAGACCTGGTCGAGGACGTCGAGGACGAGCACCCGGGCGTGGGTCGTGGAGGTCGCGGGCAGGACGGCGACCGCCCGGCTGCCGACCCCGGCGGCCTTGAGGGCCGGGACGGTCTTGAGCACGGCACGGCCCGGCATGAGCACCGGGGAGCCGCCCCACGTGGAGTTCACCGTGCGGCCGGTCTCGCCGTCGACCTCGAGGAGCTGGACGACGAGGGTCCGCTTCGCGTCGACCGGGTCACCCGTCCCCTCGACGAGCAGCCGGGACCGGCGCTTCTTCGAGGTGCCCACCGCCACGACGGACGTCACCGTCGGCGCCTTGCCGGGCGCCCCGACGACCGTGGGGTAGCCGCCGCCCGCGCCGCCACGGACGGCGGTGCCGGCGCCGGCGCCGCCGGGCTCGACGACGTCCACGACGTCGAGCACGACCGCGACGGGTCCCTTCGCCCCGGCGGCGCCGGGCGCCCAGCCGTCGGCGGAGGGAGCGACGACGAGCAGCCGGGAGCCGGCCCGCCGGCCGACGACCACCTTCGCCCAGGCGTCCGCCGACGTCGGGCCGGCGATGCCGAGGCGCGGCAGCCCGCGCGCCCACGTGTCGTCGAGGGTCGCGGACGGCGCACCGCCGCTCCCCCACGACTGCACGTGGTAGCCGGTGACGACGAGGTCACCGGCCCGCACGACCCGTCCCTTGCCCGCCGACAGCACCTCGACCGCGGCCTCGGCCGGGGCGGCCGCCCCGCCGGGCACGCTGAGCGCGGGTGCCTGGCCGAAGCCGCCCGTCACGGTCACCCCGAGCCGGGTCACCGTCGGCCCCTTCGGGGCCGCCGAGCCGGACGGGGCCGCCGCGGCGGACGCCCCTGCCGCGGCGGCGGTCCCGCCGGTGCCCGCGGCACCGTCCGAGCACGCCGCGAGCGCCGCCGCCAGCGCGACGGCCCCCGCGACGTGCCGCAGCCTCGTCGACCGCAGCCTCATCGACCGTTCACGGCGTTCGAGCGGGCCGACCGGTCGCCCGCACCCACGGCGTTGATCGCCTCTACCTGGAACCGGTAGATGCCGGCGACGGGGAGCGGCATGTTGTAGGACCTGGACGACGCCGACCGGACCGACGAGGTCACCGTCTGCAGCACCGTGGCGTTGGTCGCCGTGGAACTCATCCGCCGGGCGATGACGCGGTAGCCGGTGATCGCCGAGCCACCGGTGCTCGACGGCGCCGTCCAGCGCGCCGTCGCGGTGACCGACCCGCCGCTGGCCCCGGACGCCGCCGTCCCGATCGTCGGCGCACCCGGCACGGTCGCCGGGGTCACCGCGTTCGAGCGGGGGCTGTACGTCCCCGTGCCCGCGGCGTTGACCGCCCGCACCCGGAAGTCGTACGCCGTGCCGTTGGTGAGCCCGGGGAAGACCAGGCTCGTCGCGTCCGCCGGCGCGTTCTGCACCGTGCCGACGACCGTGGTCGTCCCGGCGCGCCGGGCCTGCACCTGGTACCGCGTGATCGGCGAGCCGCCGTCGTTCGCCGGCGGCGTCCACCGCACGGTCGCCGACGCGTTGCCACGCGTCGCCGTGCCGATGGCGGGCACCCCGGGCGCCGTGGCCGGCGCGGCGGTCACGACCTGGTTCGACTCCGCGGAGAACGGGCTCGTGAGCCCGTCGGCGTTGATCGCGGCGACCTGGAACGTGTACGTGAAGCCGGGGTCGAGCCCGGTGACCGTCGCCGAGGTGCCCGGCGCCACGTTCGTGGCGAACACCGGGATGCCCGACAGCACCGCCTGGATCTCGTAGCCCGTGATGGCCGAGCCACCGGTGTCGGTCGGCGGCGTCCACGAGACCGTCGCCGACGTCGGCCCGGCGAGGGCCGCCGTCCCGATGACCGGGGCGGCCGGCGGGCCGACCGGGGTGACCGGGCCGAAGGCCGCCGAGTTCGCGCTGGGCCCGGCCGCGTTGACGGAGCGCACGACGACCATGACCGGCGTGCCGTTCGTCAGCCCGGTGATCGTCACCGAGGGCGAGGCGCCGTCCGCTGTGCCCGAGCCCACGACCGTGGTGCCGACGAGCGCGTCGGCCTCGAAGGCCATGAACGGGGAGCCGCCGTTGGGCAGGAAGCTCACCGTGACCGAGCCCGGACCGGCCTCGGCACCCGTGATCGTCGGGGCCGCGGGAGCCACCGGCACGGCCGGCGGCGCGAGCTCCTCGAAGGCCACGCAGACGCCGTTCGCGTCGGTCGACGTGCAGAACCGGAGCTTCTCGATGTTCCACAGCGTGTCCGTGCCGTCGGCGTTGCGACCGCCGCCGCGACGAACTGCGACATCGCGATGTT
>NZ_MWLL01000252.1:13173-20347 GCF_002198675.1 Kineosporia sp. R_H_3 | reverse complement strand
CGGGTGCGCCGGTGGGCGGCGCCGGCCCGGTGCACGCGGCCGCGGTCCGGGCGATCGGGGTCGCGGCGTCCCAGGGGCACGCGACGCACGACGAACTCGTCGCGGCCGCGTGCACCGGGCCGGCGCCGCCCACCGGCGCACCCGAGTCCGACCCGCCGCGGGCGGCGGCCCCGCTCATACCGGCGGCACCCCGTGGCGCCGCTCGCTGAAGCGGCGGTCCCGGCCGACGGCGTACGCGAGCCGCAGCACGACCTCGCGGCGCAGCTCGGCGGGCTCGATGACGGCGTCGACGACGAGGTCGCTCGCGAGGCGCATGAGGTCGACGTCCTCCTCGTACTCGGCCCGGCGGGCGGCGACGAAGGCGTCCCGCTCGGTGTCGTCCTCGATCGCGGCGATCTTGTTCGCGTACACCGCGTTCGTCGCGGCCTCCGGACCCATGACGGCGATCCGGGCGGTCGGCAGCGCGAGAGTGGCGTCGGGGCCGAAGCCCGGGCCGGCCATCGCGTAGAGGCCCGCGCCGTACGCCTTGCGGAGGATGACGCAGACCTGCGGCACGGTCGCCTCGGACACGGCCGTGATCATCTTCGCGCCGTGCCGGATGATGCCCGTCCGCTCGACCGCACTGCCGATCATGAAGCCGGGCACGTCGGACAGGTACAGCAGCGGCACGTTGAACGCGTCGCACAGCCAGATGAACCGCGCGGCCTTGTCGGCGGAGTCGCCGAACAGCACGCCGCCCTTGACGGCGCTGTTGTTCGCGACGATCCCGACAGGGCGCCCGTCGAGGCGGCCGAACCCGACGACGAGCTCCGCGGCGAACAGCGGCTTGACCTCGAAGAACGAGTCCTCGTCGACGAGCGCGTCGACCACCGTGTGGACGTCGAAGGGCACGGACTCCTTCTCGGGCACCGACTCCCGGGTCAGGACGACGACCGGCGCCTCGGCCGGGTACTCCGGCGGCGCCTCGCGCCAGCACGTCGGCAGGTACGAGAAGAACAGCCGGGCCTGCTCGATCGCGTCGGCGTCGTCGACGGCGAGGTTGTCGCCGCACCCCGAGACGGTGCAGTGCATCCGGGCACCGCCCATCTCCTCGAGCGACACCGTCTCGCCTACGACCATCTCGGCCATCCGCGGGCTGCCGAGGTACATCGACGCGTTGCCCTCGACCATGACGACGATGTCGCAGAACGCCGGGATGTAGGCGCCGCCCGCGGCCGACGGGCCGAAGAGGCAGCAGATCTGCGGCACCTTGCCCGACAGCGCGACCTGGTTGTGGAAGATCCGGCCCGCGCCGCGGCGCCCCGGGAACAGCTGGACCTGGTCGGTGATCCGGGCGCCGGCCGAGTCGACGAGCCAGAAGACGGGCAGCTCCTCGCGCAGCGCGTGCTCGGTCGCACGGACGATCTTCTCGACCGTGCGCGCCCCCCACGACCCGGCCTTGACCGTCGGGTCGTTCGCGATGACGATCGCCGGCCGGCCGTCGACGAGCCCGCGCCCGGTGACGACGCCGTCCGCCGGCAGCCCGGCCCCGACCGCCCAGCCGGACGCCGCCCCGGCGAGGGCGTTGGCGAGCTGGCCGTCCTCGACGAACGTGCCGTCGTCCACGAGCAGCGCGATCCGGTCCCGGACCGGCAGCTTGGCCTGGCCGGCGAGCTTGGCGGCACCCGCGTCGGACGGCGCGAGCGTCGCCGCCCGGGCGGCCGCGACCTCGGCGTAGTGGTCGTGCCCGGCGGCCGGTGCGGCCTCGGTCTGCGGTGCGGTGCGTTCCACGGTGTCAGTCAACCGGAAGTCCCAGGCCGCGGGCGATGACGAGCCGCTGCACCTCGCTCGTGCCCTCGCCGATCTCGAGGATCTTCGCGTCCCGGTAGAACCGCGCGACGGGGTACTCCTCGATGAACCCGCTCCCGCCGAAGACCTGGGTGGCGACCCGGGTCGCGTCGACGGCCGCGGTGGAGGAGTGCAGCTTGGCGATCGCCGCGGCCTGCTTGACCTCGGCGAGCGACCGCCGTCCGGCCGTGTGCTCGTCCTTGAGCCAGGCCGCCTTGTACGTGAGCAGCCGGGCGGCCTCGACGGCGACGGCGAGGTCGGCGACGGCGAACGAGACGCCCTGGTTGGCGCCGATCGGACGGCCGAAGGCGACCCGGGTCCGGGCCTGCTCGGTGCAGGCCTCCAGGCATGCGCGGGCCAGGCCGACGGCGAGCGCGGAGATCGCGATCCGGCCGTCGTCGAGGATCGCGAGGAACTGGTGGAAGCCTCGGCCGCGCTCGCCGAGCAGGTTGCCGGCGGGCACCCGGACGCCGTCGAAGGACAGGCCGTGGGTGTCCGAGGCGTGCCAGCCGAGCTTGCGGTACGCCGGCTCGACGGTGAGGCCGGGCGTGCCGCTCGGCACCATGACCGCACTGATCTCGGGGCGGCCGTCGGGCCGCTCGCCGGTGCGCGCGGTGACGGTGACGACGCTCGTGATGCTCGTGCCGGAGTTCGTGATGAACGCCTTGGCGCCGTCGACGACCCACTCGTCGCCGTCGAGCCGGGCCCGGGTCCGGGTGGCACCGGCGTCCGAGCCCGCCTCCGGCTCGGTGAGCCCGAACGCCGCGAGCGCCCGGCCGGCGACGAGGTCGGGCAGCCAGCGCTCCTTCTGCTCGGCGCTGCCGAACGTGAGGATCGGGTTGATCCCCAGCCCGACGCCGGCCGAGAGCGTGATGCCGACGGACTGGTCGACCCGGCCGAGCTCCTCGATCGCGACGCACAGGCTCGTGAAGTCGCCGCCCGCACCGCCGTACTCCTCGGGGGCGACGAGGCCGAAGAGCCCGAGGTCGCCCATCTCGGGGACGAGCTCGACGGGGAAGCGGTGCTCCTCGTCCCACTGCGCGACGTGCGGCGCGACCCGTTCGGCCGCGAACTCCCGGACGACACGGCGGAAGTCCTCGTGCTCCTTGGACAGCTCGAACATGGCTCACCCTCGCGTCGGCCGACGGCGTCGTCGGCGTGACCGTCGGCCGGACGATCTCCGGCCTTCTCCTTGACGTTAACGTAAAGGTAAGATGGTCACGAGCCGGTTCGCAAGGCATCCTGGGGGCGCGATGGAGACCGACACGGCGACGACGTCCACCACGTGGACGATCGGCGAGCTCGCGGACGAGTTCGGGGTGACCCACCGCACGATCCGCTTCTACGAGGACCAGGGCCTCGTCACGCCTGAGCGCCGGGGCACCGCCCGGGTCTTCCACGTCCGCGACCGGGTCCGGCTCGCGCTCGTGCTGCGGGGCAAGCGGCTCGGCTTCGACCTCGGCCAGATCCGCCGGATCGTCGACATGTACGACGAGGAGCCCGGCGAGGAGGGCCAGCTGCGGTACTTCCTCGAGCAGATCGCCGCCCGCCGCGCCGAGCTCGAGCAGCGCCGCCAGGACATCGAGACGACCCTCGCCGAGCTCGCCGAGGTCGAGCGGCGCGCCCGCGAGACCCTGACGAACCTCGCCTGACGGCGTCCGTCGCACACGTCCCGCGCCCCCACCCGGGACGTCCGTGGAAGACCCCGGCGCACGAGTCCGGTTAGCCTGGCGACCGTGGCCAGGTCCCTGTACGTCGCCGCCGCAGGTCCGGAGAGCGGGAAGTCCGCCGTCGCCCTCGGCGTCGTCGAGGCGATGGTCCGTCGCGTCGGACGGGTCGGCCTGTTCCGGCCGGTGGTCCGCGCCGACGGCCCCGACCCGGTCGTCGCGCTCGTCCGGCAGCGCTTCCCCGCGGTCGTCCCCGACGACGCCGCGGCCGCCGCGGCCTGCGGGGTCACCTACGACGACGTGCACACCGACCCCGCCGAGGCGACCGCCCGGATCGTCGAGCGGTTCCGCGCCGTCGAGCGCGAGCACGACGCCGTCCTCGTCGTCGGCACCGACTACACCGACGTCGGCGCCCCGACCGAGCTCGCCTTCAACGGCCACCTCGCGGTCAACCTCGGCGCCCCCGTCCTCCTCGTCGTCAACGCCCGCGGCCGGACCCCGGCCGACGTCGCCGCCGCCGCCGACGTCGCGTGCGGCTCGCTCGCCGCGCACGCCTGCCGGCTGCTCGGCGTCGTCGCGAACCGGGTCGACCCCGACGAGCTGAAGGACGTCCAGGAGTCGCTCGCAGCCGTCCGCGGCCTCGCGCACGGCGCCGGCACCGACGGCGCCGCGGCGGTCTCCCCCGGCACCGAGCTCGCCGTCCACGTGCTGCCCGAGGAGCCCCTGCTCTCGGCCCCGACCGTCCAGCGGGTGGTCGACGCCGTCGGCGGCGACCTGGTCCTCGGGGCGCCGGAGCGGTTGGCCGTCGAGGCCCGTTCGTTCGTCGTCGCCGCGATGACCCTGCCCCGGGTGCTCGAGTACCTGCGCGAGGACGGGCTCGTCATCGTGCCCGGCGACCGCAGCGACGTCCTCGTCGGCGTCCTCATGGCGCACCGGTCGCAGACCTTCCCGCGGCTGTCCGGCGTGATCCTCTCGGGCGGGACGCGGCCCGAGCCGCCCGTGCAGCGGCTGCTCGACGGCATCGGGTCCCGGCTGCCGGTCGCCGTGACGCCGCTCAACACCTTCGAGGCCGCCACCGTCGCCGCCGGCACCCGCGGCGCGCTCACCGACGGCTCGGCGCGCAAGATCGCGACGGCGCTCGACCTGTTCGCCGCCCACGTCGACGGGCCGGCCCTGCTCGACCGCCTCGACCTCGTGCGCAGCGACGCGGTGACGCCTCTCATGTTCGAGCACGACCTCGTCGAGCGCGCCCGGGCGACGCGCCGCCGGATCGTCCTGCCCGAGGGCACCGAGCCGCGGGTGCTCGCCGCCGCGGCGGCCGTGCTGGCCCGCGGGATCGCCGACGTCGTCCTCCTCGGGGACCCGGCCGAGGTCGCGCGGGCCGCCGCGCGGGCCGCCGTCGACGTCTCCCGGGCCCAGGTCCTCGACCCCGCCGAGGACTCGCTGCGGACGACGCTCGCGACCGAGTACGCCCGGCAGCGGGCGCACCGCGGGGTGACGTTCGAGGCGGCCTGGGACGTCGTCGTCGACGTCTCGTACGCCGGCACCCTGCTCGTCGAGCTCGGGATGGCGGACGGCATGGTGTCCGGCGCGGCGCACACGACGGCGCACACGATCCGGCCCGCGTTCGAGGTCATCCGCACGGTGCCCGGGGTGAGCGTCGTGTCGAGCGTGTTCTTCATGTGCCTCGCAGACCGGGTGCTCGTCTACGGCGACTGCGCCGTGAACCCGGACCCGACGGCGGAGCAGCTCGCCGACATCGCGATCAGCTCGGCGACGACGGCGGCCTCGTTCGGCGTCGAGCCGCGGGTCGCGATGCTCTCCTACTCGACGGGGACGTCGGGCGCGGGCAAGGACGTCGACAAGGTCCGTGAGGCGACCCGCCTGGTCCGCGAGCGCGCCCCGCACCTGCAGGTCGAGGGCCCGATCCAGTACGACGCCGCGATCGACGCCGGCGTCGCCCGGACCAAGCTCCCCGACTCGACCGTCGCCGGCCGCGCGACCGTCTTCGTCTTCCCCGACCTCAACACCGGCAACAACACGTACAAGGCCGTCCAGCGCAGCGCGGGCGCGCTCGCCGTCGGCCCGGTGCTGCAGGGCCTCCGCAAGCCCGTCAACGACCTGTCCCGCGGGGCCACCGTGCCGGACATCGTCACGACGATCGCGATCACCGCGGTCCAGGCGACGAGCCTGGCGGAGGCCGCCGGCACCACCGAGGCCGCAGAGGCCGCTCCGCTCGCCGTCGCCGCGGTCGCCGCCGAGGTGGCCGGGTGAGCGCGCACACCGATGCCGGGGACGGCGGCGGGCGCGTCCTCGTCGTCAACACCGGCTCGTCGTCCCTGAAGTACCGGCTCGTCGAGCCCGCGTCGGGCACCGTCCTGGCCCGCGGCCTCGTCGAGCGGATCGGCGAGGGCGGCGGCCGGCTCGAGCACCGCCGTCCGCCCGGCCACGACGGCCCGGACGCCGTCCACGAGGTCGAGGGCGCGTTCCCCGACCACGCGGCCGCGCTGGCCGCCGTCCGCGACGCCTTCGCCGACCACGGCCCGGACCTCGCCGACGCCGGCCTGGCCGCCGTCGGGCACCGCGTCGTCCACGGCGGCGAGCGGTTCCGCGACCCGGCGCTCGTCGACGACGACGTGCTCAAGGCGATCGACGACCTCGCCGTCCTCGCGCCGCTGCACAACCCCGCGAACGCGACCGGCATCCGGGTCGCGCGCGACCTGCTCCCGGACCTGCCGCACGTCGCGGTCTTCGACACCGCCTTCCACGCGACGATCCCGCCCCGCGCCGCGACCTACGCCGTCCCGGCCACGTGGCGCACCGACCACGACGTCCGCAAGTACGGCTTCCACGGGACGTCCTACGCGTACGTGAGCCGGGAGGCCGCCCGGCTGCTCGGCCGGGCGCCGGAGGACACCAACCTCGTCGTCCTCCACCTGGGCAACGGTGCGAGCGCGTGCGCGGTCGAGAACGGGCGCAGCGTCGACACGTCGATGGGGCTGACCCCGCTCGCCGGTCTCGTCATGGGCACCCGCAGCGGCGACGTCGACCCGGCGCTCGTCGCGCACCTACAGCGGGTGGCCGGGATGTCGACCCAGGACGTCGACGACGCGCTCAACAAGCGCAGCGGGCTGCTCGGCCTCGCCGGCGTCTCCGACGTCCGCGAGGTCACCGAGCGCGCCGCCGCCGGCGACCCGGACGCCGTGCTGGCGCTCGACGTCTACTGCTACCGGATCCGCACGTACGTCGGTGCCTACACCGCGGCCCTGGGCCGCGTCGACGCCGTCGTCTTCACCGCGGGCGTCGGGGAGAACTCGGCGGTCGTCCGCGAGCGCTCCCTCGCCGGGCTCGAGCGGCTCGGCGTCGTCGTCGACGAGGCCCGCAACCGGGCCGGCGGCCGCTGGGCGCGGTCGGTGAGCCCGGACGGCGCGGCCGTGCCGGTGCTCGTCGTGCCGACCGACGAGGAGCGCGAGATCGCGCGGCAGGCCCTGGTGGTCGCCCGTGGCTGAGCGCCCCGACCGGTACCCGCCGTACCAGCGCCCGGACGGCGCCGAGGACCTCTTCACCCCGGCCGCCGGGCTGCACCTGCCGCCGGACCGGCCGGGCGAGCAGCCCGGTCCCCCGCCGGACGTCGCGCCGGCCCGCCCGCTGTCCCGCCGGGAGGCCCGGGAGGCGGCGCG
>NZ_MWLL01000252.1:0-13124 GCF_002198675.1 Kineosporia sp. R_H_3 | reverse complement strand
CCCCGGGGCGGACGTGCCGGCCCCCTGGCCGCTCGACGGTCCCGCGACCCGGGGCCACGACCCGCGGGGCCGCGGACCCGTCGACCCGGACGACATCGCCGCCCGCTTCGACCTCGGCCCGGACGACGACCCGCCGCCTGCTCCGTACGAGCAGGACGACCCGCCCCGCGGCCGCGCCGCCGGGCCCGGCCCGCGCGGACCCGTCGCCGGGCGCTGGTGGACCGTCCCGCTCGCTGCGCTGCTCCTGCTCGGCTGGGTGTCGTCGGTCTTCGTCGACGTCGGCGGCCTGCTCGGCGTGCTCCCGGTGACGCTCGCGACGACCGCCCCGTTCGTCACCGTGCTCGCCGTCCCCGTCGCGACGCTCGCGGTCCGGCGGCGGCGCTGGGAGAGCCTCGTCGCGGCCCTCGTCGCCGGCGCCCTGCCGTGGGCGTTCGTGCTCGGCTACGCGTCGGCCGACCCGCCGCCGGCCGACGCCGGTGCGGCGGTCACGGTGCTCGTCGTCAACGCGCACGACGGCCGCGCGGACGCCGCCGAGATCGTCGCCGCGGTACGCAGCCACGACGTCGACGTCCTCGTCGTCACCGAGCTGTCCCGCACGCTGACGCACGAGCTCACGGAGGCGCGGCTCGCGACGTTCCTCGCGCCGCAGTGGTTCGACGTCGAGGACGCCCCCGACGAGGGCCTCGGCGTCTGGAGCCGCCTCGACCTCGCAGGCACCGCGCTCGTCCCGGGGACGACGTGGCCCGCCGTCTCGCTCCAGGTGCAGACCCGGGCCGGCGACCTGACGGTCGTCGCCGGGCACGTCGTGCCGCCGGTGCCCTCGGACGTCGACGACTGGCGCTCGGACCTCGAGGCGCTCGGCGCCGCCGTCCGGGGCAAGGAGCGGACGCTGCTCGCCGGCAGCTTCAACGCCTCCCCGTGGCACGCCCAGTACCGCCGGCTGCTCGGCACGACGCTCGTCGACGCCGCGGACGTGCAGGGCGCCGGGCTGCGCCCGACGTGGCCCGCCTGGACGCCGCTGCCGCTCGTCCCGCTCGACAGCGCCCTCGTCACCAAGGACCTGCGCGTCGTCAGCGCGGACACGGTGCCGGTGCAGGACACCGACCACCGGGCGCTCCTCGTCTCGCTCGAGGTCCCGGGCGACCTGCGCTCGGGCGACTGAGGCCGGACGGCGCCTGCGGGTCGGCGGCCGTCAGGCCTTGTCGCGCGCCGCGACCTGCTCGGCGTACTGCGCCCGGACGTGCTCCATGTCGAGCGCCCGCACCTGGCTCAGCAGGTCCTCGAGCACCGGCTGCGGGAGCGCACCGGCCTGCGAGTGCACCGGGATCCCGTCGCGGTAGGCGACGAGCGTCGGGATCGAGCGGACGCCGTACATCGCGGCGAGCTCCGGCTCGGCCTCGGTGTCGACCTTCGCGAAGACGACGTCCGGGTTGCTCTCCGAGACCTTCTCGTAGACGGGGGCGAACCGCTTGCACGGGCCGCACCAGTCGGCCCAGAAGTCGATGAGGACGATGCCCTCGGAGATCGTGCTGTCGTGCTGGTCGAGGGTCAGTTCCTTGGTGGGCACGCCCACTCCTCAGGTGTCGTCTCGGATGTCGTCCGCGGACCGGGGTGCGGACGCGGGTGCGGGTGCGGCAGGTTCAACCGACCGGGTCGGCGGCGTGTTCCCCGTCGTCCTGGCCGTCGGCCGGGCCGTCCTCCTCGCGGTGCACGAGGCCGGGCCCGAACGCGGGGACGCACACGGCGACGTAGTCCGCGCCGTCCGGTCCGACGCCGTACCGCACGCGCTCGCCGGCCCGGGTCAGCACCGCCTGCCCGGCCCGGACCTCGACGACGCCGTCGTCGTGCTCGACGACGACCGAGCCGCGCAGGACGAGGGTGACCTCGTCGAACTCGGGGACCTGGGCGGGCTCCTGCCAGCCGGGCGGGGCCGCCATCCGGGCCACGCTCACGCCGGGCGTGGACGTCGCGACCCGGCCGACGAACTCCTCGATGACCTTGCCGCCGGGCACCGGGATCCGGCTCGGCTCGTTGATGACCTCGGGCACGGCGCCAGCGTACGGCCCGCCCGGCGCGCCCCCTCGCCGACGTGGCCTGCACCACTGCGAAGGTCCTCTTGGGTCCTGGCCGCACGCGGATAGGCTCCAGACGCCGGAAGGAGCGACATGACGACGACGTCACCGGGCGAGGACGTGCTGTCCACCGCCAAGCCGATCACCAAGGTCCTCATCGCGAACAGGGGCGAGATCGCCGTCAGGATCGCGCGGGCGTGCCGCGACGCAGGGCTGGGATCGGTCGCCGTGTACGCCGACCCGGACCGGGACGCCGTCCACGTGCACGCGTCCGACGAGGCCTACGCGCTCGACGGCTCGACCCCGGGCGACAGCTACCTCGTCGTCGACAAGCTGCTCGACGTCGCGCGCCGCTCGGGCGCGGACGCCGTGCACCCCGGCTACGGGTTCCTCGCCGAGAACGCGAACTTCGCCCAGGCGGTCATCGACGCCGGGCTGACCTGGATCGGCCCGCCGCCGCACGCGATCGACGGGCTCGGCGACAAGGTCAAGGCGCGGCACATCGCGCAGAAGGCGGGCGCCCCGCTCGTCCCCGGCACGAAGGACCCGGTCGGCGGCGCCGACGAGGTCGTCGCGTTCGCCCGTGAGCACGGGCTGCCGGTCGCCATCAAGGCCGCGTACGGCGGCGGCGGGCGCGGCCTCAAGGTCGCCCGGGCGATCGAGGAGATCCCCGAGCTGTTCGACTCCGCCGTCCGCGAGGCGGTCGCGGCGTTCGGTCGCGGCGAGTGCTTCGTCGAGCGCTTCCTCGACCACCCGCGGCACGTCGAGACCCAGTGCCTGGCGGACATGCACGGCAACGTCGTCGTCGTGTCGACCCGCGACTGCTCGCTCCAGCGCCGCAACCAGAAGCTCGTCGAGGAGGCCCCCGCACCGTTCCTCAGCGAGGCCCAGGTGACCGAGCTGTACCGGGCGTCCAAGGCGATCCTCCTCGAGGCGGGCTACGTCGGCGCCGGCACGTGCGAGTTCCTCGTCGGTCCGGACGGCACGATCTCCTTCCTCGAGGTGAACACCCGGCTCCAGGTCGAGCACTGCGTCTCCGAGGAGGTCAGCGGCATCGACCTCGTCCGCGAGCAGTTCCGGATCGCCGCCGGCGAGCCGCTCGGCTACGGCGACCCGGAGCTGCGCGGGCACTCCATCGAGTTCCGCGTCAACGGCGAGGACGCCGGCCGCAACTTCCTGCCGCAGCCCGGCACCGTCGCCGTCTGGCAGCCGCCGACGGGTCCCGGTGTCCGGCTCGACTCCGGTGTCGTCGAGGGCTCGGTCATCGGCGGCGCGTTCGACTCGATGCTCGCCAAGCTCGTCGTCACCGGGCACACCCGGCAGCAGGCCATCGAGCGCTCCCGCCGGGCGCTCGCGGAGTTCGTCGTCGAGGGCATGCCGACGGTGCTGCCGTTCCACCGCGCGGTCGTCTCCGACCCGGCGTTCGCACCGGCCGACCCGGAGCAGCCGTTCTCCATCCACACGCGCTGGATCGAGACCGAGTTCGTCAACACGATCGAGCCGTGGAGCGGCCCCGCGGCCGACGTCGCCGAGGAGTCCCCGCGCGAGAAGGTCGTCGTCGAGGTCTCGGGCAAGCGGCTCGAGGTGTCCCTGCCGGCCGGGTTCGGCGGCGGGGGCGGCGGCTTCGGCGGCGGCGCCCCGGCGGCCCGCAAGGCACCGAAGCGTTCCGGCGGCGGCAAGGCCGGCGCCGCGGCGTCGGGCGACGCGCTCACGTCCCCGATGCAGGGCACGATCGTCAAGATCGCCGTCGAGGAGGGGCAGACCGTCGCGGCCGGCGACATGGTCGTCGTGCTCGAGGCGATGAAGATGGAGCAGCCGCTCACGGCGCACAAGGCCGGCACCGTGACGGGGCTGTCCGCCGCCGTCGGTCAGACGGTCTCGAGCGGCGCGGTCATCTGCGAGCTCAAGGACTGACCGCACCCGCCGCACCGCTGCGCTGCCCGGCCGGGACCTCCCGCGCCGGGCAGTCGCACGTCACGGCCCGCGACGAACGTCTCCCTCCGGACGCGCAGCGGCGATGGATGATCACTGCTGGTGATTTACACTCCGCCGGACGGGCGGTCGCGGATACGCTGCGCGAACAGTGCGCGGTGTCGCCCGGCAGCATGGCCCGGCACCGCACGTGCGGGCGTGTCGAGGAGAACCGCTGTGACGACCGTGGACATCAGGCACGCCGCGAGCACCGCGCCCGCGCCCCTGAAGCCGCCCGCCGTCCGGCCGCCGGCGAAGGCCCGCACCGGTTCCGCGGCGACGGCCCGCCGGCAGGCCGAGGCCGCCAAGCGCAAGGCGGAGGCGGCCAAGCGCCGGGCCCGGGAGGCCCGACGGATCAAGAAGGCGTCCCGCCGGGCGTTCGCCCACGGGGTCGCCTCCGGGGCCGCGTTCATGCTCGTGCTGTTCGCCGTCGGGACCATCGCCTCCCGGTTCTGACCGGCGACAAGCCCGAGGGCTCAGCCCCAGAGGGCGTCGATCCGCGCCGCGACGAGGTCCGCGGCGCTCTGCGCCGGCGTCCGCCGGCCGTCGGCGGTGACGTCGACGACCCGGTCCTCCTCGTGGCCGTAGGGCTTGTCGGCGAGCACCGCCCGCACGCCCGGCCCGAGGAAACGGGACGGCTGGGACCACGTGTGCTTGTCGTCGCGGGCCCGCGGGTGGTGGTGGTACCGCTGCGGCAGGTAGAGGTCGAGGCTGCGGCGAGCCCGGGTGACGGCGACGTAGAAGACCCGCCGCTCCTCCTCGAGGCCGGTGGACGTCGTGAGGTTGAGGTCCGAGGGCCACCCGCCGTCGCTCGCGTGGAGCACGTGGACCGCCTCCCACTCCAGGCCCTTCGCCGAGTGCGCCGTCGAGACGACGAGCCAGTCCTCGTCGATCGTCGGCGGGCCGGCGAGGTCGGACGTCGAGGCGGGCGGCTCGAGGACGTGGTCGGCGGCCACGTCGGACAGGCGCGCGTGCTGCGCCGCCGCGGCGACGAGCGCGTCGAGGTCGGCGAGCCGGGCGGGGCCGTCCGGGTAGGCGCCCTGGACGAGGGGCGCCACGGCCGCCCGGAGCCGCTCCGCGTGGGCGGCGACGCTCTCGCCGTCCGTCGGCACGAGCGCCGAGACGACGGCGAACGCCGCGCTGCGCGCGGAGACCGGCAGCGCCGCCTCCGCGAGCGGCCAGCGCAGCAGCACCTGGCCGGAGCCGGCCGCCGAGCCGCCGGCGCCACCGGCCCCGCCGTCGTTCGTCGCCCCGAGCGCCTCGACCGCGCGGCGTGCCGACGCCGGGCCGACACCGGGCAGCAGCTGGAGCAGCCGGAACCACGCGAGCTCGTCGAACGCGTTGTCCGCCAACCGGAACGCGGCGAGCAGGTCCTTGACGTGGGCGGCCTCGAGGAACCGCAGACCGCCGTACTTCACGTAGGGGATCCGCCGCGCGGAGAGCTCGAGCTCGAGGGTGTTGCTGTGCGACGCCGTCCGCACGAGCACCGCCTGCTCCCGCAGCGGGACGCCCTCCTCGCGCAGCGCGAGCACCCGCTCGCAGACCGCGCGGACCTCCGCCTCGTCGTCCGCGCACCGCCACAGCGTCGGCCGCCCGACGGGGGCCGGCACGCCCGCCCCGGCCGCCGCGCCGGGCGCGTCCGCGGGCAGGTCACGGGCGCTGCGCAGGACGGCGGTGAAGCCCTCGGGCGCGTCCGCGGCGACGGCGTTCGCGACGTCGAGGAGCGGCTGCCCGGCCCGGTAGCTCGTCTCGAGGACGACCGTCGTCAGCCCCGGGAAGACCGCCTCCATGTCGAGGATGTGCCGCGGGTCGGCCGCCCGGAAGCCGTAGATCGCCTGGGCGTCGTCCCCGACGACGGTGAGCCGCTCGTCCCGTGCCCGCAGCGCCCGGACGATGTCGACCTGGAGCGCGTTGACGTCCTGGTACTCGTCGACGAGCAGGTGGTCGACGCCGTCCGCCAGCGTCGGCCCGACGACGGGGTCGAGCGCCGCCGCGTGCCAGTGCAGGAGCAGGTCGTCGAAGTCGAGGACGCCGAGCGCCCGCTTGCGCGCGACGTAGCCGCGGCAGGCGGCAGCGATCTCGTCGACGCGCTCGGCGGCCCATGGCACCGTCTCGGTGACGACCTCGGCGAGCGGCCGCTGGGTGTTGACGACCCGGGAGTAGACGTCGAGCAGGGCCGCCTTGCGCGGGAACCGCCGCCCGTCGGTCGCGGAGAGCCCCAGGTCGTGACGGACGAGGTCCATGACGTCGGCGGCGTCGGCGGTGTCGACGACGCCGAAGCCCTCCGGCAGCCCGAGCCGGGCCGCGTGCCGGCGCAGCGTGCGGTGCGCGACGGAGTGGAAGGTGCCGCCGCGGGCCCGTCCGGGGGCCGCCCCGTGCCGGTGCGCCGCGGTCGCGAGGAGCGCCTCGCTGCGGCCGAGCATCTGCCGCGCGGCCCGGCGGGTGAAGGTGAGCAGGAGGATCCGCTCGGCGGGCACGCCGGTCGCGGCCAGCCAGGCGACCCGGTGGGTCAGCGTCGTCGTCTTGCCGGTGCCGGGCCCGGCGAGCACCCGCAGCGGGCCGCCGTCGTGGGTCACCGCCGTCCGCTGCGCCTGCGTGAGACCGTCGAGGAGGGCGTCGGCAGCAGCCACGGATCCGAACATGCGTTCGACTGTAGCCGGTCCGGGTGACCACGGAGCGCTGTCGGCGGCGCGCCGCGCGGTCACCCGTCCGGCGGCTTCGCCCCCGTGATCCTCAAGCCCGCCCGGCCTTGAGCCGAGTGCGCGCGATGCCGATCACCGAAGGGTGGAGGCAGGCCCCCAGCGCGCCGGGAACCTCCCGCGGCAGCACGGACGACGTGCCGCCCGCGGGAGCGTGCCGTCGCGCCGCGAGGTCCTGCGGCCGGGCACCCTGCGACGGCGGCTCGGCGACGGCGGCCTGGCCGCCGTCCTCATGCTCGGGCTGGCCGCCGCCGTGCTCGTCCTCGGGCTCGTCGGGGCGGTCTTCTCCTCGACGACGGCGGGGCCGGCGGCGACGCTGACGGCCGGCTCGCTCGACGGCTACGTCCCGACCGCGGTGAGCGCGTCCCGGACCGCCGCGACGACCTGCCTCGTCGCGTGGACCCCGGTCGCGAGCCCGCCCGCCGGGCTCACCTACGACGTCACGGACGGCGCCGGCAGCACCGTGGCGACCGCCGTGGCCGGCACGAGCGCCTCGGTCACGGTGCCGGCGACCGCGGTCAGCCCCACCGTCAGGGCCCGGCTCGGGGCGTGGGTCTCCGCGACGGCGACCACCACGGCCGCGCCGTGCAACGGCTTCCCGGACGCCCCGTCCGGCCTGACGCTGACGCCGTCGGACGGTGCCGTGGCCGCGACGTGGACGGCACCCGCGGGCAACGGCGGCACCCTCGCCTCGTACACCGCGACGATCAGCCCGGCCCCCGCGTCCGGGTCGGCCACGTGCACGGTGACCGTGCCGACGACGGCCTGCTCGTGGTCCGCCCTGACGAACGGGCAGGCGTACGTCGTGTCGGTCACCGCGACGTCGGACGTCGGGACCGGCCCCGCGGCGACCGCGACGACGTGGCCCTACCCGTCGGGCGTGATGTCGCCGGCGAACCTGAGGCTGTGGCTCGACGGCGCGGACACCGCGACGCTGTTCGCGTCGTCGGCGTGCACCGGGGCCGCTGCGACGACGACCGTCGGCTGCTGGAAGGACAAGTCGGCCCAGGCGAACCACGCCGTCCAGACGACGAGCAACTCCCGGCCGGCCCTGGCGACTGCCGCGGGGCGCTCGGTCCCGTCGCTCGACGGCGTCGACGACCGGCTCTCCCTGACCCCCTCGTTGCTGCCGAACGGCTCGTCGCCGAGCACGCAGTTCCTCGTCGCGGCGCTCGACGACCCCGCCCCCATCTCGAGCGGCTTCCGGGTCGCGGTCACCTGGGGCTCGACCAGCGTCAGCGGCGCCCGGACCCACGGCAAGATGGCCGGCAGCGCGACGATGTTCGCCGACGCCCGGTTCGACGGCGGCGCGGTCGGCGGGACCTGGCTGGCCTCACCGTCGCTGCTCACCTCCGAGTTCACCGCGTCGCAGGTACGGACGGCGCCGTTCGGCAGCGGGACGTGGACGTCCCAGGCGAGCACGACGAGCACGGGGACGGCGGTCGCGGTCGTCGGCGCGGACGTCGACCTCACCAACTTCTGGCAGGGCCGGGTCCCCGAGGTCGTCGTCGTCGGCACGACGGTCACGGACGCGCAGCGCCGCAGCGTCGAGGAGTACCTCGCCCGCAAGTGGGGCACGACGGTCGCCCCGCAGGCGCCGACCGCGGTCAACGGCGCCGCGACGGCCGCCGCCTCGACGACCGCGAACGTGTCGTGGACCGCCCCGGCCTGGGACGGCGGCTCCGCCGTCACCGGCTACACCGCGACCGCCGTCCCGACCGCGGGCGGGTCGACGGTGACGTGCACCGCCACCGCACCGGCGACGACGTGCACGCTCACCGGGCTCGCCGGCGGCGGCGCCCGGTACTCGGTGACCGTCACGGCGACGAACAGCGCCGGCACGGGTCCGTCGTCGTCCGCGGCGACGGTCTTCAGCGGCGTCCCGTCGGCGGCGAACGCGAAGCTGTGGCTCGCCGCCGACGACCTTGACGCGGACGGCGCCCAGGCCGGGTCGTCGGAGACCGGCCTCGTCTCCGGCGGCGTGCAGACGTGGAAGGACAAGTCCGGCGGCGCGCGCGACGTCACCGCCCCCTCGGCGGGCGAGCGCCCGCCGTACGGCACTTATACCCTCGGCGGCTACCGGGTGCCGACCTTCACCGGCTCCACGGTGCTCAAGGGGTCCGGGACGAACCCTTACGGGATCACCGGCGACCGCAGCCTCTTCGTCGTCGCCCGCGAGCGCACGGTCGACGCGGGCACGACGTTCCTCATCGACCGCACCCCCGAGCAGAACCCGCTCTTCTCTCTCCTGGTCTGCTCGGGGAGCTGGGCGCTGCAGCACCGCAACGACGCCGGCAGCGGACTGGGCTGCGTCGCCGCGGGCAGCACGCCGTCGGTGAACCGGGTCGACGTCGTCGGCGCCCAGCGCAGCGGCACGAGCGACTCGGCCCGGGCGTCCGGCTCCCCGGGCTCGACCTCGACGCTGTCCGGCCCGATCACCCAGGACGCCGTGAGCGTCGGCCGGCACGAGAACTTCACCGGCAGCTTCGACCTCGACGTCGCCGAGGTGCTCCTCTACGACACGTACCTGTCCGGCAGCCAGCGCCGGGCCGTGGAGAAGTACCTCGCCGACAAGTGGGGCGGCGCGCTCGCGCCCGACGTCCCGACGGGCGTCACCGCGACGGCGACCGGCACCTCCGGGCAGGCGACGGTCTCGTGGACCGCCCCGTCGGACGTCGGCGGCTCGGCCCTCAACCTCTACACCGCGCGGACGACGACGGGCGGGTTCTCGTGCACCGCGACGCCGCCCGCGACGTCCTGCACCCTGACCGGCCTCACGGACGGCACGACGTACACCGTGTACGTCGAGGCGAGGAACAGCACGGGGACCGGGGACCGGTCGGCGACGACGACGGTCACCCCGGCCACGGTGCCGGGCGCCCCGACCGGGGTCGCCGCGACGTCCGGCGACACGACGTCGTCCGTGTCGTGGACCGCGCCGGCGAGCAACGGCGGCTCGGCGGTCACCGGGTACACCGCGACCGCCGTCCCCTCCGACGGCAGCCTGCCGAACGTCACGTGCACCGCCGCGACGAGCCCGTGCTCGCTGACCGGGCTGGTGAACGGGATCACCTACACGGTGAGCGTCACCGCGACGAACGCGATCGGCACCGGCGCCGCGTCGTCCGCCGCGACCGCCAACCCCTACCCCTCCGCCGTCCTCGGTGCGGCCACCTTGTGGCTCGACGCGTCGAGCAGCGCCTACCGGTTCAGCGACGCGGCGTGCACGACGGCCGCCGGCACGGGCACGGGCTCCGCCGTCGCGTGCTGGAAGGACCGCTCGTCCGCGGCCCGCAACGCGGTCGCGGGCACGAACGCCACCGTCGGCACCACGCTCAACGGCCGCACGACCCTCGCGTTCGGCGGGACGTCCCAGCTCTCGACGACCCGGCCGACGTCCGGTGACATGACGCTGTTCGCGGTGGCCCGGACGTCGACGAGCGTCGCGACGTCGACCAGCCAGTGGTACGCGGGCGCACCGCTGCTCGACGGCTCCGGCAGCGGCGTCCAGTCCGACTACGGCTTCACGATGACCGGCGGCCGCGCCGCGTTCGGCACCGGCAACCCCGACACGACCGCCCACGGCAGCGCGGCGCTGGCCGACGGCGCCGGGCACGTGCTCGTCGGACGGCGCAGCAGCGGCTCGCTCGAGGCGTCCTCGGACGGCCGGACCCGTGGCACCGCGACGTCGACGAACACCGCCGCACTCACCGCCTCGAACGTGTTCTACCTGGGCAAGAACGTCTCCGGGGCGGCCTTCACCGGCGACCTCGCCGAGGTGCTCGTGCTGCCGTCGGCGCTGAGCCGCACCGACGAGCGGACCGTCGTGGAGTACCTCGCCCGCAAGTGGGGCACGACCGTGAGCCCGCAGGCGCCGACGTCGGTGACGGCCACCGGCGGCCAGAACGCGCAGTCGACGGCGTCCTGGACCGCGCCCGCCTGGAACGGCGGGTCGGCGGTCACCTCGTACACCGTGACGTCCTCCCCCGGCGGGCTCACGTGCACGTCGGCCTCGACGTCGTGCACGGTGACCGGCCTGACGAACGGCACCGCGTACACGTTCACCGTGACCGCGACGAACGCCGTGGGCACGGGACCGGCGTCGTCGGCCTCGGCCGCCGTGACGCCGTACACCGTGCCCGGTGCCCCGACAGGTGTCGCGGCGGCCGCCGGGGACACGACGTCGGCCGTCTCCTGGACCGCCCCGGCCTCCACCGGCGGCTCGGCGATCACCTCGTACACCGCGAGCGCCGTCCCCTCCGACGGCACGCTCCCGACCCGGACCTGCGCGTCCGCGACGAGCCCGTGCACCGTGACCGGCCTGACGAACGGGGTCACGTACACGGTCTCGGTGACGGCGACGAACGCCGCGGGGACCGGAGCGGCGTCGTCGACCGCGACCGTCCTGCCCTACCCGTCCGGGGTGCTCACGAGCGCCCGGCTCGAGCTGTGGCTGGACGGCGCCGACCCGTCGCGGATGTTCGCCGGCAGCACGTGCTCGGGCGCGGTCGCGACGACGACCGTCGGGTGCTGGCTCGACAAGTCCCCGAACGCGACCTCGGTCGACCAGGGGACGACGTCGCAGCGTCCCGCGCTGACGACGGTCAACGGGCGTCAGGTCCCGGCGTTCGACGGCACGGACGACGACATGCAGGCGGACATCGGCGTCCTCCCGCAGGGCACCGCCGCCAGCACGATGTTCACCGTCGCGACGATGACCGACCCGAGCCCGTCGACGTCCGGCATGCGCGACGTCTTCGCCTGGGGGTGGGTGAGCACCGGGGAGGCCCGCGGCATCTTCAAGCAGGCCAACAGCTCCGCCGTCATGGCGAGCTCGTGGAACGCGAACGTCGTGACGAGCGGGGTGTGGTCCTCGTCCGCGCAGCTCGCCGCCGCCGAGCACGCCTCGCCGTACGTGACGCTGTGGACCGCCGGCCGGCCGGCGGTCGTCTCCGCGAGCAGCGCGTTCAACACGTCGTGGGTCGGGGCGAGCCTGGCCCACGCGAACAACTCCTACCACTGGTACGGCGCGGTCCCCGAGGTGATGATCCTCAACACGACGCTCACCGCCGCCGAGCGGCGCCAGGTCGAGGAGTACCTGGCCCGGAAGTGGTCGGTGACCGTCACGCCGTCGGCGCCGCAGTCGCTGTCCGCGACCCCCGGGGCGGGCACCGCCTCGCTGTCGTGGTCGACCCCGGCGTGGAACGGGGGCGCGGCGGTGACCTCGTACACCGCGACCGTGTCCGGCGGCGGCTCCTGCGTCGTCACCGGCACGACGGCCGCGTGCACCGGTGTCCCCGCCGGCAGCAGGACGTTCACGGTCACCGCGACGAACTCGGTCGGCGTCGGCCCCGCGGTGACGACGACCGCGACCGTCTCCTGAGCACAGGGCCGGGCGGCGGGTCAGCGTCGGGTGCGCGCCTCCCGGCGGGTGCGCGGCGGCGCGGCGAGCTCGAACGCCGGCGCGGAGGCGAGCAGCGGCTCCGGCAACGACTGGGCGTGGTCCACGGGGCCGGCGGCGATCCGGACGAGCGGCGGCGAGGGCCGACCGGCGCGGGCCGCGGGCCGGCGGGTCAGCAGCCGGGACCACTCCTCGCGGCGGCGCCGCGAGGTCGCCCCGACGACGAGGGCCGAGCAGCAGAAGCCGCCGGTCCAGGCGAGCAGGAGCAGCACGACGGACTGCTCGACGAAGGCATCCATGCCTGCGGACCGCCCCGCTTCCGTGCCGGGCCGTTGCATCGTCCATGATCGCTTGCGCCGCAACGGGTCCGGCACCCCACCGGACGACGACACGCTTTCATGTCGGCACCGGGCCGCGCGGGCGGACGGCGGTACGTGCCGGTGTGCACCTTTCGCCCCCGGCGGAGGCGTGCCGGTATGGCGTAGCCTGCGCGCCGTGGAGCCGCCTGCCGACGCCGACCTGCGGCACCCGCGGGCCGCGCTCGCCGCGGACTGCTCACGCTGCCGGGCGCTGTGCTGCACCGGCCCGGCGTTCACCCGGTCCGCGGACTTCCCGATCTCCAAGCCGGCCGGCGTCCCGTGCCCGAACCTGCTGCCCGACAGCCGGTGCGGCGTCCACGACCGGCTGCTCGAGGGCGGGTTCCGCGGCTGCGTCGGCTACGACTGCTTCGGCGCCGGGCAGCGGCTCACGGCGACGCTCGCACCGGGCCCGGCCGCGGCCACGACGGCGTACGCGCTGCTGCCCGTCGTCCGGCTCCTCCACGAGCTCGAGTGGTACCTCGTCGAGGTCCTCGCCCGGCCCGGCGCGGCCGCCGTGCACGCCCGTGCCGACGCCGCGCTCGCGACGACCCGAGACCTCGGCACCCGGGTCGGGCCGCGGACCGGCGGTGCCGCCGCCGCGGCGCTCGCGGCCGCCGCCGGT
>NZ_MWLL01000251.1 GCF_002198675.1 Kineosporia sp. R_H_3 | reverse complement strand
CCCCGAAGTCCTGCCGGTCCAACCCCCACGGGTTCTCGTCGAGCCGGTTGCGGAAGCGGATGACGACCGGCTTGCCGTACTCGGCGTTGACCATCGGCCCGGGGAACGTGCCGTTGAAGCCGTAGATCGTGCTCTGCGGCAGGGTGCGGACGGTGCCCGCGGGGTAGGAGGTGCCGTTGGAGTCGAACGAGACCGTGGGCTTGCCGCCCGAGTCGATCGGCAGCACCTTCGAGGAGGTGAACGAGTGGCCGCGCACGAGCAGGTCGAACTCGTAGACGATCGGCTCGGTGCCGGGCGTCGCGCCGGGGGTCTCGTCGCACCAGATCTGGTGCGTGGTGTCCGGCGACGAGGACTGCTTGTCCTTGCGCGGGGACTCGGCCCACGACTTCCACGTGGAGGCCGGCGTCGGCTTGGCCGCCTTCGGGATCGCCAGCGCGTCCTTGAACGGCTCGAGGATCAGCGGGCTCGTCGGGAAGTTCTCGATGTAGACCGAGTCCGACCATGCGACCGCGGCCGCCTCGAAGAGACCGTTCCGGTTGAGCCAGCCCTTGTCCGCGAGGTCGGGGGTGGCGATGATCTTCGCCGCAGCCATCCCGGTCGCGGCCGTCCCCGCCGCGCCGAGTCTGAGCATCGTGCGCCGGGAGACCCGGCCGTGGTTCGTCGACACGTCCGTCATGACGTTCGCCCCTCTGAAACCGCCGGCGCGCCCGCACCGACGTACTCCCGCGCGGCCGGCCGGCCACGCGTCGCCCATTGGTCTCTAAGATCCTTGGGGCGAGGGGTGCCTGGGCAGCCCCGATCGGGGGAGACGGGTACGCCGAGTTGAAGGGGAGTCGATCCGTTACGGAGAGCGACAAACCGCAGGTCGCACCGCATGGAGGATGCAACCGCTAGACCGTTCGGTTGACCCCGACCCCCCTGTTTGAGGGGGTCGCGGTCGTCGTCCCGGACGATGTGCGGCGAGACGTTTCAGGTTTCTCGTTTCAGGCTTTCGTGGCCTGCAGCGTGTAGGTCATCGGGAGCCGCCAGCGCCGGTCCGTGAGCCGGAACTCGCCCAGGTCGTCGACGGTGGTCCGGCCGGGGACGGTGTCCCAGGGGGCGCTGTAGTGCTCGACGAGCATCGTCAGCGCGAGGCCGTGCCGATGCAGCGCCGTGACGATCTCCCCGAGCCCGTGGTTCCACTCGTGGGTGACGTTCCGGGTGAATGTGCGGTCGGTCTGCACGTACGTGCCGCCCTCGTCCCAGACGACCGGCTCGTCGCGCTCGAAGTACGGGTGCTCGACGACGAGCAGCCCGTCCGGGCGGGTCTCGTCGATGCTCCAGAGCATCGGGTGGCCCTCGCGAAGGAAGAGCCGCCCGCCGGGGCGCAGCAGGCCGGCGACCACACCCGCCCAGCGGTCGATGTCCGGCAGCCAGCACAGCGCGCCGATGCCGGTGAACACCAGGTCAAACCTGTTGCCGCCCAGCGCATCCACTGCGTCGTACACGTCGGCCTGGACGAACGGGACGTCGAGCCCGAGACCGGCGGCGAAGCCGCGGGCCTGCTCGACCGCGGCCGCGCTGAAGTCGAGGCCGGTGACGCGGGCGCCGAGCCGGGCCAGCGAGACGGTGTCGGTGCCGATGTGGCACTGCAGGTGCACGACGTCGAGACCGGCGACGTCGCCGAGCCGGGGCAGGTCGAACCGGACGACGCCGCTGAGGAAGGCCGGGTCGCCGGCGAACCGGTCGAGGGCGTAGTCGGGCGACTCGGCGTGGGCGGGCACCCGCTCGTCCCAGCTCGCACGGTTGAGGTCGAAGGACTCGCTGCGGTCGGTCACGCGCCCACTCTGTCAGGACCGTAGCGGTTCTGCCGCACGGGTTTACGGGTGCACCCGTTCACGGGGCGGCGCCGTCGAACCGGAACGCCGACACCAGGTCGCGGACGTCCCCGGCGAGCTGGGCGAGGTCGGCCGCGGAGCGCTGCGTCGACGCCGCACCGCGGGACGTCGACCCGGCGACGTCCGCGACCCCGGCGATGGTCTCGGCGATCGTGCCGGAACCCGCCGCGACGTCGGAGACGCTGCGGCTGATCTCGGCGGTCGTCGCGGACTGCTCCTCGACGGCCGCGGCGATCGTCGCCTGGATGTCGCTGATCTCGCCGACGACGTCGGTGATCTCGGCGATCGACCGGGTCGCGGTGCTCGTCGTGACCTGGATCGCCTCGATCTTGCCGGCGATGTCCTCGGTGGCGCGGGCGGTCGCCTGCGCGAGGTCCTTGACCTCGCTCGCGACGACCGCGAAGCCCTTGCCGGCCTCGCCCGCCCGGGCCGCCTCGATCGTCGCGTTGAGCGCGAGAAGGTTGGTCTGCTCGGCGATGGCCGTGATGGTCCGCAGGATCTCGCCGATCTCGGTGCTCGCCTGGCCGAGCCGCTCGACGGCCCCGCTCGTCTCGCCCGCCGTCCGCACCGCCCCGCTCGCGACGTCCGCGGCCTGCGAGGCGTTGTGCGCGATCTCCCGGATCGACGCGCTCATCTCCTCGGTCGCGGCGGACATCGCCCCGACGCCGCCGGAGACCTCCCCGGCCGATGCACTGACCTGCTCGGCGCGTTCGAAGGCGACGCTCGCGTTCTCCTCGAGCTCGCCGGCCACGCCGGTCAGCTCCTGGGCGGCCGACGCCAGTGTCGTCGAGGCGTCGTCGAGGGCACGCATCGTGCCGCGGACCCCCTCGAGAGCCTCGGCGAGGGCGCGGCCCATGGCGCCGATCTCGTCCCGGTGCGCGGTGTCCACGACGACGGTGAGGTCGCGGCCCGCGACGGCGCGCAGCGCCGAGACCATCCTCGACACCGGCACGGTGATCGACCGGGCGATCCACAGCGTCGCCGCGGCCATCGCGAGCACCCCGACGACGAGAGCGACGACGACGACCTGGCGCAGCCGGGCCAGCCGGTGGGCGAGGTCGGCCGACGCCGCCGCCGAGGCGGCGGACACCTGCTCCTGGACCGCGTTCGCGGCCCGGTCCACCGCGGCGACCCGGGCGTCGTCGTCGACGAGGGCCGACGGCGCCGCCGGTGAGGCGGGGCCGAGCTCCGCGAGCCGTGGCATCGCCGTCGCCGCCGCGTCGAGGTAGCTCGCCATCGCGTTGCGGTAGGCGGTCGTCGACCGCGCGAGGTCGGCCGGCAGGTCCTTCTCCATCGCCGCGATCTCCGCGTCGATCCGCGTGACCGTCCCGCGGGCCTCCTCCTGACCGGCGACCGCCTCGGCCTGCGCCTGCTGGGTCTGCGCGAGCAGGGCCGAGCGGGTCGCGGTCTGCGAGGCGCCGTGCTCGACGTCCGCCGCGACGACGAGGACGTGCAGGTGGTCCATCCGCTCGACGGTGGCGGCCGCCGCCGACACGGCGGCGGCCTCGACGAAGGCGGCGACGCCGATCGTCAGGGCGACGGACACCCCGACCACGCCGAGCACGGTGAGCCGCCAGCGGATCGGCAGGGCGCGGACGTCGGGCACGGGCGGACCTCCCGGTGCGTGCTCGCGACCGGTGGGGCGTCCCGGCCGTCGGCAGGAGGCAGGACACGGCCTGCTCCCGTCCTGGTGATCGGTGCGGGCGGCGGGCGGCTGAAGGGGTCGTGCGGGTGAGTCGGCGCTACCGCCGGCCCGGCACGGCGGGCGTGCCCGCGGGCTCGAGGTGGGTCGTGACGTCGAGGTCCTCCAGCGCCGCTCCCAGCGTCGCCTCGACCTCGTCGGCGAGGTCGTGGGCCCGGGCGACCGTCCAGCCGCCGGGGACGAGGATCTTCAGGGAGACGAACCGGTGCCGACCGGAGACCCGGCTGCGGACGTCGGCGAAGTCGACCTCGGGGGAGCGCAGGCCGTCGAGCGCGGCGGTCACCCGGGCGAGGTCCTCGGGCGGCAGCGCGGCGTCGAGCAGGGACACCACGGACTCGGAGACGAGGCGGTAGCCGGTGACCAGGATGTTCACCGCGACGAGGGCCGCGATGACCGGGTCCAGCCGCTGCCAGCCCGTGAGCGCGACGACCAGGACGCCCGCGATGACGCCGACCGACGTCCAGACGTCGGTGAGCAGGTGCTTGCCGTCCGCGCTGAGCGTCACCGACCGGTGCCGGCGGCCGGCCCGGACCAGGAGCACGCCGACGACGCCGTTGAGCACCGAGGCGACCGTCGAGATGGCGAGCCCCGGCCCGACGCTCTCCAGCGGCTGCGGGTCGAGGAACCGCTGCACCGCCGTCACGAGGATGACCCCGGCGGCGACGAAGATCATGACGCCCTCGGCGCCGGCCGAGAAGTACTCCGCCTTCCCGTGCCCGAAGTGGTGGTTGTCGTCGGCGGGGCGGGCCGCGACCCGCAGGGCGGCGAGGGCGATGACGGCGGCGACGAGGTTGACGCCCGACTCGGCGGCGTCCGACAGGAGTCCGACGGAGCCGGTGAGCAGGTAGGCCCCGGTCTTCAGGGCGATCGTCGTCACCGCGACGGCGATCGACAGGTACGCGTAGCGCGCCAGGTCGGGCGAGGCGCCCTCGCGCTCGGCCCCGACGCGCGGGAACTGGATCGGCTTCACGGCGCACCAGCCTGTCAGAGGGCAGCGGCATGCCCGCCGCGGAGGTCCCGGGTCACGACGAGTGGTGACGTCAGGTGGTTGAGCGATGACACCAGGGAATCATGGTGACTCGGTTGACAGCGCCTGTCACAACTGGTGATGTATGGGCGGTTATCCGATCACCAATGGTAGTCGTTTGATATTGCAGAGTGACATCGACTGCTGAAACCGTCGGGCCCCGGGAGGGCTAGCAGCTGTGGAAGCACGCACCGCGTCCCACGACGTCGCAGGACCCGTCAGGTCGGCCGGGCCGGGTATCGGGGCGAAGATCTCGGTCGTCGTCGCGGGGCTGCTGGTCCTGCTCGTCGTCGCGGTCCTGCTCCTGCTCCAGCAGGTCGCGGCGACCTCGGCGGCCTACGGGCGCCTCGTCGCGGACGAGGTCGCGGACGCGCGGCTGGCGCAGGAGGTGCGGCTCGCCCACGAGGAGCAGGGCCGGGCCTGGCAGGACCTCCTCCTGGCCGCCGACCCGCAGGCGCTCACCGCCCGGACGGCGACCCTGCGGGCCCGTGCGGCGCGCGCCGACGCGCTCGCGGCGTCCCTCGCCGGGCGGGTCGAGGACCCGCTCGCCCGGGCGGACCTCGAGGCCGCCCGGGCCGCGCGCGCCGAGCTCGTGCAGGCCTACGACCGCGAGCTCGTGGTGCTCGTGCGGACCGCGGCGCGCGACGTGCGTGCGGCCGACGAGGCCGATGCCGCCGTCCGCGGCCCCGACGTCCGGGCCGCCGAGCGGCTGGCCGCCGGGACCGCCCGGCTGGAGACCGTCGTCGGCGAGCGGATCGCCGCCCGGGACGCCGCCGTGGCCCGGCAGCGCCAGCTCGTCGTCCTGCTCGGAGGCGTCGGGGTGGTGGCGCTGCTGCTGCTCCTGGTCGTCTTCGTCGTCCGGGTCGTGCGTCCGATCCGGACCGTCACGGCCGCCGCGGTCGAGATCGCCCGGGAACGGCTGCCCGAGGCGGTCCGGCGGATCGCCGCGAGCGAGGACGGCGACCCGCCGCCGGTGCTCGAGCCCGTCACCGTCGCGACCGGCGACGAGCTCGCGGACCTCGCGGCCGCCCTCACCGGGCTGCAGGACGCCGCCGTCGGGCTCGCCGTCGAGCAGCACCGCCGGGAGCGGGAGTCCGCGGACATGCTGCTCAACCTCGGGCGCCGCAACCAGGCGCTGCTCACGCGCGTGCAGGCCCACGTGACCGATCTCGAGCGCGTCACCCAGGACCCCGCCGTCATGGCCGCGGCCTTCCGCATCGACCGGTCGACGGCGCGGGTGCGTCGCAACGCGGCGAGCATCCTCGTCCTCGCCGGCGCTCCGCCGGCGCCGTCCCGGGCGCAGCCGGTGCCGCTGACCGAGGTCGTCCGGGCCGCGCTCGCCGAGATCGAGGAGGGCGTCCGCGTCGAGCTGCACCACCTCGAGGAGGCCGCGGTCCCCGGCGCCGTCGCGCCCGACCTCGCGCATCTGCTCGCCGAGCTCCTCGAGAACGCGACGACCTTCTCCTCGCCCGTGAGCCGGGTCGTCGTCGGCGGCGTCCGGGTCCCCGAGGGCTACCGGCTGCGCGTCGTGGACCAGGGCATCGGGATGACCCGCGACGAGCTGGACCTCGCGAACTCCCGGATCCGCCGGGTCGGCGGGCAGGTCGGGGCCGCCCGGCTGCTCGGGCTGCACGTCGTCGGCCGGCTCGCGGCGCGGCACGACGTCGAGGTCGTCCTCGAGGCGTCGGCCGGCCACGGGATCACGGCCTCGGTCCTGGTCCCGCAGGCCTGCCTCGTGGCCGGCGGGACCAGCGGCGGACGGTCCGACGCGCAGTCGGGCACCCAGTCCGACACCCGGTCCGGCACCCGGTCCGGCACCCGGTCCGACACCCGGTCCGACGGGCAGTCGGTCGTTCTCGACGTCACCGCGTGGGACGGTGCCGGCGACGGCGAGGCGAGGCGCCGCTCCTGACGGCCCGCGCCCCGGTCGGGGCGGAACGGACGGAACGGCCGGAACCCCGCGGCCCGCGGGGCGTTGGACAGGGTGTCCGAGCCTTCCAGCCGAGGGGGGAGCGATGCCCGCGCTGCTCGACCGGTCCGGCCCTGCGCCGCCGGCGCCGCGGCGCCCCGCCGGGGCGCCGGACCTCGTCGTCGTCGGCGGGGTCCCCGGCGCCGGGAAGACGACGGTGCTCGCCCGCGTCGCGGCCCGTCGGGACGGCGTCCTCGTCGTCGACCCGGAGGGGCACCGGGCGCGGTTCGCCGCGACGCTCGGGCGCCTGCTGCCCTACCGGGCCTACCGTCCGCTCGTGCACACCCTGCACGCCGTGACGGTTCTGGGCCTGGTCGCCGCCGGGCCGCGGGCGCTGCGGGCGCGGGCGCTCGTCGTCCACGAGCCGGCGACGCGGCCGCGCCGCAACGCCCTCGTCGTCCGGTTGGCGCGCGCCCGGGGCTGGCGCCCCGCCCTCGTCTACGTGGACGCCGGCCGGGCGCAGGCGCTCGCCGGCCAGCACGCCCGGGGCCGGGTGCTCGACCCGGGATCGTTCGACGGGCACTGGGAGCGCTGGTCCGAGCAGCGCGACCGCTACGTGTCCGCCGACCGGCGCGGCACCGCCCTCGACGGCTGGGACCGGGTCCGGGTCGTGCGCCGGGAGGACGCCGAAGCGCGGCTTCGCGCGCTGCTCGCCGGGCGGTAGCGGGTTACGCTCGCCGGAGTCCACCGTGCGAGAGCACGGGCCCGAGGCCGACGGCGTCCTCGCTCACCGACCGCCACCGTTCCAGGAGCCCCCGTGCTGACCGTCAAGGCCATCGCCGCGCCCAGCGCCACCGAACCCCTCGTCCCGACGACCGTCGAGCGCCGTGACCTCGGCCCGCACGACGTCCTCATCGCCATCCACTACGCCGGGATCTGCCACTCCGACATCCACACCGCGCGCGGGGAGTGGGGCCCGGTCACCTGGCCGATCGTCGTCGGCCACGAGATCGCCGGCGTCGTCGCCGAGGTCGGCCCCGCGGTGACCCGGCACGCCGTGGGCGACCGGGTCGGCGTCGGCTGCATGGTCGACTCGTGCCGCGAGTGCGACAACTGCCGGCGCGGCCTCGAGCAGTACTGCTCCCAGGGGAACATCGGCACCTACGGCAGCGTCGGCCGCGACGGTCGGCCCACCGCCGGCGGCTACTCGACGCACATCGTCGTCACCGAGGACTTCGTGCTGCGGATCCCCGAGGGGCTCGCGCTCGACGTCGCCGCCCCGCTCCTGTGCGCCGGCGTGACGCTGTACTCCCCGCTGAGCCACTGGGGCGCCGGCCCCGGCAAGAAGGTCGCGATCGTCGGCCTCGGCGGCCTCGGTCACATGGGCGTCAAGATCGCGCACGCGATGGGTGCCGAGGTGACCGTGCTGTCGCAGTCGCTCAAGAAGCGCGAGGACGGTCTGCGCCTCGGGGCGGACCACTACTACGCGACGAGCGACCCCGCGACGTTCGAGAGCCTCGCCGGCACGTTCGACCTCATCGTCAACACGGTGTCCGCGAACCTCCAGATGGACGCCTACCTCGGGCTGCTCGCCGTCGACGGGACGCTCGTCGAGGTGGGTGCACCCGAGCACCCGATGCCCGTCTCCGCGTTCGCCCTCATCCCCGCCCGGCGCAGCCTCGCGGGCTCGATGATCGGCGGCATCCCCGAGACCCAGGCGATGCTCGACTTCTGCGCCGAGCACGGGCTCGGTGCGGACATCGAGGTCATCGCCGCCGACCGGGTCAACGAGGCGTGGGACCGGGTCGTCGCCAGCGACGTGCGCTACCGGTTCGTCATCGACGTGGCGACCCTGGCCTGAACCATGTGCCCGAACCCCCCTGGGAATATACCCAGGGGGGTATGGGTTCGGGTGGACGGAGCACCCGTCCCGGACCCGTCGGGTCCGCACCCGTGAGGAGAGCACGCGCATGGCGACCGTCGACCTGACCCAGGCCACCTTCGAGGAGACCGTGACCGGCGAGGGCATCGTCCTCGTCGACTTCTGGGCCGCGTGGTGCGGCCCGTGCCGGATGTTCGCCCCCGTCTTCGAGGCCGCGAGCGAGAAGCACGCGGACATCACCTTCGCCAAGGTCGACACCGAGGCCGAGCGCGTCCTGGCGGGGAGCCTGCAGATCAGCTCGATCCCCACGCTCATGGTGCTGCGCGACGGCGTCGTGCTCTACATGGAGCCCGGCGCGCTCCCCGCGCCCGCGCTCGAGCAGCTGGTCCAGGCCGCTCGCGACGTCGACATGGCGCAGGTGCGCCGTGACCTCGCCGCGCGCACGGAGCCCGCGGCCCGCTGACCGCGGCTCACAGCGGGCACCCAGGTGGTGCCCAGCGGAGCACCAGGGCTGCTCGCCTACGTTCGTCGTGCCCGGCCGCAGGACGGCCGGGCGTCCACCACGACGCACACGGAACGAGGGCCCACCGATGACCACGACCGACCCGCGCTGGACGGACGCGAACGGCCGCGAGATCGACGAGGAGGACCGCGGCCTCGTCTACGACGTGCAGACCCTCGTCGACCGGCGGCGCCTCCTCGGCCTCTTCGGCGGGGTGAGCGCCGCCGCCCTGCTCGCCGCCTGCGGATCCGCGTCGTCCGGGTCGACGGGCGGCGTGTCCTCGTCGGCCGCCACGTCGTCGGCGTCGTCCTCGTCGTCGTCCTCGTCGTCCGGCGACCTCACGGAGGTGCCGGACGAGACCGCCGGCCCGTACCCGGGTGACGGCTCGAACGGCGTGAACGTCCTCGACGACTCCGGCATCGTCCGCAAGGACATCACCTCGAGCTTCGGGTCCTCTACGACGAAGGCCGAGGGCGTCCCGCTCACGGTGCGGCTCACGGTGCGCGACACCGCCACCGGCGACGCGCTGACCGGCGCGGCCGTCTACGTGTGGCACTGCACGGCCGACGGCAACTACTCGCTCTACTCGCAGGGCTTCGAGAACGAGAACTTCCTGCGCGGCGTCCAGGAGGTCGACGCGAGCGGGACGGCGACGTTCACGACGGTCTTCCCGGGCTGCTACAGCGGACGCTGGCCGCACATCCACTTCGAGGTCTACGGCTCGGCGGACGACGCGACGACGTCGGGCCCGATCGTCAAGACCTCGCAGATCGCCCTGCCCGCCGAGGCCTGCAGCGCGGCCTACGCGACGGCCGGCTACGAGGCGAGCGTGGCCAACCTCGCGGGGACCAGCCTGGCCGCGGACAACGTCTTCGGCGAGGACGGCGGCATCCACCAGATCGCGTCGATGGCCGGCGACGCGGCGAGCGGGTTCACGGCCTCGCTGACGATCGGGGTCTGACGGCGGTGCAGGACCTCGTCGCCCGGACGGGCGCCGGGCCCGCGGTTCGTGTAGGACGGTCCTCGTGCCCGAGCTGACCGTCGGACCCGTCCTGCGCCACGTCGGGCCGACGCACGCGACGGTGTGGGTCGAGACGGACGCACCCTGCACCGTCGCCGTCGCCGGTCACGAGGCGCGCACGGTCACCGTCGAGGGCCACCACTACGCGCTCGTCGTCGTCCGCGGCCTGCAGCCCGGCTCGGTGACCGAGTACGACGTCCGGCTCGACGGCGTGACCGTCTGGCCGCGCCCCCGCGGCGGCGGCCCGACGTTCCCGCCGAGCCGGATCCGCGCCCTCGGGCACGGCGGCCCGGTCCGGGTCAGCTTCGGCTCCTGCCGGTACGCGACCCCGCGGGCCCTCACCGGTGCGGCGTCCTACGGCCCGGACTCGCTCGACGCGCTGGCGCACCGGCTCGCGGCCGCCGCCAGGTCCGGGGCGGACGACGTGTGGCCGGACCTGCTCCTCCTGCTCGGCGACCAGGTCTACGCCGACGAGACGACCGACGAGGTGCGGCGCCGGATCCGGGAGCGCCGGGGCGGCGACACCGAGCCGCGCGGCGAGGTCGCCGACTTCGAGGAGTACACCTGGCTGTACCGGGAGTCCTGGTGCGACGAGGAGGTGCGCTGGCTGCTGTCGACCGTCCCGACGGCGATGATCTTCGACGACCACGACGTCCACGACGACTGGAACACCTCCGGCGCGTGGCGCCGGGACGCCGCGCAGGAGCCGTGGTGGGCCGAGCGGATCGTCGCCGGGCTGTCGTCGTACTGGGTCTACCAGCACCTGGGCAACCTCTCGCCCGACGAGCTCGACGCGGACGCGACCTGGTGCGCCGTCCGCGACCTGCCGCCCGGGACGGACGCCGGGCCGCTGCTGCGGGCGCTCGCCCTGCGCGCGGACGCCGAGGCGGACGGCGCCAAGGGCTACCGGTGGTCGTTCCGGCGCGACCTCGGGCCGGTCCGGCTCGTCGTCCTCGACTCCCGCTGCGGCCGGATGCTCGACGGCGACCGGCGCTCGATGCTCAGCGACCCGGAGTGGGAGTGGGTCGGCCGCCAGCTCACCCTCGGGCCCGGGGACGGCGTCGAGCACGTGCTCGTCGGGACCTCTCTGCCGTGGCTGCTCGCACCGGCGCTGCACGACGTCGAGGCGTGGGACGAGCGGCTCGCGGCCGACCGGCGGCCGCGCCGGGCGGCGTTCGGCGAGCGGCTGCGCCGCGGCGCGGACCTCGAGCACTGGGCCGCCTTCGGGGAGTCGTTCGAGCGTCTCGCGGACCTGCTCCACGGGCTGGCCCGCGGTGCGCGCGGCCCGGCCCCGGCGACGGTCAGCGTGCTCTCCGGGGACGTGCACCACTCCTACGTCTGCCGGGCGCGCTGGCCGCAGGGGACCGGGCCGGCGCTGTCCGCCGTCCACCAGGTGACGTGCTCGCCGCTGCACAACCGGGTGCCGACCCCGATGCGGCTGGCGTTCCGGCTCGCCTGGAGCGGCGCCGCGCGGCGCACGGCCCGCGCGCTGCTCGGCGCCGTCGGCGGCGCGCCGCGGCCCTCGCTCGGCTGGGACCTCGTCGCCGGGCCGCACTTCGGCAACGCGCTCGCCACGCTCGTCCTCGCCGGCCGCCGGGCGAGCCTCGTCGTCGAGGGCACCACGCCGGCCCCGGACGGCGACCCGGGCGCCGGGCCCGGGATGCGGGTCCTCGCCGCGACGGACCTGTCCGTCGGCGGCACGGCCTGACCGGCCGGGCGTCCGACCGGGCGGTCCGCCCGGCCCCGTGTGGCGGACCGGCCCGCGGCCCGGCACCGTGGAGGCATGCCGGACCTGCGCTCCCTCGTCTCCGCGCCCCGTCGCGCCCTCTCGGCCTGGGTCGGTGCCGGGCTGCGCGGCATCGTCAGCGGTGACTCCACCGGGACGCCGCAGTGGGTCCTCGACATGAAGGACGGCGACGACGCGGGCTACTTCGGTCCGGGCTCGGCGGTCTGGGCGGTCCACGGCGACCTCGCGACCCTCGTCGGCGGGATCCGGGCGCTCCTCGTGCAGGCGCTGCACCCGGCGGCTATCGCCGGGGTGGACCAGCACTCGACCTACCGCGCGGACCCCTTGGCCCGGCTCGCCGGGACGACCCGCTGGCTCACGGTGACGACGTTCGGCTCCCGCGCCGCGGCGGACCGGGAGGCGGCCCGGGTCCGCGGGATGCACCGCAAGGTCCGCGGCACGTACGACGCGGGCGACGGCGAGCAGCGGCCGTACCGCGCCGACGAGGAGCGCCTCCTGCTCTGGGTGCACGCGGCCTTCACCGACTCCTTCCTCGCCACCCACGAGGCCTTCGCCGGTGGCATCCCCGGTGGGGCCGACGCCTACGTCGGGGAGTGGGCGACCGCCGCCGAGCTCGTCGGCGCGACCGCGCCGCCGCGCAGCCGGGCCGACCTCGACGCGTACATGGCCGACGTGGCGGGCAACCTCGCGGCGACCGAGGTGACCCGGCGCACGCTCGAGTTCCTCCGCCGGCCGCCGCTGCCCGTCGCCGCCCGGGCCGGGTACGCCGTCCTCCTCGCGGGGGCGGTCTCCACCCTGCGCCCGGAGCACCGCGAGCTGCTCGGGCTGCCAGACGGCGGGGTCCGGGTGCCGCGGGCCGCGACCGGCGCGCTCCTCACGACGCTGCGCACGCTCCTGTCCGACGGACCGCCCGCGGCCGGTGCCGCCCGTCGCCGGCTCGAGCGGCTCGAGGGCGCCACCAGCGCCTGACGGCTCCTGAAAGGGCCGCGGAGCCGCGACCCGTCCGGCCGTGACCCGTTCGGCCGCAACCCGTTCGGCCTCGGGCGGCCGGGCACCGTGGGTGCCCGGCCGGTGCCGTCCAGGCGCCGAGCGGGTGGTTCCCCGTGACCGTCGGCCATCCCGGGCACTGCGGCGTTGGTGCCTCCGGGCGACGCCTCCCCGGGACCGTGCAGCCCTGCGCCGCGGTGGCCGACAGGTCCTGGGTCGGGCGGACGACGGCGTCCCGCCTCGTCCGGCCGGCTCCGGACCGGGGGAGCCGACACGTCGTCAGGAGGCGCCGCGATGAGCGCGCAACCGCAGGGACGCACCACGAGCATCCGCCGCACCGCCCTCGTCGGACCGGTCGCGGTGCTGGGGGTCGCGGCCGC
Organism: Kineosporia sp. R_H_3; assembly: GCF_002198675.1. GTDB lineage: Bacteria > Actinomycetota > Actinomycetes > Actinomycetales > Kineosporiaceae > R-H-3. Next base: position 166 of record NZ_MWLL01000251.1, on the reverse strand, counting down.
GCTCCTCGCCGCGGTCGCCGGGCCGGCCGGTGCGGCGCCGACGCTGTCGACGACGGTCCCGACGACCGCGCCGACGACGGCCCCGCCGCCGACGACCCCGCCCGTGCCCGGGACGACCGCCACGTCACCCGCGGCGCAGGGCTGCACGGTCCCGGGGAGGCGTCGC